>CALVGZ010000029.1 GCA_944327225.1 Candidatus Gastranaerophilales bacterium | reverse complement strand
GCATTAGCAAGACGCGTTTTTTGCAGATTAACAAAAGTAGAAGATGTATTTGACGATAATTCAGACTTATCAACGGCATTTATTGCTAAACATTTAAGTGGATTGTTGTTTATCGTTGATTTATCTGCAAATATTCAAAAGAAAATAGATAATCCAAAAGATTTATATGAAGTTTATTTGTATTCAAACCCTAACGCAGAATTTGCTAATAAATTAATAGGTTTTAGAAATTTTCAGTCTAATTTAAATATGAAAAATATTAAAAATATTTGTGATGATTTTGAATATGATAGCTATTAGTTGGTACTAAATGGAACTAATAAAATTTCTCGATCATAAGTTTACACCAAGCACATTTTTCTCTATTTTGTCTTTTAGTTTTCTCATCTGCATTAAAATTTTCTATTTGTTCAAGAACATCAAAAGTTTGTTTGCACAATTCTTTATCTGGTCTTCTATCATTTATGCCATTTGCAGCTTTAATCATTGATTTAAACACTGATAATGCATTTCGGTATATTTCTAAATTACAATCAAAATGATTTTCAATAAAACAAATAATATAATTCAATGTTTCTAAAAACATTTCTTTAGTTACAGTCTGATTGCCGTATTTTATTGGGAATTTGATAGGCATGAGCATCTACTTTTGTTAATTATAGCATATTTATAACTATAAAAATTAACAAATTGCTTCTTGAATTTCCTCCTCTGCAATTTTTTGTTGATTCATAATTCTATATTCATATTTTGTGAACCAAGAATTGAAATAATTAATCATCCACATTATTTTTTCTTTTATTTTTTCATTATTTTTGTATTTTTTAAGCAGTCCTAAAAGATTAATTTTAAATGTTGCACCGTCTACACCCTCGCATAGACGAAAAATATTTAAAAATGATTCTCCGTCACTATCTTTCATAAGGTAATAGCAACTATTAGCTTCATTAACCTTTGTTTTTACTATTATTCTTGGATATTTAGCAACGTTTTCTTCTAATTGAACGGCTTCAACAAGACCTTTTCCATATACAATAATATCGTTATGAAAAAATTCCCCTTCAACAATTGCCCCACGCATTAAATATCCATATCGCAAAATTTCATTATATATATTTGCAACAGTATTAAATAATATTGCTATTTTATTTTCTCTTTGTTCATCGTTTTCTTTTAATTCTATGGCTAATAAAATATTATCTGAAAATATTTTTACAAATATTTTTTCTTTTTTAGGAAAAATTCCTCCGCTGGATTCTTCAATTGCATCTTCCATAAACATATTTAGATGATTTAGAAAATCAAAATTAGTATCGTTGCATATCATATCCTTTGCGCCAAGTATGTCTAAATATGCAATGATATGATTTGAAGTTTTGTAATTAGTCCAAGGCTTTCTTGCTGAACCAGTTCTTATAACCATTTTTAAACTCCTATTTTTTTTAATTGTATCAAAAATATAAACTTGATTTTATTTTAACTTTAAGCGATGAATACGACACCTAAAAAGGAGGTCGTATGGAAAAAGTTATTGTTTATCAGATTAAGCAAGTTGATTTTGAAAAGTTAGAAAAATTAGTAGAACGGATTTACAACACAACAGTTGTGCTTGATTACTTCTGTCAAAAACAGCAAGAATATGAGGAGCTTAGAAACATAACACCAATTATTAAAAATCTTAGGCGTGATTCTGATAAATTAAATGTTTATTTCATAAATTATCCGGAAAGTTTTTAAATATAATTAAAATGTTGTTTAAAAGTTGTTTAAAAAGCTTTGTGTTAAATTTTATTGTAAAAATAGTAGAAAATATATACCCCAAAAAAAGGCTTGCTTAAATTCCATTCTAATAGGCTATCAATTATGTTTAATTGATAAGTTTTTAAATAGATTGCTTGATATTTAACCTATTGAGAGCGATATATGTCATTGTTAACAAGAGGTAACAATGATTGAATTAGGCAAAAAAAATACAAACTTAAAAAGATTAAAGGTTTTATGAGCTCTGATAATGAGTATTACAAACTAATTGGTTTCTACAATTTCGACACTATAATTTGTGAAAACGCTTGCAGAGAAAGATTTGTGTTTATGAAAGAGTTTTTAATTGATCCTCAAAAGCCTGATAAAATCTATTCAGATTTGATATTTGAAAGGAATAAATAATGGCAGAAAAAGACTATCGCTTATACGGAACAAAGGTTTTAAACTTAAAGACTCAAGAAATCGGATTGCTGATTTGTATATGGAAAAACAAGTTTGCAAAAGAAATCCGAACTGCTTTTGAAAGTTATCGTAGAATACAATTAATAAGTATTCTTAGAGTTTTAAAGACGATAACTTAATGGAATATAAGTTCTTCTTCCAATTACAATGGAACTTGCGGCTTGTCGGCAGAGGGCTGAATCGTAGTGTGCCCGTTTAACGCCGACAAACAAGAGAAATCACTTTGGAAATTCTAATTGGTATATTGAGAAAATGTAAAAGAAAGATATTTACAAATTGTTTGATATAATTTAAACATAATGAATAAAAATGTTGCAAAAAAAGAGGAAGAAAATAGTTTATTAAACAATTTCTTAAATACAAAAGTTGGCAATAACTGGTTTTTAGAGAAAAAAGTTGTTGAAAAAGTGAATAATGAAACTCCTGACTTTTTGCTAAGAACTTTTGATAACAAAACATTAGGTTTGGAAATTACTGAATTTTATATAAAGCACGACCATCTTAATTTTTCAAGAGTTTTAACTAGGATTGGTAATAAAATATGCAAAGAAATAAAGAAAAAATATGATATTCCAATATCTATGGTAATTGATAAATATGATCCAAGAATATGGAACTCAGATCATAAAGAACATTTAAATGAGCTTTATAATCCTGGTTTTTCTAAAATTCCATCGCAAAATCTTTTTATAGAAGAATTAAGAAAACTTGTTTCTAATAATATTAAAGATATAAAATTAGGAAAACTTATCAAACAATGGATTCAAATTGAAGATGAGTATTACCAAATATCTATTAAAGATTTTCCTTCTATTTCATCTGGAAAATATGATTGCCATGTAAATAATACGGGCATGTTAAAGTTTAATTCATGTGATGAATTACAATTATGCATAAATAAAAAAAATCAAAAAATTAAACAATATCAAGCAAAATGTGATGAGTGTTACTTGTTGGTAACAGTACCATCAAATAAAATAGGTAATTATTGTACCTTTACAGATGAAATATCTAAATATAAATTTGAGTCAAACTTTACATCAATTTTCTTATATGATATAGATGAAAATTTTTCTTGTATTTTAAATACTTAAATCTCCGGCAAAATTATAATTTCAGTTTTAATTCGACGGATTTATTTATACAATTTATTCTTTTTTTGTCAAATGATTTGCCAAGCTCTGCTGTGATATTAAATGTTTTTTTAAATTGTGTATTTGTAAGCCTGGTTGCTTAAACATAATTCCCTAATTCATCCAAAAACAACTGATTGTTTTCTTTTTCAATAACATTAATCGGCATAATGCTTACTGGAGTATTATTAAAATATTCCCAGGTTGTTGCTTCTTTGAAATTATTTGATTCAGGGTAAAGAAGCATTATTTCAACTTCTTCAACTTTTGCTTCTTTATTTTTTATTAATTCAGAATACGCAAATAGCTGATATAAATCTGCTTGTGCTACATCAAATTTATCTGAGGATGAATCTAATTCTTTCCATTTTGCATCAAGTATGATTGCTTTATTATCTTTAAAAATGACAAAATCCATCTTAGTTTGAAAAAGATTATTTTTAAGAAGATAATGACGACTATATTGCGAATTATAGGGTATATTTGCTGATTTTAAAATTAATTCAATATAATCTTCAAACATTTTTTCTAAAGGAAATAGCAATGCTGGAAGCTTTGAGCGACCCATTTTAGGGAAAAAGACTTGCTGTCTTAAGAAAAATTCTGCATATAACAATGGTCTTTCATAGTAGGAATTCAGTCTGTTAATATTTACTTCCTGCAAATCTTTTTCAAGATTTGTTGAAATAGAAACATCATCTAACTCCACCAAAAATCTTCGCAAAATCTTTTTATTATTTTCGCTTTGAGTTTGTTTAACCAGATATAAGCAAGCAGTTTTCAAAATTTTATTTTCTGCAATATCTAGATAAAGTTCACTGTAATTAACAAAAAATCTGCTTTGGTTTGTAAGATTATGTTTTATATGCTCTGCAAAATTTAATTTACCTTTATATTTATTTAAATTTTCTGATTTTCTAATATAAGATTTTTAACACCTTTTTTTAAGATTTCATATAAATCATCGCAAAATACTGATATAAGTATTTCTATAACATGTTTATTTTTTTTAGTCTGTGAAATGACATCCTTGTTGTGTTTATATTCTCTGGTTAAATTTTTAGATGCCAAAACAAGATTTTCAAAAATTTTACGACTTTCATCTATTGTGTTCCCACTAAGTTTCGGTAAAATTTCCAAATAAGTTCCATCTTTTAATTGTATAATTCCTGTATATTTATTTATACTGATACAATTAGCTTTTGCAGAATATTCTAGCCCACAGTCTTGATTCTCTATCAAACAATATTGTTTTAATTCTTTAAAATAATCAGGCTTGCAATAATTTACGCAGCACAAATTATCGCCATCTTGATAATTACAGCTGCTACATTCTTCCTTGCAGGAATAAATATTTTTATTTTCGTAAACAATTATTGATTTATTGTTCATTGTCTTTCTTAGTAGATTTCTGTGCTTCTTTTAATACATTAAACCAGTTTTCTTTTGAACTAACGTCATTAGGTTTACAATTTAAAATTTTTGCAACTGAGTCAATGTCATTATAAAAATATTCATTTAATAGTGGTAATATTCTGTTTTTATAAGCTCTTTCAAGCTGTTCTTTATTTTTAACACCCATTAAATATGAATGACCAATTTGATGATCTCTATCATACTCATTTTTAATTCGGTCATTAATTTTAGTTAATAATTGTTCTAAGTCAATGCCTTCAATGTTTTCACTTAGAAGCTCAGGTTTTGGCATCATTTCCTCAAAATCAAAACGACGTCTTAAAGCAGTATCTAAAAGAGCAATAGAACGATCCGCTGTATTCATGGTTCCAATAATATATAGGTTATTAGGAACTCCAAAAGGTTCTCTTGAATAAGGAAGAGTAACTGTCATTTGATGTTCTTTGCCAATACGCTTATCTTCTTCAATAAGGGTTATAAGCTCACCAAATATTTTTGAAACATCGCCTCTGTTAATTTCATCAATGATTAATATATGAGGTTTAACCGCAATAGAAGTAGAAAACATTAACCCATATTTTTCTTTTAAATATTTTGTTATCGCTTCTAACTTTTGTTTTCGCCCTAAAGATGTAAATGTTTGGTTTTTGATTTGTTCTTTAGTTATTGTTCCACATGTTTCTTTTTCGAAATTATCACCTGTACGAATTGTTAAACCATCATTATCATTGACTCTTATTTTAAAAGAGGCTTTTTTTGTTTTAAATTCATAGTTTTCATCGATTTCTTCTATAAACTGAGAGTATATTTTTTCAAAATCTCCTTTGATAGTTGTTTTTGCTGAATTACATATTTTTTTGAAAATACCATCTTGCCCAACAAATCTGTTATTCTCTTCAACAGTTCCCCATTCTGGAATATATGGCTTAATCCCTTCAACAAACTCTTCATATGAATAAGATTGGTGGAAGGTAACAAATTCGATTTGACCTTGTTGTTTTAATTCATCAAATTTTTCTTTTAAAACCTTGTAGTTTTCAACATTTCCATTTTCATCTCTTTGTATCAATTCAGGATTTGTGATTTCTATAGCTTTAATAACTGTATTATACGTTTTTCCAGTACCTGGAGGTCCATATAAAATTATATTTTTACTATGATTCAATTTATAATTATTATTGTTAATAAATAATCGCAAATTTTTTTGTATATAATTTTTCCCTTCTTCTGATAATTTATAAAACTCTCCATTACGTAAAAAATAATTTCGATTTTTTCTTTTATAATTACTAGATATATCATCTGAACATTCTTTTAATTCTGTTGCAATACTAGGATTCTTTACATTTTTTAATTCTATCGATTTTTTTACAAATTCTAATTTTAAGACTTCTGCTGGTTTATATTCTCTATTTGGATCTTCTTTATACATAGCAATAGCAGCTATTTCCCACCATTTTAAACTTAAAATTGGGTTATTGTTAAAAATCAAATCAAAAATTTCTTTGTTGATATTAAATAAGTATCCTAAATTAACATTAAAATTTTTGTCAAATGGTATATTATTAATATTTGATAGTATTTGCTGAACTTTTTCAATGGAACCTAATCTTTTTTTAAATTCTTCTTTTTTTATTGGTTTATCTAGGAGAGTATATTTTAATTTAACTTCATAATCATCATTTTCGTTAATATATGCTTCTTCTAATACTTCCGAAAAAGCTACAATTTCGGGTTTTTTATAGTTAATTATAATATCACCGATATGTAAATCTCGCATTAATTTATATTTATCACTTCCTCTTTTATCTCTTTGAGGAGAACATAAAATTCCATCATTTAATTCTTTACGAAAATTTGAACCTTGATTAACCCAAAAGTAATTTACATCATGATTTTTGTCCATACTTCACTCCTTTTCTACAAGGATAGCATAAAAAAATTTCTAAAATACACCCCTTAATTTAACGTAAATTCAAATAAATCAAAGCGTTTTTCCTCAAAAAATTTTCCGTTCCTCCATATCTTTTCAGCCAAGTGGAGATAAGATACATAAAATTCACCTTTAGTTGAATAAACGTGTATTTTACTTAAATCAAATAAGCTGTATCTAATGTAAACAGAATCTCTTAAACCTATCAACTCTAGTAAGGGCTATTAATTTTACACTCTCTGAAATAAATGTCGGGTATTTAGTTGTTGAGTTTAAAAGGACTAATGCGGTGCAATTTGATTGAGTTGCTTCTTTAATTAATTCATCTTGGAGAATTTCTTGTATTTCAGGTTCTAGAGATGAGTATAATATCTCGTATGATTTACCTCCAAAAACTTTAACAACACGTGCTACATA
>CALVGZ010000028.1 GCA_944327225.1 Candidatus Gastranaerophilales bacterium | reverse complement strand
TTACCGGAGTAAATGCTCCTAATATACAACTTATTACAATTAAACTAATCATTAGTTCAATTAAAGAAAAGGCGTTTTTAGTAAAAAATATAACAAATATTTTTTTCATAATTCCACTTCAATCATTCAAACTTTTTTCTATCACGTTCGTGAACGAGATAGCAACATATTACAATTATTATTTAAAAAAAGCAAGAAAAAATTAAAATCATGGCTATAAAGAAACAATCTGACAAAAATTTTAAAAATAAAATCCTTATTCAAAAAGCCGCAGGAGAAATTTTTAAAAAATTTAAAAAAAATAAAAGCAATTACCTTCTGAGTGCGGAATACGAAATTTCAACATCTCTTTTAAGTAATATTGAAAGAGGCTTAAAAGATCCCCAACTGACAACCATTTTCAAACTATCAGAAGCACTTGGAATTCGACCTTTCGAATTTGTTAAAAAAATAGAAGAAATTTTACCTGAAAATTTTAGTTTAATTGATGAATAAAATTTATAGTAATTATCTAAATTATTTCCTCACACAATTTATCAGCCAAAGGTTGAGAAGTTCTGCCGTTTAAACGTTTTGAAATTTTCTTCAATTTTTGACTCATAATTTCCATTTCGGGTGTCCAAACAAAGTTTTCAAGAACATATTTTTCACCTGCTAAAAAATCACCCGACATCTGAATTTTAACAATTTCAGCTAACATTTGACGAGCAATGTATACCATCATATCAATATTTATTGAAAGAACACCATCTTTTGAAATTTTCATTGCACCATTTTGAATAAAATAATAATTTTGCATAACGGAGCGAACCCTATGAGCTTGCGTTATATCAGGTTTTGATTTCAACATATTATCAGCAGCATAAGTTACAATAATTTTTTTTCTTTCATCTTCCGTATATAAACCCGCTTCGGTTAATACATCCAACATTGACAAAGAGACCATATCGGCCTTATTTTCTTCAATTATTGATTTATACTTTCCGAGAGCCTCACAACCTGTTTTAGGACCAAGCGAATGACCGTTTTCATGCCCGATTGTAAAAGCATGGTCCATAGTATCATCATAATATTTATGAAATTCTTTATCCAAAATACTATCCAAACGTTCTTGAAGTTTTTTCTTAGCATCTTCATCCGTAATAAAACGAATTTGCCTATGATAAACATTTCTCCTTCCACCACCTATAGTTAAAGATAGCTTATCATTATTTGGCAAATTTTCAGCTAAAGTTATACCCGCCCTGAATGCTCCAACGTCTCCAGCTACTTCAATTAAATCCACGTCTACCATTGTTTGAGAAATTTCATTTTCATCCGAAATTGTCTGTTCATATTCTTCTGAATAAGGCATATTTTTTGCCATCAAAGGAAGATAATCTTTAACTTTTAAAATATAATTTGTACCTTCTTTATTTACAATCCCAACTCTGCAACCAAGATAATCTTTTGAAATAACATCAATATTATTTTCTTTTATAAGCTTTGATAGCTCCTCATTTTCAAAGACAGTCTCTGTCATTTCATCAGAATAATTTTCACGAGTAATCGTAAATTCAAGAGGAGTATCCTGCAAATTCGCCCATTTTTTATCAGCATAAGCATCCAACATAGGGTCTGCAACCAAAAATGCCTGTGATTGAAGTCTTAAATACTCATTAAATTCTACATTTGTTGAAACACAACTAGCTCTTAACAACAACTCTGCAATTTTTTTGAAATCATCAGCAAATTTATCAACATAATCAATTGCAATAAGTTCATCTTTTTTATATTTATTTCTTTCAACTACACTTCTTTGATTTAAAATCTTTTTAACATCTTGTATTTTACCTTGTTTTAACATATTAATTAAAATTTTATGAAATTCATCTTTATCTAAATCATCAGGATAAAGACCTCTACCCAATTTTTTTTCAAGATTTGCCGCTAATTTTATTAAATTTGATTCACAATCAAGAGCAAAAATTCCTTTTTGAGCATCAAATAATATCTTTGTAAGTTCCGCACGCCTATCACCGGTTTTTGCGGATTTTTTAATCTCTTCTTCAAGAAATTTTTTAAAAGGCAAATTATGTGATGAATCAAGTTGCATATTTATTTTTTCAATTATTCTTGCAACTTTTACAAGATAAGAAAGGGCTGTTTTATCTCCGTCAGATAACGCCAAAAACTCAGGAGCATCGATATCTAACATGTGTTTTGTTATAAGACAATCTTTTGAAGTTCTTTTTTCCAATTCTTCTAAACTTAATCCGAAATCATATTTCATAATTTAATCTATCCTCATTTATTCAAAGATTATACCATTTTAAATTTCAAAATAATTGAATTGTAACATAAATTTCATATTATAAAAATTAACAAAATTTATTATTCACATGTTTTAAAAAAATACTAAGGAGAATAAAATTATGCAAATTACAAAAATTAATTTTTCAAATGTTCAAAAAATTACAAATTTCAAAAAAATTTCTTTCAAAGGTAACTTAGAAGCCGGTGGAGACACGTTTGAAAGAAGCTTTAACAACATGTTTAATCCTGAAAACTTAAGGGAAATCTTTTTAAACCCTGAAAATAAAATCGGACATGGTGCAAATAATGTAGTTTATTCTATTCCAAACAACGATAAATTTGTTTTAAGAGTCGGTAAAAATTATTTTCAACCAGAATGTATAACAAAAACCGAATATATTGATACAGATAAACACGAAGATTTTAATATAGGACAAAAAATAGGTCATATTAAAGCAGATGGCGGACCTTTCGGAATGTGCCAAATAATAGAAATTCTTAAAAAACAAGAAGGAAAATCCTATGGCGTTCCGCATATTTCTGCAATAACAGACGAAAACGGCAGACTTCTTCCTAATGAAGCTCCTTATGAAGATTATTCAAGAAAAATGAGTTTTAAAACCTTACTTGATAAAGCTTCAAAAATGGATACAGAAGCTTACGAAAAAATGCTTGATACATTTAGTGAGGCACAAGAAGCAGGATACAGTTTTGATCCTCTAAATGTAAACAATTTACTTTTAACTGACGAAGAAATTAATATGATAGATTTTGATAAGTCAGGTATAAAATGTAACTATCTTGAGCTTTTAAATCTCATAACAAATCATGATTATTTAAGAACATTTTATATGGCACATGATATCGATGAATCTTTAAAACATGAAGCCTATGAACAAACAGTAACAATAATTTCTAAATTCTTAAAAGCAATGCAAAATAAAGGATTAAAATTAAATTACGATTATATGCAAAATCCCGAAAGTAAAAATCTGTTAAGATGTTATGAATTTCAACATGCAATAGGATATGACGAAAATTCAGGTCTTACAATTCCACAACACCTTGAAAAAATGGGGCTTTTTGATTCTACCTTGCAAAATTCCAAAATATTCTTTTAGCTTTTGAAATAAAATCAAGTTTATTTTCTTGCTTTTCAATTGTTGTAAAAGAGTATTCTCTCGGTTGAATTGTTCTTTTATATTGAACATCGCTATAACCAAAAAGCATAACATAAATTGGTGCGTATCCTTCAGGAATTCTTAAATAATCACAAAATTCAGGCATGATTTTTAAAACCGCTTCCATAAATCCACACCATAAAGTCCCAATACCCAGACTATTTGCATATAATTCAAAATAACTCAATGCAATTATACCGTCTTCTTTTGGACATGGAGCATTAACAGGTGCACTAACAACAACCAAATGAGGAGCACCTCGAAATAAAATATCTTCACCCTTTAAAAACGCATCTTTATATTTTGAAAATTTATTTATAGTTTTTACCAAAAATTGCAAAGGTTTTTTATCAATTAATGAAATAATTTTTTTATTTACTTTTGAACGAAAATCATCCATTACATCTATATTTTCAATGAAAGAAAAATGCAATTTGTGATTATTGCAGCCCGTTGGAGTATAATTTAACATATTTTTCAATTTTTCAATTATTTCCTTTTGGACATTTTCCCTTTTGTACAAACGAGTACTTCTTCTTGATTGAATTAAATTCAAAACATCATCAGAATTAATTTTCTTAATTTCATAAGAATTTTCAGGATTTTTGCCCATAATGGAAATTGCTCCCGTCGGACAAATTGAAAGACAATGTTGACATTCAATACATTTTAGAGGATTTTTCATGTCGGGTATTTGATTATTTTCTTGAATAATAGCACCCGTTAAACAATCTTTAGAACAAAGACCGCATTTCACACATTTATTTTCATCAACCGTAAAACCATGTTTCATATTTGCCCCCGTTTTTTTATATAATAAAATAAAAATAGAAAATTTAACATCAAAACGGCTCATTTGGTGGAGTTATTTTTTTTTATTAACAGGTATAATCAGGAAACGAGGATAGTTGTTTAGATAAAGGAATTAGTAAATGAAAAAAATTACGGCATTATTATTTGCTTTCCTAACAGTTGCAATGCCAACTATTGCAAGTGAAGCAGATCTTGTTGTTCCAAACATCAAAGAAGACACATCAAGTTTTAATTTACTTTTAGTCGGTATAGCAGTCGCTGTTATAGGAAGTATTTTTGGTTTAATTGAATTTTTAAGAATCAAAAAAATTAAAGTTCACCCTGTAATGGAACAAGTCGGAAACACTATTTTTGAAACTTGTAAAACATATCTTGTTCAACAGGGAAAATTTTTAATTATTCTTGAAATCTTAATTGCACTATGTATAGCCTATTATTTTGGCGTTTTGCAAAAAATGGGTTTATCTGGGGTCGGATTAATTTTAATCTGGTCTGTTATAGGTATTTTGGGTTCATATCTTGTCGCTTGGTTCGGAATAAGAATGAACACATTGGCAAATGCAAGAACATCTTTTCAGGCACTTCGCTCAAAACCTCTAAATTGCCTTAATATACCTTTAAGAGCAGGTATGAGCATAGGAGTTTTATTGGTATCCGTTGAACTTATTTTAATGCTTGTTATATTATTATTTGTCCCGGGAAATCTTGCAGGAGCTTGTTTTATAGGTTTTGCAATCGGTGAATCTTTAGGAGCTTCAGCACTTCGTGTCGCAGGGGGCATATTTACAAAAATTGCCGATATAGGTTCAGACTTAATGAAAATACAATTCGGCATTAAAGAAGATGACCCGAGAAACCCCGGAGTTATTGCAGATTGTACGGGAGATAATGCGGGAGACTCAATAGGACCTTCAGCCGACGGCTTTGAAACATACGGCGTAACAGGTGTTGCACTTGTAAGTTTCATCCTTTTAGGCGTTTTCCCTCAATATCAAATTCAACTTTTGGCTTGGATTTTTACCATGAGATTTTTGATGATTATTACATCAATTGTTTCATATTGGATTAATAATGTTAAAACCTCAATTTACGCTAAAACTTGCGAAAAGAAAAACATAAGATTTGATTTTGAAGTTCCTCTTACAAATCTTGTTTGGTTAACTTCAATTTTATCAATTATTATGACTTTCGGTGTAAGTAGATGGTTACTAGGTTCGATGCCCGATAATTTATGGCTTATCTTGTCTTTAATCATTTCTTGCGGAACATTAGGAGCTGCCTTAATTCCTGAAATGACTAAAATATTCACAAGCCCGAAAGCAAAACACACAAAAGAAGTTGTGGTTGCATCTCGTGAAGGTGGTGCGTCTTTAACAATCCTATCAGGTATTGTTTCAGGTAATTTCTCAGGTTTTTGGATTGGAGCAGTAATTGTTCTTTTAATGGGATTGGCATATTTTGCAAGCTTACATATAACAAATGTTATGATATATCCTTCAGTCTTTGCTTTTGGTCTTGTTGCATTCGGCTTTTTAGGTATGGGCCCAGTTACAATTGCAGTTGACAGCTACGGTCCCGTTACAGACAATGCTCAATCAGTTTATGAATTATCATTAATAGAAGAACAACCTGATATTTCAATGCAAATTGAAAAAGCATACGGATTTAAACCCGATTTTGAAAATGCAAAAAAATATCTTGAAGAAAATGACGGTGCAGGAAATACCTTCAAAGCAACTTCTAAACCTGTTTTAATAGGTACAGCAGTTGTAGGTGCTACTACAATGATATTTTCTTTAATTCTTGTTATAAAAAATACATTATGTATAACACCTGAAAGTATTTTAAATATTCTAAATCCATACACTTTACTCGGTTTTATAACAGGTGGAGCAGTTATATACTGGTTTTCCGGTGCATCAATGCAAGCCGTTACAACAGGAGCATACAGAGCTGTTGAATATATCAAAAAACACATCAAATTAGGCGAAGCGGACGATAAAAAAGCAAATCTTGAAAATTCAAAAGAGGTTGTAAAAATTTGTACTCAGTACGCTCAAAAAGGCATGTTCAACATATTTGTTGCATTATTTTCTTTTGCATTGGCACTTGCGTTTTTATCTGCACCGACTCAATGTAACAATGCACCCGTATCATTTTTCATAAGCTATTTGATTGCAATAGCAGTATTTGGTCTATTCCAAGCTGTATTTATGGCAAATGCAGGCGGATGTTGGGATAATGCCAAAAAAATCGTTGAAGTTGATTTAGATGAAAAAGGAACACCCCTGCATGATGCCACCGTTGTAGGTGACACAGTAGGAGACCCATTTAAGGATACTTCTTCCGTTGCGATGAATCCAATTATTAAATTCACAACTTTATTTGGGCTTTTGGCTATGGAAATAGCTATAAGTGCCGATTTTAGAGCATATTCTAAAATTGCAGGAGTTGTATTTTTAGTAATAGCGTTAATTTTTGTCGTAAGATCATTCTATTCAATGCGAATACCGGCAAAAAAAGAGTCATAAGATAAAAAGGCGGGGAATTAACCCGCCTTTTTATTACATTTTTGTATAAAAATCCTTTTTATATTATAATCATCCCATAAGAAGTTTAAAGGAGGTTTTAATATGGGTTTAATGGACGGCAAAAAGGGTATTATTTTTGGTGTTTCAAATAAATTTGGAATAGCTAACGCAATAGCAGAACAACTGCACGCTCAAGGAGCTGAAATTGCTTTTACATACGCTAATGAAGCAATGGAAAAAAGAGTTCGCCCGATAGCGGAATCGATGAATGCTAAAATGTGTCTTGAATGCGATGTCACCAAAGATGAAGATGTTAAAAAAGTTTTTGAAGAATACGCAAAAATATACGATAAGCTTGATTTTGTAGTCCATGCAGTAGCTTTTGCAAATAAAGATGACCTTGTTGGAGATTTTTATACGGTTTCTCGTGAAGGTTGGGATTTAGCAATGCATGTAAGTGCGTATTCTCTTGTTACTATTGCAAGATACGCAAAACCTCAAATGGAAGCTTCAGGCGGGGGTTCAATCCTCGCTTTAACATACCTTGGAGCTACAAAAGTTGTCGCAAATTATAATATCATGGGTGTTGCAAAAGCCGCTCTTGAAAGTTCTATGAGATTTATAGCCTCTGACCTTGGAAAATACAATATCAGATGTAACTGCCTATCGGCGGGACCAATTAAAACAATGGCAGCAAAAGGAATTGGCGGATTTGACAGAATGTTAAAAGCAAATGCCCTTAAAGCACCTCTAAAACGTACGCCAACCGTAGAAGAAGTTGGAAAAGCAGGATTATATTTATTATCTGACCTGTCATCGGGAGTTACCGCTCAAGTTCAATTTGTTGATTGCGGTGCAAGTGAAGTCTTTGCTTCGCTTGATGAAATGGCACAAATTAAATTTGATTAATTTTTAAAAAACAAATAAAAAACCTGTGAATTTCACAGGTTTTTTAATAAACTAGCAATTTTTTTCTATCAATAGTTTTATATAAAAATCAATACATAGGAAAGGAAAAAAATAAATATTACTCCCATTAATTTTACGGCAGCAAGCAAAGAATACGGAAATATACTGCCTAAAATAGATTTGTATCACAAAAAAAACTCTGATTATGGATATATAAACAAAGCAATAACAGAACGAAATCAAGACCCTAAACTAAAAACATCAGCTGATTATCTAGCTAAAATTGATAGAATAAGAAGACAAATAAAAGCATTGGAAGAAGCAGAGAAAAAAGCGCTTTCTAAAATTAAAGCACAACAAAAACAAATTTTAGATGATGCAATTCAAAAAATATCAGCCCTAAATCAAGAAAAAACAGAAATACAAAGAAAAACAGCAAAATCAATATTTTAATTAGAAGGCATTTTAAGAACTCTCGAAAAAGAATGCGGTATAGCACCAAATAACATAAAATAAATTAAAACCGGTCAAATGACCGGTTTTAGCACTTATACGAATCATTTTTCTTACTTAGTATAGCACAGGCATGTAAACACTAAAGTATATAGCTTATAAATACCAAAAGTCTACTTTAAACACTTGGTACAACCTTATAAATAAAGTTTTCAATGCTATGATTAATTTTAAATTTCAAAAAACTATTTTTTAAATCAATTTACAACTTTTAAAATAACAACTTTTTTTTATTACTTGTTTTATATAATCAATGAGCTATAAAAGGAAGTATAAAATATGAAAATTCTATTTTTGAACCATAAAACAACTTTTAAAAATAATAATAAAGAAAATGAAAAATATCAAGATAGACTACCTCAATACAATATAAATTCTGAATTTGAAAAAAAATATGAAAAACCGACTATAGCAATAATTAGGGCAAATGTAGCACGAGAATTAAAAAAACAAATAAAAAAAATAAACAGGGACATTTTAACGAAAGAATCTGAACTTAAAAAACAACTATCCTATTTTGAAGCTAAAAAACAAAAAATAAACACTATAGCACAAAATGCTATACAAAAGGCTGTCGATGAAAAGCAAAAACTGCAAATTATAAGAATATTACAAATACAATTGGCTGATCTTAATGAACAAAAAAGGGAAAAAATGCAACAAATTAAACAAGAAATACTAGCTTTATATGCAGAAATTGAAAAGTTACAAATGCAATTAGAAAAAATTAAAAACCTTGAACATCCATTTTATTACTAAATAATAACTAAACATTAAAAACCGGTCAAATGACCGGTTTTTAGCACTTATACGAGCAATTTTGTTTCCTGCCTAGTCTAGCAGGTGGGTGAGTGCCAGGGTGCATCCATTTCCGTTTATTCTTGGAATACCAAGCGGTCTACTTCAAACACCTAGCATAGCCTTCTGAGCAATTCTCTCCCTATTAAATTAAATGTAGGAACAAAATTGTAAACCCGTACAAGGCCACTTACATTATAACATATTTATGATAAAATTGAACCCAAAAGGAGAAAAAATGAAAAAAATTCTAATAGCATTAATATTAATTTTAGGTTTTATTCTTACATTTACAAACAAGATAGGAGCACAGATGGATAATAATTTTACAGAAGTCAGAGCTGAGCACATTTTGGTTGAAACAGAAAAAGAAGCAATTGAAATTAAAAAACAAATTGAAAACAAGGAAATCACATTTGAAGATGCTGCAAAAAAATATTCAAAATGCCCATCAAAAGCAAATGGCGGAGATTTAGGATATTTTGGAAAAGGCATGATGGTAAAAGAATTTGAAAAAGCAGCTTTTGAAGCACCTGAAAGTACAATAACAAACCCTGTTGAAACACAATTCGGCTGGCATTTAATTAAAATAATCGATAAGAGATAAATCCCGAGCCGAGCGAAACGCAGTGCAACTGCACACGTTGAGCGAGAGCGAGGGCAGAGGTGTGTGAAGGGCGTGACGGTGAAGCGGGAGCTTCAGCGAACAGCCCGTAACCGTACCTGAGTCGAGCCGAGCGAAACGCAGTGCGACTGCACCCGAGAGCCAAGGAGCGGACGACAGTCCAGCGAACGGCTCGAGGGCAAAGGTGTGCGAAGCACGCAGGCAGG
>CALVGZ010000027.1 GCA_944327225.1 Candidatus Gastranaerophilales bacterium | reverse complement strand
GCATATATAACTAATTATGACCGCGGAGTTTATTGGCCTGGTGGTACGATATCTAAATCGCGAGCTGCTTCAGTTCGTTGCGTAACTGAAATGAACTAATTTTCATATTATTTTTTGTGTTTTGGTTAAGGGGCAAAGTTAATGCCCCCTTTTTTTAATTTTTTAAATATAAAAGTCTTTTTGCGGACGGACTTAATTTAGTTAATCTAAATAGAAGACAGTAACTACTTTATGAGATTCTTCTGCAAATTCAACTGCTTTATGCAGTGTATTAGATGAATGCGATAAGAAACAAATTAATTGTTGACATTCGGATATTATTTCTCTATTGCAAATACGGCTTGCATCTGCTAATGTCATCATTGCTCTATCGGGATGTTCAATTATATTCGGTACACCAATTAATTGGTCTTGTACGTCAGACGGTTGCTGCCCGATTGTTTGAGGAAGAATAATTTTTAATTTGTCAGGATTAGCTTTAAGTGCTCCTCTTATAGCTGCTGCATTTGTTCCTGATGAACCGCCGGATGTAATTATGGTGTTTCCTTGCATAACAAGGCTTGTAGTTAAAGTTTCTATAATTTGTTGGTGAGTAATTGTAAGATTTCTTGAACCAATTATTGCTATTCTTTTAGCACTTTGTCTTATTGTTGCTAGTTCTTGAGCTAAAGTGTCAACATCATCACCTTCTTTATGTTCAACTTTATCCATATCTTCAAGAGGAACCATAATTGAAGGTTGACTTTGTTTATCCATATTTTCTTCCATATTTGTTTGTTTTTTCCTTTTAAAAATTTTTTCTTTGTATATAATGATAACATATTTCTTAGATTTTGGGAATATTTTTAAATAATTTAGGGGAGTTTAGGAATTGGAGCCGAGCTTTTTAGAGGGTTTAAATAAAGAACAAAAACAAGCTGTTATAGAAAAAAACGGTGCAATATTAGTTTTAGCAGGTGCAGGTTCCGGGAAAACGAAGGTTTTAACCTCAAGAATAGCTTATCTTGTGTCAAATGGTGTCAGTCCGAATGATATTTTGGCTGTTACTTTTACAAATAAAGCTTCAAAAGAAATGCAGGTAAGGCTTTCCGGTTATTTGGGCGAAGAAATTGTTAAAAGAATGTGGGTCGGCACATTCCATAGTATTTGTGGAAGAATTTTAAGGCGTGATTTAGAAAATTATAAGACAAAAGATGGAAGAAGTTGGGATAATAACTATGTAATTTACGATGATACTGATACAAAGACAATTATTAAAAATGCTCTTAAAAAATTGAATTTAGATGAAAAGGTGTATGACCCAAAAGTTATAAAAACAGCTATTTCCAATGCAAAAAATAAAATGCAGGATGCTTATTGTTTTGCAACAAATGCAAAGGATTATTATAATCAAAAAATTTCGGATGTTTATTATGAATATGAAAAGCAGTTAGCTCAAAATAATGCACTTGATTTTGATGATATGCTGATGCTTTCGGTTAATCTTTTAAAAGAAAATGAAGCAGTAAGAGAAAAATATAAACAAAGGTTTAAACATATTCTCGTGGATGAATTTCAAGATACCAATAAAGCACAATATGATTTGATTAAAATGTTGTATCCTTCTGATGGTTCAAAAAATGAAACAGGTTCTTTGTGTGCGGTAGGAGATGTTGATCAGTCAATCTATTCTTGGAGAGGAGCGGATTTTAAGATTATTTTGAATTTTCAATCAGATTATAAAAATTCTAAATTGATTAAACTGGAGCAAAATTATCGCTCAACGGGAAATATATTGAATGCTGCCAATGAAGTAATAAAGAATAATGAACAGAGACTCGAAAAAAATTTATACTCTACTAAAGGAGAAGGCGAAAAGCTTATTTTGTTTGAAGGACAGGACGATTTTTCAGAAAGCAGATATATAGCAAAAAAAATTGATAGTTCCGATTATAAAAAAGAAGATATTGCAATTTTATACAGAACTAATGCACAATCTCGTTCAATTGAAGAGGCACTGATGAGCTATTCTATACCATATAAGGTTGTTGGCGGAGTTAAATTTTATGACAGAAAAGAAATCAAAGATATAATTGCTTATTTAAAGTTAATCTATAATCATAATGATTCTCAAGCTTTAAGAAGGATTATAAATGAACCAAAACGCTCAATTGGTGAAACAACGGTTAATAAGCTTTTTAGATTTGCGGATGAAAATAGTTTAAGTGTATATGAAACACTAAAAAATTTAGATAAAATTGAAGATATAAATTTAAAAACAAGAGAAAAACTGCTGAATTTTTATTCTTTAATTGAAGAACTTACAAGTTTACAAAATGAATATAATTTATCTGATTTTGTAAATGAAGTTATGCAAAAAAGCGGATATATTGATATGCTTTTGGTTGAAGATAATATTGAAAATCAATCCAGATTTGAAAATTTGCAAGAATTTATAAATGTTGTTCAAGAATTTCAACAGGATGATTTTAATCTTGATCCTGAAGATGATATGGGGGCTTTGGGAAATTTTTTGTCCCAAGTTGCACTTGTTTCCGATATTGATGAAGTTGATGATAATGAAAAATCTGTCACGTTAATGACTTTGCATGCTGCAAAAGGACTGGAATTCCCTCTCGTGTTTTTAGCGGGTATGGAAGACGGTATTTTTCCGCATGGAAGAAGTATTGCTTTTGGAGTTTCTAATTCCGAACTTGAAGAAGAAAGAAGGCTTATGTATGTTGGAATTACAAGAGCTAAAGAGAAATTATATTTAACATACGCAAAATCAAGAAAAGTTTGGGGAAATTATCAAACAAACCCCAGAAGCCGATTCTTGGATGAAATCCCTTCTGATTTGATTGAAGAAGATTTTTCTTCGGGGAATGGCTATAGTGGGGTAAAAACAAGTTTTACTGCTGCTACGACAAAAATTAAAGAAAGAAAAAATAATTTTGAATCATCAAGCATCTCTGGTGGCGGATTATTAAGTTCTATAGCAAGAATTAAAGCAAGTTCTCAAAAAGCAAAAGAAAAGCAAAAGACGGATAATGTTGAAAAAATTAATTATAAAACAGTGAATGCTAAAGTGATTAAAAAAAATACAGGTATTCAAGAGGAAAATAAAAACCTGTGTGTTAGTGAAATGATTGCAAAAGCAAAGGAAAAAGCTAAGATGAAACCACTTTTGACTGCCAGAGCCGAGGGGCTTTTACCTGTTGGTACAAGAGTGTTTCATATAAATTTTGGGGTTGGTAAAATAGTAGGTATTAATAAAAATAACGGACAATCGAGTTATGTTGTAAATTTTACTAAAGCCGGAGAGAAAATTTTGGATATATCAACATCAGGTTTAAAGACTTTTTAATTTACAAAACTACATAAAAAAAATGTTATATATTGCCCGATAGCACCTTTTAGAGTTAATAAATTGTAAATAAATTTGCAAAAATATTTTTAGGCTTATATAATTGAGCATGTAAATAGATAGTATTATTAAATTGAGGTAAAAATGAGTACAGAAATTTTAGAAAAAGTTAAAAAAGTTGTAATAGACCAATTAAGTGTTGATGAAAGCTTAGTTACTCCACAAGCTTCTTTTACTGCTGATCTTGGTGCTGATTCATTAGATACAGTTGAATTGGTTATGGCTTTTGAAGAAGCTTTCGGATGTGAAATTCCTGATGAAGATGCTGAAAAAATTGCTACTGTTCAAGATGCAGTTAACTATATCGAAGCTCACATGGGTTAATTTCAAAAAGCTTTGTTAAAAATTTAGTGAAAAAGCTGCAAAAATTTTATATTTGCAGCTTTTTTTGAGAGAAGATTACCATTAAAAAATTTAGATTTGAGGATTAAATATGGAAAAAAGACGTGTAGTCGTTACCGGAATCGGTATTGTGAGTCCGTTTGGGTGTGGGGTTGAAAAGTTTTGGAGTGCTTTGCTTGAAGGAAAGTCAGGAGTTAAAACACTGACACGAATGTCATTAGATGGCCATGCGGTTACAATTGGTGCTGAAGCTACTGATTTTGAAGACGAAGTTAACCAAAAAGGACTTCTTGATCCTAAAGATATGAAAAGAATGGATAGATACACTCAATTTGCCTGTGTTGCGGCTGATGAAGCATTTAAAGATTCAAAACTTGAAATGTCAAAGGAAGATCCATATAGGGTAGGTGTTGTTTTCGGTTCCGGTGCAGGTGGATTTGATACTTTTGAAAAACAGCATATTGCTATTATAAACAGGGGTCCGAATAAATGTTCTCCTTTTACAATTCCTATGTTGATTGCAAACATGGCTGCAGGTAAAGTTTCAATGAGAATTGGGGCCAAGGGATTAAATAAAGCTATTGTTACTGCTTGTGCGACCAGTGCTCACTGTGTTGGTGATGCTTATCGTTCAATTCAATTTAGTGATGCCGATGTAATAGTTGCAGGCGGTTCAGAGGCAGTTATTACACACATTGGAATAGGAGCATTTGCAACTGCAAGAACATTATCCAGAAGAAATGATGAACCTGAGCGTGCTTCCCGTCCGTATGATATTGACAGAGATGGTTTTGTTATGGGAGAAGGCGGAGCGTGTTTAATTTTAGAAGAATTAAATCATGCAAAAGCTCGCGGGGCTAAAATTTATGCTGAAATTGTCGGTTATGGTCAAACGGCAGACGCTTATGACATGGTTGCTCCGGATCCGTCAGGTGCCGGTGCTGCCAAGGCTATGGAATTAGCTGTAAAAGAAGCAGGAATTTTGCCAAAAGAAGTTGGTTATATTAATGCTCATGGAACTTCAACTCATCTTGGTGATATTGCTGAATCTCAAGCTATAGCCAGAGTTTTTGGTGATTTAAATGTGAACCCAGATTTAAAAGTTTCTTCGACAAAATCAATGCACGGACATATGATTGGTGCAACAGGTGCAGCTGAATCTATTGTATGTGTCAAAGTTTTAAATGAAAGCGTGATTCCGCCTACAATAAATCTTGATTCTCAAGATCCTGAGGTTGCAAATTTGAATTATGTTCCAAATAAAGCTATTAAAGAGGATGTTGAATATGCATTAACAAATTCTTTTGGCTTTGGCGGACAAAATGCTTCGATTTTACTTAAAAAATACAAAGGTTAGTTAAAAGCCCTTTTATAGGGCTTTTAAAATATCATAAGATTGTATGTCTTTATTTTTCTATTATTGTGCTAGAGTATTTTATAATATTTTAGTTGAGGAATGAAAAATGTATAAAAAAGCTTTTACATTAGCCGAGATTATGATAGTTCTTACAATTATTGGTGTATTAACAGCTATTTTGTTGCCGGTTGCATTTCAAAGTGCTCCTGATGAAAATGTGATGAAATTTAAAAAGGCGAATAATACTTTAGGCTCTGTAATAAGAGAGCTTGTAAATTCTGATGCGTATTATTCCGGTGGTGATTTCGGAATTAAGGCAAACGGAACTCAGATTAAAGGTTCAACAAATAATGAAAAGAAATATTTTTGTTCCAGTTTTGCTGATATTTTAAGTACAAAGAGTGTGGCTTGTTCTACTGCTTCAAATGATTCTTATGGTGCAGTTCAAACATATTCGAGCGGTGCCGATAAAACTTCAACTGCTCAAACTAATTTAGATACTTATTGTGCTAGTGCCGCTTCAAATGTTAAGGAAGAAATTGTTACAACTGATGGAATAGTATATTATCAAGGCAGTCCTGCCTTAACATTTGGTTCTATTGCATCCGGAACAACCAGAAATTTTGGTACAGGCGGTAAATATAAAGATGCAAACGGATTTGATGTAAATTATAAAGTATTTTGTATCGATGTAGACGGTATCAGCGGTCCTGAAAAACCTTTTGGATATGGAATTAGAGCAGACGGAAAGATTCTACCTGGTAAGCGTGCACTTGAATGGACTAATAAATCTGTTCAACAGGGTGATTAAATAATTTAAAAGCGGTTTATTGAAACCGCTTTTTTTATAAAATATTAAAACATTAAGAAATTGTTTATTTTTTTAATAATCTTTAAAAACAGTGTTATTTTATAGCTATAAGAAAAATAAAAAGGAGATATATAATTATGGCTAAAACAATTGGTATCGACTTAGGTACAACAAACTCGGTTGTTGCGGTTATGGAAGGCGGTAAGCCAACTGTTATTGCAAATGCTGAAGGTTCTCGTACAACTCCTTCAATAGTCGGTTTTGCAAAAAACGGCGAAAGATTGGTTGGTCAATTGGCTAAACGTCAGGCAATTTTAAATCCTGATAATACAGTTATTTCAATTAAACGTCACATGGGAGAAGACTATAAGAAAAACATAGACGGTAAAGATTACACTCCGCAAGAAATCTCTGCTATGATTTTAAGGAAATTGGCAGATGATGCTTCTGCTTATCTTGGTGAAAAAGTTACATCAGCTGTTATCACTGTTCCTGCATATTTTAATGACGCTCAAAGACAAGCAACAAAAGACGCAGGTAAAATCGCTGGTTTAGACGTTCTTCGTATCGTAAATGAACCAACAGCTGCTGCTTTAGCTTACGGTCTTGAAAAACAAACTTCAGAAAAAGTTTTAGTATTTGACCTTGGTGGTGGTACTTTTGATGTTTCAGTTCTTGAAATTGGTGATGGTGTTCATGAAGTATTATCAACATCAGGTGATACACATCTAGGTGGTGATGATTTTGACCAAAAAATTATTGATTGGTTATGCGATGAATTTAAAAAACAAGAAGGCATCGATTTAAGAAATGATAAACAAGCAATGCAAAGATTAAAAGAAGCAGCTGAAAAAGCAAAATGCGAACTTTCAAGCGTTGTTGAAACAAATATCAATCTTCCTTTTATCACAGCTGATGCTAACGGTCCAAAACACTTGGATATGAATTTAACCCGTGCTAAATTTGAAGAGTTATCACATGATTTATTGGAAAGATGTAAAACTCCTGTTGAACGTGCGATAGCTGATGCAGGTATTTCAAAATCAGACTTGAATGAAGTTGTGCTTGTTGGTGGTTCAACTCGTATTCCTGCTGTTCAACAATTAGTTAAAGAATACACAGGAAAAGACCCTAACCAATCAGTTAACCCCGATGAAGTTGTTGCAGTTGGTGCGGCAATCCAAGCAGGTGTTTTAGCCGGTGAAGTTAAAGATATCGTATTGTTGGATGTAACTCCTCTAACATTAGGTATTGAAACATTAGGCGGTGTTATGACCCCATTGGTTCCAAGAAATACAACAATCCCTGTTTCAAAATCTCAAACATTCTCAACAGCAGACGATAACCAAACAGCGGTCGATATTCACGTTCTACAAGGTGAAAGACCGATGGCAAGTGATAATAAATCTTTAGGTATGTTCAGATTAGACGGTATTCCGCCGGCAATGAAAGGTATGCCTCAAATCGAAGTTACATTTGATATTGATGCAAACGGTATCGTTAATGTTACAGCCAAAGATAAAGCTACAAATAAAGAACAAAAAATCACAATTACAAATTCATCTAACTTATCTGAACAAGATATAGACAGAATGGTTAAAGAAGCTGAAATGAATTCTGAAGCTGATAAAAAGAAAAAAGAAGAAGCAGAAGTTAAAAACAATGCTCAATCTTTAATCGGTGCAGCTGATAGAATTGTTAAAGATTTCGAAGGCAAAATTTCAGACTCTGACAAAACAAAACTTGAAGAACAAAAGAAAGCTCTTAAAGAAGCATTGGACACAAACAAATCTAATGATGAATTGAAAAAATTATCAGAAGATTTGCAACAAACAATGTATGCAATTTCTCAAGCAGCTTATCAACAAGTTCAACAAGAAAGCCAACAAGGCAATGCCACAGGTGATGCACAAAGCGAAAACACATCAACAAATGACAAAAAAGATGATGATGTGATTGACGCTGAATATACTAAAGAATAATCTTTTGATTTATATAAATAGGGTCTGCTAATTTGCAGACTCTATTTTTTATTATATAATTTTTTTATGATTGAAAGATATTCTCGTCCAAATACGGCAAAAATTTGGGATTTAGAACAAAAATTTTCATATTATCTTGAAGTTGAGCTTGCTGTTATAAAAGCAAGAGTTGAACTTGGTGAGTTTGATAGAGAAATATATGAAAATATTAAAAAAACGGCAAAGTTTGATATTAAAAGAATTGATGAAATCGAAAAAATAACTCGTCATGATGTTATTGCATTTTTGGAAAATGTAAATGAAAATGCAGAAAATAAATATTCTCAATATATTCATAAAGGTTTAACAAGCTCCGATGTTATAGATACGGCTTTTGCACTTCAAATCAAAGATGTTTCAAAAATTATAAATGATGATTTGGAAAAATTAATTTTGGCTGTTAAAAAAATGGCTTTTGAATATAAAGATACTGTATGTTTAGGAAGAAGTCATGGAATAGCAGCTGAAGTTATAACATTCGGATTTAAATTATTAAATCTTTTGGATATGCTAGAAAGAGCCAAAAAGCGTTTTAATTTTGCACTTGAGGATATTTTAGTCGGACAGATTTCAGGACCTTGCGGTACTTATTCTAATATTAATCCTGATGTTGAAATAAAGGCTTGTGAAATTTTGGGATTGAAACCTGCAAAAATTTCTACACAAGTTATTGCAAGAGATAGACACGCAAGCTATATTCAGTCTATTGCTCTTATTGGAGCCGTAATTGAAAATTTTTCAATAGAAATAAGACATTTACAGAGGTTTGAAGTTGCTGAAGTGGAAGAAGGTTTTTCAAACGGGCAAAAAGGTTCGTCTGCAATGCCTCATAAGAAAAACCCGATTGCAAGCGAGAATCTTTCGGGTTTGGCAAGAATTTTGAAAAGTAATACCATTGCTGCAATGGAAGATGTTGTTCTCTGGCATGAGCGTGATATATCGCATTCTTCCGTAGAGAGAATTATTTTTCCCGATTCTACAATTTTAATTGATTATATGTTAAACAGATTTTTAAATGTTATTGAAAATCTTGTTATTAAAAAAGAGAATATGATAAAAAATGCAGACAAATATGGCGGGATTATATATTCTCAGGCTTGTCTTTTAAAGTTGACCGAACATAATATGACAAGAAAAGAAGCTTATGAAATTGTTCAAAAGGAAGCACTCGATGCCTTTAATAATCATGGAAATTTTAAAGAAAACATGAAAAAACATCTTGATGAAGTTGAGATTCAGGAGTGTTTTAATCAAGAAAAATATTTAAGAAATATTAATATAATATTTGAAAGATTTAAGTAATTTAAAATGGTTTTGTTTGAGAAAGTTTGTTTCTTAATTCTCTAAATTTTGCGATGTCTTCTTGAGCTTTTGAACTTTCTTTAAATAAGGCTTGAGAAGCCGGGTGCATGATTATTATTGAATCTATGTGGATTTCAAGAAAATCATATCTTTTTGGAGTGCCAATAGTTCCTTGGGCAATTATTTCGGCATTTGTAACGGCTAAAAATCTTCTTTCTTTATCATTTAAAAGTTCTGTTAATTCTCTATTTGATTTTGTATATTTTGAAACATAGACTGTACCTTTGATTTCGTGGTCTTTTGTTACTATACATACTTCAACGGGTGTTGTATCTGAAGGTTGCTTAGTCATTTTTTAATTCACTCCTGTATTCTTTATTTATTATAACTTAATTTTATGATTTATGCCAATAATTTAATTTTTATGATAAAATATTTTTGCCGTACTCCACGGGGGGTTGCTTCCTCTTGACCGAAAGCTTATGTCGGGTGTAGAGTATATCATGAGGCAAATTGATTGTAAGTTTGAAAATTAAATAATTGTTGATAATTTAAATTTTTGTGGCGTAAAATCGCCCCAACCGAGTCAGGATGGAAACATAGCAGCTCTAAGGCAGGTTTTATGGGTATGAAAATTTATTTTGGAGATTGTTTAATCGTAGGGTTGCGGTTGATTTGACGATAGATATAGTACGGCTTATGTCGATGTGGCGGAATGGTAGACGCACACGTTTGAGGGGCGTGTGGAGAAATCTGTGGGGGTTCAAGTCCCCCCATCGACAAATTATATCTTACTTTAGTCTCAGTAAATAAGGGAACTTCACTAAGGTTTTATGACTAATTTGTTATAACCTAACAGGACTTTTGTGATGGGAGTTTTGTAGAAAGAGTGCCAAGTTTAGGACGAATGAGGCTAATACATAGTGTTGATATTTGAGGGTCAATTTTTGCACTTTCATCCATTTTCTTGCATTATTTTGCACTAACATTTTGATTTTTTGTCTTTTAACTTGGCTTAAAGTCTTAATATCTTTGAATATTTACCCTGTGCAACTTTGTGCAACATAGTGCAAAAATAATTTGTCTTCCAGTTTGATATGTGTCGAAATGTCTTTGAGATTGAGATTCAGGACTTGATGTTCCTGCGAAACAGAGCAATTAATGTGTATGCAAAGGAAACATACACATGGTAGAATTTACACCAGAAAAATCAAAACAAATAGCATTAGCAAGATTAGATATAGTTCATAAATGGCTTGAGTTTAGAAAGAAGTCAAATAATAAACTCCAAGCAGATTATGATTTTGTGAAATTGCATAATACTTCAAATTCTTACTTATTTGGGATTTTAGGTAAAATTTCGCGTGGAAGTTTACATCGTTGGTACTCAATGCTCAACGGAACGGAAGATTACACAAAACTTCTTCCACAATATAAATATTCAACTGTACGAGAATATCGTACAGTTCTAATGGATGAAGAAATAAAAATCTTTATGGCTTTGCTTTTACATCCAAATAGACTTTCGATTGGAAAAGCAATCGCATTAACAAAATACAAATTGCGTGAACAAGGGCAAAGTTTTATCCCTGCTGATATTACATTTCGTCGTTATGCAAAATGGTTTAAAGATAATAATTATGACAAATGGATTCTTGCCCGTGACGGTGAAAAAGCTTTATCAGATAAAGTTGAGCCATACATAAAACGTGATGCAAGTTTGCTTGAAGTCGGCGATGTACTTGTAGCTGACGGACACAAGTTAGCATTTCAGGTAATTAACCCGTTTACAGGAAAACCTTGTAGAGCAACATTGGTTGGATTCTTGGATTGGAAATCCACCGCTCTTGTAGGCTATGAAATTATGCTTGAAGAAAATACTCAATGTATTGCTTCGGCTCTGAGAAACGCAATAATTAATCTCGACATGATACCAAAAGTTGTTTATCAAGATAATGGTCGAGCTTTTAGAGCAAAGTATTTTACTGATGATAAAGGATTTACTGAACTCGGTTTTCAGGGTTTGTATTCAAAACTCGGAATAGAGACAGTTTTTGCAAGACCATATAACGCAAGAGCAAAAGTTATAGAAAGATTTTTCAAAGAATTTCAGGAAGGCTTTGAAAAACTACTTCCAAGCTATATCGGAAGTAGTATTCAAAATAAACCTGCATATATGATGAGAAATGAGAAGTTTCATAAAAATCTTCATACTGAATATATCCCAACCATTGATGCAACAATAAAAATGCTTGAGATGTGGCTAGGTTTCAAAAATTCACAGCCTTGTCCAAATGCACCTGGTAAAACCATTGCGGAGGTTTTATCTGAAAGAAAACGGCAAAATATTGATATTAATATCCTTGATGATTTGATGCTCTCAACGGAAGTAAAAACAATTCAGAGAAACGGAATTAGGTTCTTAAATTGTGATTATTTTGATGAAAGGTTGTACGGATTCAAAAGCAAAGTTCTTATTAAATATAATCTCTTTGATCTGGCAAGTATTAAGGTTTACACCTCACAAGGCGAATATTTATGCACGGCTGAAAGAGTAACTGAAACACATCCGATGGCAAAGTTATTAGGTGATGTAAAAGACTTTGAAAATTATAAGCAGAAAATTGTAAGACAACGACAATTGAAGAAGAAAACGGTTGAATCTGTAAAAAAATATCTAGAAACAGAAGATATAAAACTACTTGAAACGCAAATGGAACCTGCTGAAATTCAACCTAAGTTCAAAACGGTTTCAAAAAGGGTTCAAACGCTGTTCAAAAATAATTCAGAAAAATATGAATATTTGATTGCAAACGATCCAAATAATTCTTGGATAGCAGAATTTAGAAATACAAAGGAGTATAGACTTTTATATGAATAAGATTTTTGTAAAAACTACTAATGTAAAGAATTCCATCGGACTTATTGAAAATCTAATAAACAAAGCAAAAAATATCCCGAAAATGGGACTTGTATATGGTGAGCCAGGGCTTGGAAAATCCCAAACTGCTTTATGGTTAACGTGTAAATATGATGGAATTTATTTAAGAGCATCAAATCTTATGACGGGCAGATGGCTCTTGGATGAAATGGTTAAAGAGCTTGATGAAATCCCGAGATTTTTGACTTCGGATAATTTTAATGTCGTGGTCAAAAAGCTGAAACAAAATCCGCAGGTGATTTTTATTGATGAAATTGATTATCTTATGAATAACTACAAATCAATTGAAACATTAAGGGATATTCACGATGAAACAAACTGCCCGATAATATTTATTGGAATGGGTTTGGCTCATAGAAAACTCGAACGCTACACGCACTTATATGATAGATTTTCAGAAGTGTTAAAGTTTGAAACATTTGGGGTAAATGATTTATCGCAAATATTTAATCAACTATCAGAAACTCCATTCACCCCTGATGCAATTGAATATATCCATTCAAAATATAACAGGTTTCGGCAAATTGTTCAGTTGATAAATCAGATGGAAAACTTCGCAAAAGATAATAATTTAGTCGAAATTACAAAAGAAATTATGGAGCAAATTTTATGAATATAGAAAAACTAGCACGACATTTAAAAGAATTTACCTTTGATGAAATCGGAATGATTGCTGAATGCGATTGTAAAACAGAACTTGAACAGCTTTTGAACGAGAATAAATTAGTATTTGAACAAGGATTATATAAATATCA
>CALVGZ010000026.1 GCA_944327225.1 Candidatus Gastranaerophilales bacterium | reverse complement strand
GCTTCAACCTGTACTCAATGCAAACAAGGTTATTATCTTAATTCATCAAATAAATGTTCTGCTTGTACTGTAGCAAATTGTTCGTCATGTAATAAAGACGGAAAATGTGAAAGCTGCAATCAAGGATACCATCCATCCGGTGATAAAAAAAGTTGCGAAAACAATAGTTCAGATTTTAATTGTTCTGATTCTAATTTTATGAGAATAGGCAACTTATGCGTTACAAGAAAAAATATGAGAGATAGCTTAATGCTTCCAATACCGTATACTGTTAGTGTAGCTCAAGCAGGAAGTGAATATTGTTATTCTCAATCTCAAAAATGTTGTTGGAAAGGCGAAACAACTTCTAAATATAACTCAGAAAACGGCGGGTATTCAGGTTGCACAAGAACAGTATGCAACCGGGAAGCAGCAAATGAAATATGTGCTAAATTTAATTATGCAGGAAAAACTTGGAGACTTCCAACTCCTGAAGAAGCTGAAAGTTGGAGTGAGGCTACATTAGGTTTAGGGCAAAACGGATTAATGTTGTGTAATCACGGAACTTATTCTGGTTTAGCACAATGTAGCGATGCACAATCATTATGTAAAGGTTCTTATTCGGATTATTGCATGCCAAGACGTGTATTTCTTTCAGAAGCATCAACAAGTTTAGGTAATACAATAGGATTTGAAAGAGGAAATTACAGTTTAGGCACCGCCCATAAAGGTTATGGCACTTCGGTTCGCTGTGTAACTGAAATGAACTAATTTTCATATTATTTTTTGTGTTTTGGTTAAGGGGCAAAATGCCCCGTTTTTTTAGTAATTATATCTTCCTGAATAATAGGCAGGTGAATATCTTTGTTTTGCAGAAAGTGGCATGTGCGTTTGTTTTTTTTCAATATTCGGATAAGAACTATATCTATTTGGATATTTAATATTTCTAGTCGGATTTGTATTATATCTCATTTGTCTTCTTTGAGCCATAGTTCTTTGATTTTGAAGTAGTTGTTGGACACCAAGATATTCTTTATATTGATATTCTCCAAAATCCGCACAAAAGGATACTCCATTTAGAACAAAAAATAAAAACAAAACTAAAAACAGTCTCAACATAGATAAGATTATAATATTATTTATTAAAAAATCAATCGCTTTAATTAAAACGGCTGACAGATATTAGCTGATATCCCATCTACCACATGTTCCGCCCCAGCGAGCTATAATTTTACCTTGTATATCAGATATTTTTTTAATTTCACTTCTGTCTTGTTGTTCTTTTCCTTCAAGAATTGTTATAACTTCGCAGTTATTGGAACAACCTGTACAAGAACAAGTTATGCTATGAAATTCCATATCTTTAATAGTCCAGCCTTTGAATTTTGTCGGACGGTTTGTATATTGATGATGTTCCATCGCAAGCATGGCAGCACCTATTGCACCCATTGTTTGATGATTATCAGGAACAATAACTTTATGACCCAAAGCTTCTTCAAAAGCTTTTACCATACCTTTGTTTGTTGCAACACCGCCTTGAAATGATATTGAAGGTAACAAGTCTTTGCCCAAAGCGAGATTTGAAATGTAATTCCTGACTAATGCTTGACAAAGCCCATATAATAAATCTTCAACAGCATAACCTAGTTGTTGTTTATGAATTAAATCGGACTCCGCAAAAACCCCGCAACGACCGGCAATTCTTGCCGGAGATTTAGATTGAAGTGCAATATCGCCAAAATCTTTAATATCGACATTTAATCTTTGAGCTTGATGGTCAAGAAAACTTCCTGTTCCTGCAGCACAAACAGTATTCATAGCAAAATCTGTTACAATACCGTCTCTTAAAATAATAATTTTTGAATCCTGACCGCCAATTTCAAGAATAGTCTGAACATCGGGAATGGCACTTGAAGCAGCAACCGCATGAGCTGTTATTTCATTTTTAATAACGTCCGCCCCAACCAAAGCTCCGGCTAAATTTCTACCTGAACCCGTAGTTCCGACCGAACAAATTTCATATTCTCTGTCGTTCGCTTGGTTTAAAATATTATCCAAACACTTTTGAACAGCAATAACCGGCTGCCCTGCAGTTCTTGTCATATAACTATCTACATACTTTCCGTTTTCATCTATTAATGCTATCTTTGTAGTAACGGAGCCTACATCAATCCCTAAATAAACTTTCATCATGACTTAATTCTAATACAAAAATAAAAATATTAAAATTTTTTAAATGCGGTTTATGATATGATAAATAAAAAAGGTTTATCATGGAAAAAACAAAAATAACATTTGGTACTGACGGTTTTAGAGGAATTATTGCAAAAGAATTTACATTTGAAACTGTTGAAAGAATAATTAAAGCTATTTGTCTATATTTATATGAATTAAAATCTGATAAAAATACTATTATTATAGGTTACGACCCAAGATTTATGGCAAAAGATTTTGCTGATTTTTGTGCTGAACTTTTTAAAAAATACGGTTTTAAAGTCATTTTGTCTTCAAAAGTTGTTCCGACACCGATTGTTGCATATTGTGCTAAATATTATTCTGATTCAGTAGGAGCGGTTATGCTTACTGCCTCGCATAACCCTAAAGAATACCAAGGAATCAAATTTATTCCTAATTATGGGGGCCCTGCAACAAAAGAAATAACAGATGAAATTTTAAAATATTTAGATAAAAAAATAGAACCAAGAATTGGCGGATTAATTACAACAAAGAATCTTGAAGATGATTATATTAATCATCTTGAAAACATAATTGACTTTAAATTAATAGCCAAAAATCAACCAAAAATAATTTATGATGGGCTTTTTTCGTCCTCTATAGGATATTTTGATAAAATTTTAGAAAAAAATAATATCAAATTTGAAAGTTTTAATATGTTTCATTCGTCTGATTTTGGAGGCGGGCTTCCTGAACCAAAAGAAAAATTTATGAAACATAAAAAAAATGGCTATGTAATTATGGCAAACGACGGTGATGCAGATAGATACGGAATTTTAGACGAAGACGGAAATTACGTAAGTCCAAATATAATTCTTGCAATGCTTTTAAAATATCTAAAGGTAGATAAAAGTATGCAAGGTAAAATGGTTAAAACCGTAGGAGTAAGTAAAATTGTTGATATAGTTGCAAAAAAGACGAATACCGAAACAATAATGACCCCTGTCGGCTTTAAATGGTTGTCTGAAGCAATGAGAAAAAACGAAACAATACTTGCAGGAGAAGATTCCGGAGGGTTATCAAGCGGAAATCATATACCTGAAAAGGACGGAATTTACGCCAATCTTTTAATTTTAGAAATGATGGCATACAAAAATAAGTCTTTAAAAGAACTGGTAAATGAAATTAAAGAATTTATCGGAATAAATTTTTATACAGATAGGATTGATATTAAATTAGAAAATGAAAACCAAGCTAAAAAATTAAAAGAAAAATTTAATTTACTGGACAAAATAGCAAACTTCAAAATAATTGAAAAAATTACAATAGACGGAATTAAAACAATATTAGATGACAACTTAAGCTCTGTTTTAATCAGAAAAAGCGGAACAGAACCGTTGTATAGATTTTATATAGAAAGCGACAGTCTTAAAAAACTTGACGCAATTAAAGATTTTATTAAAAAAAATGTAAATTAGCCCGGCATTGCCATTTCTTTTAAGAAAATAGTAGCTTTTGTTAAAATTGTTTCTCTCAGTGCAACGGGGTCATTAATACTAAAATCCAATTTATTCATTATTTTTGGGTCAAGTATTGGCGATTGAATATTAGGTTGAACTAATCTATCTGCACAATATACTATACCACAGACAGTAGGCAGGGAACTTTGTGCTGGATCATGATGATATCTTATACAATTTGTTAAAATTACGGGCAGTTGCCATTTCTTAGAAATCAAAGCACCTAAAACACAGTGATTTGTTCCAAATTGAGCATCTTCAACTTCAATTAAATCAACATTTCCCTGTGCTGCCAGATACCTTACTTTTGAATATTTTAAAGGATTTTTTGAATTTAAAAGCATTTTACCTATATCATGCAAAAAACCGATTACAAAAGCATCATCAGGATTGATAACTTTATATTCCTTGGCTAAAATTTCAGCAGCAACGGCACACTTTATTGAATGTTCCCAAAGTTCCCTACTACCTTGGGCAGTCATCATTTGCTTTAAAGCAAGGCTCATAATAATATTTTTAGCTTTCATCATACCCAAAACAACAAGAGCTTTATTTATTGAAGTTATTTGTTGTCTGAAACCGTAAAAAGCCGAATTTACAAGACTTAAAGTCTTGGTTGAAATTGCCTGATCGACTTGCATAATTTTTGCAAGTTCCGCAATTCCCGTTGTAGGATTTTTAATGACACTCAAAGCCTTAACCATGACATTAGGCATAGGCGGAATGTCTTTAAATTCGGCAACAACCTGTTGCGGATCTAGTTTATTTGAATTATTATTCATCATATTTTTATACCTGCAAATGCTTCTTGATGCTCATAAAGCTTCCGATTGAACCAAATGCTACACCAAGGGTTAATACACTAAATAATACGGTAAATTGTGCAAACGGGTCAATTGAAATCATGAAAAATTCATGCATTTTAATTATATAATTTTGCACAACATCAATCGGAATAATTGCAACAAGGGCACCTAAAAAGCCATAGATTGCCCCTTGTAAAACCAAAGGAGTTTTAATATACCAATTCGATACGCCCATCAAACGCATTATTTCAATCTCCTCTTTTCTCGATTGGATTACTAATTCTATTGTATTGTTAATTATTGCAATTGTCAAAATACAAACAATAACGACAAAAACAAATGTTGCAGTATTTATAATCGTATTAATCATTTCAAATTTTTGAACAAGATCCTGGGCATAACTTGCATCATCAACTCCTTGAATTTTTTTCAAATCACTTATGACTGAAGCAATATTTTTAGTATCATCCAATTTCAATCTTAAAGTATTAGGAAGAGGGTTTGTTATATCCGGAACATCGATTTCCTTCTTTAATTGAATCCAAGAAGCTTCCTTTGAAATAAAAGAAACTTTAACAACATGTTCTAAATTTCGAACCTTATTTATAGTTGCATTAACATCGGCATCTTGAGACAAGTATGCACTAACTTCAAGAGCAGAACCCATAGAAGTCACAAAAGAATTTAGTGCAAGCGTTACTCTGAAAATAGAACCAAAAATTGTTAAAATAGCTGCAATAGTTGTAATAATTGCAATATTCACAAGACCGGTCTGGGCAATTCCTTTAATTGTTTCCATGGCAATTCTATATGTTATCCTTATTTCGCTTAGCCAATCTTTTGGAATTCGCGATTTTACTTTTTGTTTTAAGTTTTGATTTTTAGTTTTTCTAGTCATAAGTTCCTGCTTGCATATCTCTTACTACTTGTCCATGATCAAGTGTTATTACTCTTTTTCTAAAATAGTTAACCATAGCTTGATCATGAGTTGATACCAAAATAGTAATTCCTCTTTGATTAACTTGCTCCAATATTTGCATAACTTCGAGCGAATTTTTAGGATCCAAATTACCTGTGGGTTCATCTGCAATTAGTAAAGGCGGACCATTTACAATAGCCCTTGCAATAGAAACTCTTTGCTGTTCTCCGCCTGATAACTCACAGGGTTTTGAACGATATTTATCTTCTAACCCAACAACCTTTAGTGCACCCATTACTCTGGATTCTATTTCTTTTGATGAAATTCCCATGGTTCTTATAACATAGGCTATATTATCATATACTGTATGATTTTGAAGAAGCTTGTAGTCTTGAAAAACAATTCCCATGCATCTTCTCAAGCTAGGAATTTTGTTTGGAGATAAATTTCCTATATCAATTCCTGCAACATATACATTTCCCCTTGTAGGACGTTCTTCAAGATACAGCATTTTCATCAAAGTTGACTTACCTGCTCCTGATGAACCAACCAAAAATACAAATTCACCGGGACGTATATGAAGATTTATCCCCCTCAGAGCATATTTATTTTTATACTGTTTTACTAAATCTCTTACTACTATCATTTTACATCCATAAACTTAATTATTTTTTCATAGATTTTTTTGTCAGTCAAACCGTAAAATTCCATTAATTGACGTTGTTCGCCGGATTGACCGAACGTGTCTTTTATACCAATTCTATACACTTTTGAAGGTGCATATTGTGATAAACTTTCACATACTGCCGAGCCTAATCCGCCTATTACGCTGTGATTTTCGACAACAACAACTCTTTTAGTTTTAATTGCACTTTCTTTGAGTGCGGTATGGTAAAAGGGCTTTACTACGGGATAATGAAGAACATCAGCTTCAATTCCGACCTCATGGAGCATCTTAGCAGCCTCAAGCACTTCAAACAACGTTTCGCCATTTGAAACTATTGTTAGATCCTTACCATCCCTTAACTTGACACCCATACTCGGGTTAAATCTGTACACCTCAGGGTCAAATATTTGTTTTAAATTTGTTCTTGGAATCCTTATGTACATAGGTCCCTTAGTGTTTGCTGCATATTCTATAACATCATTTACTTCAGTACAATCGGCAGGTACTATAACCTTCATATCCGGAATGGATCGCATATATGAAATATCTTCCAAAGCTTGATGAGAAGCACCATCTTCTCCTACTGTTATTCCGCCATGAGTTGCCACAATTTTTACATTCAATTTTGAATAACAAATTGTATTTCTGATTTGATCTAAACATCTTGCAGTTGCAAACATTGCAAAAGTACTCGCAAAAACTGTTTTGCCACAATAAGCAAGTCCTGCAGCCGTTGTCATCATATCTTGTTCTGCTATTCCGCAATTAAAAAATCTCTCGGGATATGCTTTTGCAAATTTACAAGTTTGTGTTGAACAAGACAAATCCGCATCCAACACAACAATATCAGGATTTTTTGCCCCCAATTCAACTAATTTTTCACCATAACAATTTCTTGGAGAAGCTGCTGTTTGATTTTTACTTAACATTTAATTCCTCCAATGCTTTTTTTAATTCTTCATCATTAGGTGCTTTTCCATGCCAAGAAGGGTTATTTTCCATAAATGAAACACCTTTACCTTTTATGGTATTAGCTATTATTGCCGTCAATTTATTTGATTTTTTTGCCTCCAGAAGAATAGATTCAATTTGTTCATAATTGTGACCGTCTATCTCATAAACATCAAATCCAAAAGCTTTAAATTTTTCATCTAGTGGCTCAAGCGACTTGACTTCATCAACTAAGCCATCAATTTGTAATCTGTTTTTATCAATTATAACAACAAGATTGTCAAGTTTCTTGGCGTTTGCGTTCATTAAACTTTCCCAAACACTTCCTTCTTGCATTTCGCCATCGCCCATCAATACAAAAACCTTTGAATTAATTTTATCCAACCTGAGAGCCAAAGCAATTCCGACAGCTATTGAAAGCCCTTGCCCCAAAGAACCTGTTGACACTTCAATTCCCGGAAGTTTTGTTCTTGAACTCGGATGTCCCTGAAGTTTTGAACCTAACTTCCTAAAACCAGATAACAAATCTTTTGAAAAATAACCGCAGTGAGCTAAAGTAGCATACAACGCAGTGCTTGCATGTCCCTTTGATAAAACAAATCTGTCTCTTTCATTAAAATCAACCGCCTTGTCCCATTCAAGAGGAACATTCAAAACTTTCTTATATAAAACCGCCAAAATATCGACACAAGAACAAGCACCACCCGGATGGCCGGATTTAGCATCATGTATCATTCTTAAACAATCACATCTAATAGCTCTGGTAAACGCTTCCAATGTAGTCAACCCTTCTTTTTTACAGTATTTATTATACACTTTATTAAAAATATTGGCAAAGTAGGAAATATACGCTTAAAACGTTCAGGTTGTTTAACTGTTCTATACAGCCATTCAAGTCCAAGATTTCTATATATAACAGGAGACTCTTTTACAATTCCCGAAAATACATCGAAACTACCACCAACTCCCACCATAACACAACCTGATATTTTTTCTTTTAATTTTAAAATTAATTCCTCTTGTTTTGGTGAGCCCAGCCCAACAAGCAGTATTTGCGGATTTGATACAGAAATTTCATTAATTATTTCTTCATCATTTTGAAAATAACCATTTCTTAAATACACAATATTTAAATTAGGGTACTGTTTTAAGAAATTCTCTTTCATTTTTTGTATAACTTCTTCTTTTGCACCCAAAAAAGCGATTTTATAATTATTTTCTGAGGCTAAATTAATTAATTTTCTTGAAAAGTCTACCCCTCTTATTTGTTCTTGATTAATCCCTTGCAACTTCAGTGCTATTTTTACCCCAATTCCATCTACTATGTTTAAATCAGAAGAATTCACCACATTTAAAAAAGAAGGATTTTTCCGTGCATACATTATCATTTCAGGATTAATTGTGATTATATGAAAATTCTTTTTTTCTTCTATTGCCTTTTCCGAAAGTTCCAGCACACCACTCTCATCAATTAAATCAACTGGGCAATTTAAGACGGTTGTTTTCTCTTTCATAAATTTATACTAACATAAAACAATCCAAAAAATAAAAATGTAAAGCAATTTTTTACGTTTAAAACGGTTTTTGTTTGACTATAACATCTGTGTAGATTAAAATTTAATTAAACAAAAAATATTCAAGAGGAAGATTTTAATGAATAAATGTGTAGCTGTTATTGGTTGCGGAATCTGGGGAAGAAATATTGTAAGAAATTTTTATAATCTTGGTGCACTTCATAGCGTTTGTGATTTGGATGAAGAAAACCTAAAAATGATAAATGAACTTTATCATGACGTAAATATAACGAAAAACTTTGACGAACTTTTGTCTAATCCCGAGATTAAGGCGATGTGTATAGTTACACCGAGCCATACGCATTTTAATATGGTTAAAAAAGCACTTCTTGCAAAAAAACATGTTTATGTGGAAAAACCTATTTCAACTTCAGCACAAGAAACATTAGAATTAAAAGAAATAGCCGAACAGATGGAGGTTAAGCTCCTTGTGGGACATTTGCTTTTATATCATCCGGCTGTAAACAGATTAAAAATGTTAATTGCTCAAGGAGTTTTGGGTAAAATTAAATATGCTCAATCCGACAGATTAAATATTAATTATTTTAAAAATGATAGAAGTGTTATGTGGGATTTAGCACCACATGATGTTTCTATGATAGCTCATGTTACAGGAAAAGCTCCCGTTAGGGTATTAAATGCTGTCGGTGTTGCAAGCGAATTTGAAAACATTTTTGATATAACTCATCTCACAATTGAATTTGAAGACGGAGTTATTGGGCAAGTTTCAGACAGTTGGATTCATCCACAAAAAAGAGTGACTTTGCTTGTTAGAGGTGAAAAAGCAACAGCAATACTTGATGACACTTTAACGGAAGGAAAGTTAAAAGTATACGATAACAAAAAAAATGCTCAAAAAGATATAGAAATCTTTGACTATTTGGAAATCGAACCGTTAAAGCTTGAATGTCAACATTTCTTAAACTGCATAGAACACGATAAAACCCCCCGCTCAGACGGAGAAAACGGTTATATGATAGTAAAAATACTTGAAGAAGCAGAAAACATTATGCTTGGTTCAAAAAAAGAAATACTGGATAAACATAAATTTAAACTTTCAAGATCAAAATAACTTATGTATCTAATAATGCTTTTTTAATTAGTAAGAATTTTTTTTGTGATATATCAGGACAACTTTTATTGTTTATTATGCCGATAGCACTACTTAAACCTTTATTTGAGGTTATGGTTGATTTATGTAAAAAAGAATCAAAAATTTTTGCAATAATTAACGGAGAATTATCCGGAATTATATATGGAAAAATTATTGCGGATGTACAACCTAAAAAACCTCTGTCAAAATTGTCATTAAGTATTTCTATTTCCATATAATCGAAAGGTTCGTTTTTTTGACCACTTTGAACATGTGAATTAAAATAATTTCCGTCAATATGTGTATTTAGGCTACCTGTTTTGATATTATCAATTACATTAATACTTTCATCAAAAGAATCTTTCGGATAAACTGAAATTAAAGGTGAAAAATACACCTCTGTTTGATTTAAACCATTAAGTGAAAACAATATATTTAAGGCATCATAAGCGGATTCAATACTTTTTCCGCTCATTGAAGCGTCGTCAATAACAAAAAGCTGGCAGTTATCATTATAGACTTTATTTGAAATTCTAATTTTATCAAATGGAACTTGATTACACTTTGCAAACATGTATGTCATAAGTCCGTAGCTTTTATATTCATCTGGAACATAAAAAAGAAAATCTTTATCGGATTTATTATTTATTTTTCTTATTTTATTTCCAAGCTTCATCATTTCAAGTTCAAAACTTGCGGGAGAAAAAACCATACAAAAATTATCCAAATATTTCATTAATGCTTTTTGATATATTTTAAATTCTGAATCGGAACAGATGCACAGGGGTTTTGTGCTTAAATATTTTTTCAAATTACGTTCATTTATATTCTTAGTTCTTAAATTTTCTAAAATTGATTGAGGAGTGATTTTTTCGAGTCTATCCTTTTTAATAACCAAGAATTCACCGTTATAATCCGGTATACAAGATTTAAAGCGTTTCATTAAATCACCATTTAAAATTTCATCTAAATTTTCACCAGACTGCACTCTTTTTATAACATCATAAGCAAGTGATTCTAAGTACCCCGAGCCAGATGCAAAACTACAACTATAATATTTACCGTTTCCCGCTTTTACATCAAATCCATCTAAAACACATATCTTAGATGAAGGTTCGCCAATTTTGGTATTAAAATAATCAAGCTCACTTCCATAAAGAAAATTTTTATTTTTGGAAGCTTCCAACATTTCAAGTAACATATTATCTAAGAAAAAAACTCCTTTTGAATCCGGACAACTGCAAAAATTAAATTTACGATTTTCTAGATAATTAAATACAGCATTAATTGAAAGAAAGCCGGTATAAGAAACAAAATCAAGACCTTCTCTATTCATTGCTTTTTCTATATCAAAAAGAGAGTCATAGGAAGAAAATTGAGTTAAACGAAATAAAACTTCCATAATTAAATCGTCGGGAGCTTGCGTTCTGTTTGAAAGACGCAAAATCATTTTATTAATATCATCAATTGTTGGGTTTAAAAGCTGAGTTTCTAATTTTTTTATAAATTCTTTAGAAAAAACATCTAAATCCTCGTAACTGCAACAAGGTTTATAAATTGGCCTAGTATTTGCTATTGGATGAAATCTTAAATTATTTTTACTTTTACTGTATAAGCCAAGAAAACTTAATGCGTTTATGGAATTAACTCTTGGTAAATCACTTTCGCTATCACACGATATATTCTTATATTCAACGGGACAGCTAAGTGTAGTATTTTTGATAAAATTATTTGTATTGAAATTTTTAATTAAAGAAACATTCATAGACGTTATATTTTAAATTGACATTTAGTTTAAATACAACGTCGAAAAATATTTTATTTTGCCAACAAACTATTTTCCGTTTGGAGCAAGAATCATGACAACATTTCTACCTTCTATTTGAGGCTTCTTTTCAATTAATATGGTATTTTCTTCAAATTCAGCCATAAATTTATTAATTAAATCCATAGCAAGATGACTATGTTGCATTTCCCTGCCTCTTAACATTACAACAACTTTAACTTTATTTCCTGCTGCCAAAAACTTTTTAGCAGCCTTTAGACGTACTTCATAATCGTGTACATCAATTTTATAACGCATTTTAACTTCTTTAACGTCGACAGTATGTTGTTTTTTCTTAGCTTCTTTCGCTCTTTTTTCTGTTTCGTATTTATATTTTCCCCAATCAAGAATTTTTGCAACCGGCGGTGCTTGGTTAGCAGATACAACAACTAAATCTAAATCCCTCTCTCGTGCCATTTGGAGTGCTTTTGCGGTTGGAACCGTACCATGGTTTACTCCTTCATCATCAATCAATCTAACTTCTCTGGCTCTGATTTTTTCATTTAAAAGTTCGTTTTGAGCTCGATTATCATTTCTACTAATGGTTATTTCTCCTATTATCTGCTACCTATTTATTATTTATATCATAATTCTATTTTTTTTTAAACAAAAAAACTAAAGTTTACTTAAATCAGATGGGATTTTTACTTTACAAACACCCACTAAAACAGTTTTATCAGAAGTATTATTGGTCGTCAAGAAACTATTAACGGTTCTTTTATTATTAATGATGGAAAGCCACATTGCAAATAAATTTTCTTGCTTTTTCATTTTTATTTTTTTAATTTTAATATCATTATTTCCAAATTGATTAAAATTAAAAGGCACATATTTTAAATCAATTATTTTACAATCTTTTTTAATTTTTTTAGACGCATTATTAAGTTCTACAATAAATTGTTTTTTTGACCATCCATAATTAATCCAAGCGGAATTTTCATCTTTTATATAAGAGATTTGTTCAACTGTTAATAATAAAACGGTTGATATCAAAATAATTACAGTCAAAATCTTATTTTTAATAATATTGTTTTGTAAATATTGTATCAAAACTCCTATTCCGAATGCTAAAATTATCAAAGCGATAAAAGAAACTTTTACCGGAGAATCTATTTTTTCAGAACCCATTAATACAAAATATAATATTTTCCATAAAAACATTGCACTATAACCGCAAGAAATTAAAAATATAAAAATTAAAAGTATAATAGGAACTCCCTTTGAATATTTGATTTTCCATATTCCGATTAAAGAAAATATCAAAGTAAAAATTCCAACACCGGTAGAAAATTCGGCATTTCTTAAATAACCAACATAATATATGTCTTTAAAAAACAAACTATCTAAAACGCTTAAATTTCTAATCCAAACCATAAAATTTGAAACATTTATAATTAATTGCTCATACGATTTTATAACTCCCGTACAAACAATATTGTATGAAAGCGGAAGTAACATTAAAAAAATAACCAAAATATAAAATAAAAAAAGTTTATAATAATTTTTGAAAAAATCAATAATACAATCTCTGCCGGTTTTTGGAAGAAGGGCAACAAATATTCCAACAATACCTATAAAACAAGCAAAAAAACCAAGTGTAAAACAGCTATAAAATTGTAAAATTATTGATATAGAAAATAAAATAAACCAAAAATGATTTTTCATTCTTGAATTAGTTTTATTAACACTTAATAAAAAAATTATGGCTAAAATTGTATAAAATTGACTATAATAATTTATTTCATCCATTCTAAAATAACGCATTAAAGAAAAAGCAAAAATAAAAGATGAAACAGAAGACGCTAAAGTTGAAAATTTAAATTTTTTATTTAATAAGTAATAAAAAGTTGTGTAATTTAAAAAACACAAAAAAACAATAAGAATTTGAAAAGAGCTAAAAGGATTAATTGAAGAAAATCTTAAAATCCAATAAAAGGGTGCAATTCCCAAAAGAGAATCACTTAGTGCGGTTGTGCTTTGCATAGGATAACTAAAAGGTGCGGACCAAAAATAATAATTCGGTGCAGCCTGTTTTAACCAAAGCCAAGAATGTTCTAAAATATAGTTAAAATATTTGCTATATTCACCTCTACCCGGCATTAAATCAAAACCTGATAAAATCATCGGATAAAAAAATATTAAAAATCCGATAATCAAAAACAAAAAATAAAATCCAAACTTATTAAATATTTTCCTTATAAATTCCATAATTTATTCAAAAATCTTATACAAATCCTCGGGTTTAAATATGCCGTATTCGGTTATAATACCCGTTATTAAAGAAGCAGGGGTTACATCAAAACTCGGATTAATGACATTAACTTCTGATGTACAAATTGATTTTCCGTTAATTTCAATAACTTCACTTCTATCCCTCAATTCAATTACAATTTCTTCTCCGGTTTTTATGGTAGCATCTATCGTAGATTTTGGAGCAGCGATATAAAAAGGAATATCATGGTATTTTGCTGCTATCGCTACCATATAAGTTCCTATTTTATTTGCACTATCGCCGTTTAAAGCAATTCTGTCCGCACCAACCACAACAACATCAATCATACCTTTTTTCATAAAATACGCACTCATTCCGTCTGTTATAAGAGTTGTATTTATACCGTCTCTTATTAGTTCATAAGTAGTCAATCTTGCCCCTTGTTGACGTGGACGAGTTTCATCCGCAAAAACTTTTATGGTTGAATCTTTTTCAAAAGCACTTCTTACGACTCCCAAAGCCGTACCATAACCTACTGTTGCAAGAGCCCCCGCATTACAGTGCGTTAAAATAGTCGCTCCTTTAGGAATAACAGCACTTCCATATTCTCCGATTTTTTTATTTATTTCAATATCTTCATTTTCCAGTTTTATCGCATTTTCAATCAAAAGTTCAATTATTTTTTCGTCGGGTTCCGTCGAGTTTTTGATTATATCAAGCTGTTTTTTTATTGCCCAACTTAAATTGACTGCTGTTGGCCTAGAAGAATTAATATAATTTGCTTTTTTAATTGTTTCAGCCTTGAAATTTTTTTCTCCAAGACTTTCCATTGCGGCCAAAACAACTCCGTGAGCACCAGCTATGCCTATTGCCGGAGCACCTCTTACTATCATTGTTTTAATAGCATTATACATTTTATCCGTTGTATCGATATCGATTTTTTTATATTCATAAGGTATCAATGTCTGATCAATCATCCTTGATACACCCTTTGTTTTGCCGGTTTTTACCCATTCTATTGTTTTTTCAATTTGCATTTTAATCCTCAATCTTAATATCCAAAGGAACATCATAATCCTTTGGTTTTTCTTCAATTTTGTTTAACATAAAAGCCGTACCCATACCAACGGCACTGTTTGTCAAAGCAAAAATTATACTAACCATTACTACAATTATAACAAACAACCAAAAGGCTTCCGTAATAATATCCGGAATGGCATAAGAATAGTATTTTTCTTTAAAAATTAGCCTTAATATACAAACCATCGGAGAAAAAGCGACAAAAAAGCCTATTCCGCTGAAAAATCCTATTATTGCACCAAGTATTGCACCTTGCTCGTTATCTATAATTCCCAAATGTTTATCATTTCTTTTCATATATAAAATAACAACGACAGAAGACAAAAAACTGACCGCAAAAAGGGAAAAACCGATTACCGAAGGAAATAAAGCAAGTAAACCTAAAGATGCTCCCAGAATTAATGAAAAAATTGTTGCTCTTTTAATAACAAGCTCATTCATTTTATCTCCTCCTTAAATCTTTGATTTTGTGCATGACAAACTGCAAGTGCTATTGAGTCTATTGTATCATCTAATTTAACTTTTTCATCAATTTCTATACAATTTTTAATCATCATTTTTACTGTTGTTTTATCAGATCTGCCATGTCCGGTTATGGTTTGTTTAACAACAAGCGGGGTATATTCGTACATTGGAATTTTGTTTTCTTCAAGTACGGTTAAAATAACTCCTCTTGCTTGTGCAACAGGTATTATTGTTTTTTGATTTTTAAAGAAAAATAACTGCTCAACAGATGCACAATCAGGCTTATATTTTTTAATTAAAAAATATAAATCATTTTTAAGTTCCAAAAGTCTTCTCGGATGAGGAGCGGTTTTATCGGTTTGTATTGAACCGCTTGCAACAAGTGTTAATGTGTCGTTTTTAAATTCGACAAAACTGTATCCTGTTATACCAATCCCCGGATCTATTCCCAAAATCAACATATTCTAAACAATAATTTATATATTTTCTTTTGTCAAATTGTAAGCTCACTATCGATAAAATCTCTTATCTCAAGAGTTTTTCTAAAATTAAAAGATGCAATTTGACCAAACCTCAAACCCATAGTGCAAGAAGGACATGCGGTCAAAATTAAATCCGCTTTGGTTTTTTTTATTATTGTTGCCTTTTTCAAAACTATTTTAAGTGCTATAAAAGGATGATACAAAAAATAACTTCCCCCAAAACCGCAACACAAATTTGAATTTTCCTGTTTCTTATAATTTATTCCTTCTATATTTGATAAAAATATTTCAATTTTTTTATAATCGTTTTTATCCATGTGGCAAGGTTTGTGAAATATTACCGTTTTATTTTTGTATTTTGAACTTTCTTTTAATTGTATTTTTTTACCTGTTAAAAAATCCGAAAAAAATACAAGTTTCTTTTTTTGTGCTTCATCAAGTTCTTCATATTCACTGACAGCCCTTTTACAGCTTGCACAATCAAAAACTACTTTGGATGCTTTCTTAATTAAATCAATATTCCTTTTTTTTGCTTTTTCGTAATTTTTAATGTCGCCTGCAATCAAATAAGGTACACCGCAACATAAAAAATCAGCATTTGAAAAAATTTTGTCTAAATAGGTAGTTTTATGTTGAGCTTTTGCAACACAGCCTTTAAAATATAAGATGTTTGTTTTTATTAAATTATTTTTATATTTTTTTTTAAAAATATTTAAAAAATACATAATTTTAACAGGTAAAAGTTTGACCAAAAGAAAAAGCCTTTGACTTATTTTAGAAGGACTAAACTTTGCGTTTTTATATGCAAAAACCATTGTTGTGTCTACTTTTGAAGGACAGTTTTCTTTGCATTTTGAACAATTGAGACAAATTTTTAAATCTTTCTTAATTTCCTTTTCGCTCAGAATTTTTTTTTCATAACCGGAAAGTTTACAAATTAAACCCCTTGCTGTATTGTTTTCATCTTTTTTTATTTGATATATGGGGCAATTTTGCAAACACAGAGCACAACGTGAACATTTATCTATATTTTTTTTAATATCATCTTCCCGCATATTTTATAGTATAATTTAACGATATGAAATATGCAAAATTAAAAAATGGCAAAATTGAGATACTTGATTGTAAAAAACCTGAATTAAAGTCAAAAGGAGCAATTATAAAAGTTTTAGGTTGCGGGCTTTGCGGTTCTGATTTGGTTAAGATTAAGCATGCAACTAAAGAAAACGAAGATAAAATTATCTTAGGACATGAGGTTGTTGGCATAATTGATGAAATAGATTCAGAAATAAAAGATTTTAAAATCGGAGATATTGTAGCTCTTGGGCATCATTATCCTTGTTTTAATTGTGAATTTTGTAAAAATAAATCTTATTCTATGTGTAAAACATTTAAAAAATCAAATATCTTTCCTGCAGGCTTCGCACAATATATTATGGTTGATGATAATCATTTAAAATATACGGTATACAAAATGAATCCGTCTTTAAAAAACGATGAAAAAGCCTTTTTGGAACCGCTGTCTTGCTGTATTCGAGCAATTGAAAGAGCTGGCTATAAATACAGAGAAGATAACTCCGATTTCAATTCTTTAGTTATAGGACTTGGTTCTATCGGACTTTTAATGCTTAAAGCACTTAAAGCTTTTAGAGTAAATGCGTTTGGATTTGATATTTCAGATGAACGGCAAAATTTGGCAATGAAACATGGATTTATATTTGATGAAACTAAAAAATATGACACAATTTTTCTTACTGCGGGTAATTCTAAAACCATTGAAACAGCATTAAAATACGTTATCGATGGTGGAAAAATAATAGTCTTCTCATCCGTCGAAGATGATTTAAAGGGTTTTTCAAATAATGAAATTTACTATCGTGAATTGTCGATTATATCAAGTTATTCACCCGCACCAAATGATATAAAATTATCGGCTGAACTTTTAAATAACGGAATTGTTAAAGTTAATAATCTTAGTAAACATTATACTCTTGACAATTTAGCCGTTGCAGTTGATGATAGTTTTAGAAATAAAATTTTTAAGGCATATATAGAAATATGAAAATGAAAGCAGTGCGTTACTGGGCACCAAATGACATAAGATATGAAGAAGTAAAAATCCCTGATCTTCAAGAAGGGGAAATCCTTGTCAAAGTTCAGGCTGCACTTACTTGCGGAACTGATGTAAAAACATTTAAACGCGGTCATCCTGTTTTAATTAAAAAAACTCCATCAGGTTTTGGACATGAATTCTCGGGTATTATTGCAAAGATGGATGAAAATGTTAAAGGTTTTAATATAGGAGATAGGGTAGTATGTGCCAATAGTGCTCCTTGCGGAGAGTGTTTTTATTGCAGACGCGGGGATTATGAATTGTGTGAGAATTTAGATCTTTTAAACGGAGCTTATGCCCAATATATTGCCGTACCTAAAAGAATTGTTGAAAAAAATACGCTTATAATTCCAAAAAATACAACCTTTGCTCAGGCTGCTTTTAGTGAACCTTTGGCAAATGTTGTCCATGGTATATCAAAAACCCCTATAAAAAAAGGAGATGTGGTGGGAGTCATGGGAATTGGCCCGATTGGACTTATGTTTGCATTTTTAGCAAAGTTGAAAGGTGCTAAAGTGATTGCAATGGGAAGAAACCCTTTAAAATTAAAACTCGCCAAAGATTTTGCCAATGCGGATGTTGTAATTGATATCACAAAATATCAAGACCCGACGGAAATTATAATGAACCACACAAATGAAGGCAGGGGTTTAGATGTAGCGATTGAATGTGTAGGATTACCCGAAATGTGGGAAAAAATGTTTTCATTGGTTAGGAAAGGCGGGTATGTTCATTTTTTTGGAGGCTGTGCATCAGGAAGCAGTGTAAATCTTGATACAAAAAGACTTCATTACGACGAAGTTAAAATAATAAGTTCTTTTCATCACACTCCTCAATATTTTAGAGAAGCACTTGAACTTATTTCAAGCGGCAAAATAGCAGTGGATAAATTAATAACAAAAAAAATGGATATGAAATATGCTAAAAAAGCAATTGAGATGCATCGAGACGGCGAAGTAATAAAAGTTTTACTTGAAAATTAACTTGACTGCAATTTATTATTTGATATGATTGAAAAGTCAACGTTAGCTCCCAGAGTGGAGCGAAGCGAAACGGAATAAGAAACGTAGAGCAAGCTCTACCAACTGACTTCCGAAATAAATGAAAATTTAATAAATTTGCCGCGTTAGCTCCCAGAGTGGAGCGAAGCGAAACGGAATAAGAAACGTAGAGCAAGCTCTACCAACTGACTTCCGAAATAAATGAAAATTTAATAGATTTGCCGCGTTAGCTCAGCTGGTAGAGCAAGGGACTGAAAATCCCTGTGTCCTTGGTTCGATTCCGAGACGCGGCAAATTTTTTGTATTTATTTAAAGTAAAATCATGTGACTGCGTCTCGGAGCAATCGCTTCGTTTTTGCCATTTGGAAAAATACTCAGTGGTTCACATTTTTTTTGGCGGAGTGAAGCGGACATAAATCTTTTAAGGAATTAAATAATTACATAAACCAAAAATCAAAACACTATTGTAGTTTTTTGTCCAGGTTGATTTGTACGGCTAGATAGATTATTTTGGTAAAGCAGGCTTTGTGTGGGCGTTTTCGGGTCGGAAAAATTAAGTGTTCCAAAAAAATCAAAACGGAAAACCGGACTTTTTCTGGACTGTACGGATAGATTGAGATTTGCAAAATTTCAGTGAGATACGCACCGTTTTTGAACTGTACGGATAATTTGATTATTTCGGAATAGTCCAGTTCCGCAAATTTTCACAAAAATATCATAAGGTTTG
>CALVGZ010000025.1 GCA_944327225.1 Candidatus Gastranaerophilales bacterium | reverse complement strand
GAGAAGAAGTTGATTTAATGAGTGATACTGATGATTTAAGAAAGTCTGCTCCAAAAAGAGTATTGTCTGACTTAGATTCAGAACTTCTTAACATTGACTTTTTCGACACAAGCGCAAGCTTTAAAGACTAGGTTAAAGACAGTTAATTAAGATTATTAAAATCAAAGGAGAATAAATGTCTACAAGTATTGATTATTTTGATTATATAAGAATCTCAATAGCATCGCCCGAGAGAATTCTGAAATGGTCATACGGGGAAGTAACAAAACCTGAAACAATTAATTATAGAACACTAAAGCCGGAAAGAGATGGTTTGTTCTGTGAAAAAATCTTTGGACCAACAAAGGATTGGGAGTGTTTTTGCGGAAAATATAAAAGAGTTCGCCACAAAGGAATAATTTGTGAACGTTGCGGCGTTGAAGTTACTGATTCAAAAGTAAGACGCCATAGAATGGGACATATTAAACTTGCTGCTCCCGTTTCTCATATTTGGTTTTTAAAGGGAATTCCTTCATATCTTGGTTTACTTTTGGATATGACTTTAAAGGATTTGGAACAAATTATTTATTTTAATAATTATGTTGTAGTGGATGGTGCAGATAGCCCCTTTAAAAAGTTCCAGCTTTTAACCGAAGAAGAATATGAAGATTTTATTATGGAAAATGAAGATACCAAGTTAAAAGTGGGAATTGGTGCTGAAGTTATAAAAGAATTATTAGCTGAAATTAATTTGGAAGAATTGGCTAATGAAATTAGAGCCGAACTAGACGCAGCAGGCGGATCTGTTCAAAAAAGAGCTAAATTAATCAAACGTTTAAGATTAGTTGAATCTTTAATTGAATCAGGTACTGAGCCTACTTGGTTTGTAATGGATGTATTACCTGTAACACCGCCTGATTTAAGACCAATGGTACAATTAGACGGCGGCAGGTTTGCAACCTCTGATTTAAATGATTTATATAGACGTGTAATCAACAGAAATAATCGTTTATTGAGATTGCTTGAAATGGGTGCTCCCGAAATTATTGTTAGAAACGAAAAACGCATGTTGCAAGAAGCGGTTGATGCTCTAATCGATAATGGCAGACGAGGAAGAACAGTTGTTGGGCCAAATTCTCGTCCCCTAAAATCATTATCGAATATTATCGAAGGTAAACAAGGTCGTTTCAGACAAAATTTACTGGGTAAACGTGTTGACTATTCAGGCCGTTCCGTTATTGTTGTAGGTCCTCAATTACAATTAAATCAATGCGGTTTACCTAAAGAAATGGCTATTGAGTTGTTTAAACCGTTTGTTGTTAATAAGCTAATCGAAAGAGGACTTGTCCAAAATATTAAATCAGCTAAAAAGAAAATTGAACGTTCTGAAGCTGTTGTTTGGGATATTTTGGAAGAAGTTGTAGACGGACATCCTGTTATGTTGAATCGTGCTCCAACATTACATAGACTTGGTATTCAAGCATTTGAACCAGTACTGGTTGAAGGTAGAGCTATTCAATTACATCCGTTAGTATGTACAGCATTCAATGCCGATTTTGACGGTGACCAAATGGCAGTTCACGTTCCGTTGTCAATTGAAGCTCAAGCAGAAGCAAGAATGCTTATGTTGGCTACAAATAATATTTTAGCTCCTGCAACAGGTAAACCTATAATTACGCCTACTCAAGATATGGTTCTTGGTATGTATTATTTAACTATTATCAAAGATCCAAATACGCCTGTTAAAGGATATTTCCACGACTTTACCGATGTTATGGCAGCTCATGCTACAGGAGTTGTTAAATTACACGATAAGGTTATAGTTAGAGATGAAAACGGACATAGAATTGAAACTACTCCGGGTCGTATCATCTTTAATGAAGCTGTCAGAAAATCCGTACTTTCTTAGTTTGGATAAAAATAAAATTAGTTAAAAAATTAAAAAAAATGAGGTAAATATAAAATATGGCTACTATAACTCCTGAATGCTCAAAAAAGAAAAAACATGTTGAGTTTATAAATAAGGTTATGAATAAAAAAGCTTTGAATCAGCTTTTATCTCAAGTTTATCTTGAGTGGGGCGGAGCTAAAACTGCTGAACTTGCAAATAACCTTAAGAATTTAGGTTATAAATATGCAACAAAGTCTGGTACTACTATTTCTATTCATGATTTGGATGTACCAAAAGCTAAAAAAGAACTTTTGCAGGAAGCTCAAGATGAGATTGCTCGCTCTACACGTCGTTACTTAAAAGGTGAAATTACTGAGGTTGAAAGATATACGAAAGTCATTGATACTTGGAGCGAAACAACTGCAAAGCTAACCGAAAAAGTTGTAGAAAATTTTGATAGATTAAATCCTGTATATATGATGGCATTTTCAGGTGCCAGAGGTAACTTATCTCAAGTATCTCAATTGGTTGGTATGCGTGGTTTGATGGCTGACGCACAAGGTCAAATTATTGACTTACCTATTAAATCAAACTTTAAAGAGGGTTTGTCTTGTACAGAGTACGTTATTTCTTCCTATGGTGCAAGAAAAGGTTTGGTTGATACTGCTTTAAAAACAGCCGATTCAGGGTATTTAACAAGACGTCTTGTTGATGTTGCTCAAGATGTTATTATTAGAGAAGAAGATTGTCATACTGAAAAGTATATAAATTTAACTGCTATTACTGATGGTGAAGATGTAATAGTTCCCTTGGAAGACAGACTTCTCGGAAGAACTATAGCCCAGGATGTTGTAGATAGTGAAGGCAATGTTTTAGTTGCTAAAAATACAACGGTAGATAGAGATGATTTAGAAAAAATTAAGTCTGTTTCACTCAAAGAAATTCGTGTTCGTTCTACTTTAACTTGTGAGCTTGAATATGGAATTTGTCAAAAATGTTATGGTTGGTCGATGACTACTCAAAAACTTGTTGATATAGGTGAAGCAATTGGTATTATCGCTGCTCAATCTATTGGTGAACCTGGTACACAGTTGACAATGAGAACATTCCACACAGGTGGTGTATTTAAAGGTTCTGGCGTTACTCGTCAAGCTAAGTCAACAATTGACGGAACAGTTAGTACTGAAGTAAAAACTCGTGAACAAAGAACTCGTCATGGTGACGTGGTTAGAATTGCCATAAAAGAAGCAGATGTAGAAATTAAGGGAAAAACAGATTCAGAAAAAGTTCACGTACCTATGGGTGCAAAGGTTCTTGTTTCAAAAGGTGATAAAATAACTGCAGGTACAGTAATTGCTGAATTCGAACCAGCTTCAAAAGGTGACGGTTCTCGTTTAACTGAAAAAGCTTTAAAAGATATCACATCAGACATCTCTGGTGAAGTTGTATTCCAAGACTTTGTTGCCGATGAAAGAAAAGACAGACAAGGTAATATTTCAAGAATTGCAAATAAACAAGGTATTGTTTGGGTTCTTGGCGGTGATGTATACGCTCTTCCTGCAGGCTCAAAGGTATTAGTTGAAGACGGCCAAAAAATTAAAAAAGGTGAAAAGTTGGCTGAAACTTTAATTATATCCGAGCATGGTGGTGAAGTCAGGGTTGGCGATAGTCTTGAAATTGAAGAAGTTAATTTTGAAGGAAAGAAAATTAAAAAGATTGTTTCGGGTAAAGAATTGACTATTGTTATTGCTTCAATCCAAGCTGCAAATGCTGTATTTGAACAGACCAAAAAAGAACAAATATGGACAGTTCCGGAAACCGGCGAAAAATATATTGTTAAATCTCCTGTTGATACAACAGTTGAAAACGGTATGATAATAGCTGAGCTTATTGATGAAACTTATAAAGTTGAATCATCAGGTGAAATTCGTTATAATGGACTTGAAGTTGATGAAAATCAGGTTGTTGTAACTCCCGGTCAGTTAATTTTTATTCCTGAGGAAATTCACCAAATTTCAAAAGATGCTTCACTTAAGTTGGTTGAATCCGGAACTTTTGTTGAAGCCGGAACCGAAGTTGTTAAAGATATTTATACGCATATTGCGGGTATCGTTGAAATAAAAGAATTTAACGATATTATTCATGAAATTGTAGTTCGCCCAGGTGAATTACATACTTTAGATAGCATTAACGATTTAAAAGTCGGTGAAGGTGAAGTAGTTAAAGCCGGAACTGTTGTTGCAGGAAAAATCAAAGCAAAAGTTGATTCAATAGTAACAATTGTGGAAAATGAATCTGATTTAATGGAAATTGATGATTTAGATGAAGATTTATCTGAAGATTCTTTAGAAGACGATAGTATTGAAGGTAAACCAGTACAGATTTTAATTCGCCCGATTCAAGCTTTTGATATTGAACAAAAAGATGTTTCAATTAAATTTAGTGCAACTGATGATGCAATTGAATTAATTCCGATTACTCAAGTTCAATTTAAAGACGGTGCAAGAGTTCGAAATCTCGACGGTGCGGTCTTAACAAGAACCTCTCTTGTATTATCGATGTCAGGTTATATTTCTCATTTAAAAGGTATGGTTGAACTTGATAAAAAAGGTGATTTAAAAATTGTAGTATTGGAAACATTGATTGTTCGCCGTGAGCAAGAAGATTCTTCTCGTGGATTATCTTCAACACAAACTGAACTTCTTGTTAAGAACGGTCAGGTAATTGAGCCTAAAACTCCTGTTACAAAAACTCAAGTACTTGCGGTTAATGATTCTGTTGCTTCAATTAATTCAAAGGATAAAGATTTAAGAAGATTACTTCTTGTTTCGGACAATTATGAAGAAACAATTGAAACAACTTCAAAACCAACTGTTAAGGCGGGTGATTTTGTTACAATTGATTCTAAAATTTCTGAGAATGAAGTTTCAAATTTCTCTGGAAAAGTTGTGAAAGCTACTGCTAAATCCGTTACGTTAAGGGTTGGCAGACCTCACTTGATTTCTCCGGGGGCATTATTGCAGGTGGATAACTCAGCTCTTATTTTGAGAGGTGATTTACTTGCTACGTTGGTATTTGAAAGACAAAAAACAGGTGATATCGTTCAAGGTTTACCACGTGTTGAAGAACTTTTAGAAGCAAGAAAGCCTAAGGATTCTGCTATTGCTGCTGAAGAAGACGGTGTTGCTATAATTGAATATGAAGACGATACGCCAAGATTGTTTATTGAAAATGAAAACGGAAGGGTCGAAATTAAATATCCGATTGAAGCAAGTGTTATCGTAAATGATAAACAGAAAATTCATAAGGGTGATGCACTGACATCAGGTCCTATGAATCCTCATGATGTTATCAGGTTGAAAGGTGCAAATGCAGCTCAACAATATCTTGTAGATGAGGTACAAAGAGTATATCGTTCACAAGGTGTTGAAATTTCTGATAAACACGTTGAAGTCATTGTTCGTCAAATGATTAAGAAAGTAAAAGTTCTCGATTCCGGTACAACAAGACTTCTTCCGGGTGAATTGGTAGAAATTAAGACTATTGAAGCAGAAAATGCTAAGGCTCGTGAAAATGGCGGTCAAGAAGCTACTTATGAAGCACTTTTACTTGGTATTACAAAAGCTTCGTTAAATACGGAATCATTTATTTCTGCTGCTTCATTCCAAGAAACAACAAGAATCCTTACCGAAGCAGCGGTGGAAGGCAAAAAGGATATGTTAAGAGGCCTTAAAGAAAATGTCATTATCGGTAGATTAATCCCTGCCGGTACCGGTTATTATCATTTAATAAATGCTTCTGAAGAAAAAGAAAAAGAAGCTCAAAAAAGAGCTGCTCAAAAACATCAAGCAAGAAAGCCATCTGCAATTTTGGAAGAAATTGAAGGCATGTTTGGTGTTGTTGATCCTGATATGCAGTTTTAATTAAGAAATTAAAAAAACTCCACCAATGTGATTGGTGGAGTTTTTTTAATGTAAAATATTATTATGTTTCTGGAAATTAATGAAGTAGACACAATAAAACTCCAAAATGGTTTTTTGAAGCAGTATATTGAATTTAAAAAAGAAAATAATGATTCAATTTTATTATTTCAAATTGGTGATTTTTTTGAAACTTTTTTTGGTGATGCCAAAATTTTTTCGGAAATTACCGGTGTAACGTTGGGTTCAAGAAGTGTTAAAAATCTTGGTGAAGTGATGCAGGCAGGAATACCTGTTCATACGGTTGATTTATATATCAAGAAGCTTTTGAGTGAGAATTTAAAAGTTTGCATTTGTTCTCAGGTTGGGAAAGAAAATAATGAGATAATAAGGACTGTAACAAGGAAATATACTCAAGGGACAATTATTGAAAATGAATTTTTAGATTCTTATGAAAATAATTATATTCTTGCTTTATATTTTGATAATGAATTATTAAGTTTAGCTTATGCAGATGTTTCATCGGGACAATTTTATAAAGCAATTGGTACATTTGATGATATAAAATTTGAAATAGATAAAATTTCCCCTAATGAAATTTTAATTTATGAAAATCAAATAGATAAATTTGGTGATATCATTTCAAAATATAATATTACTACATTGGATTTTAACTTTTTTATAACTAAAAAATCCGAAGATGCTATTTTAAAATATTGCAGGTATACTCAAAAAGATTTTATGCCCAAATTGGATAAAATAATTGAGTATAAGATAAAATCGTATCTTATTTTAGATGATGTTACAAGAAGAAATCTTGAAATCAGAAGAACTCGTCGTTATATGAAAAAACAAGGAAGTTTGTTTTGGTTTCTAAATTATGCAAAAACTCCCATGGGGGTTAGACTTTTAAAAAGATATTTGGATGAACCTTTGTTAAATGTGTCAGAAATCAATTTACGTCTGGATGCGGTTTTTGAGCTTGTTTCAAGTAAAGAAAAAATTGATGAGTTAAATATATGTTTAGAAAAATTTTGTGATCTTTCAAGAATTTGTGCAAAAATTTCAAATTCTACAATTCTACCTAAAGATTTGTATTTATTAGTGAAAAGCACTCAAATTATTGAGGATTTATATAAAATATCGAATAATTTTAGTTCCGAATTGTTAAATTTTGATTATAAATATATTAAAGAAATAATTGAATTTTCAAAAACTGTAAATTTGGCATTAAGTGAAAATTCTTCAAACGAAATTAAATCTGGCGGAATTATAAACGATGGTTTTGATTCCAATTTAGATTATTTAAGAGAAAAATCCAAAAAAATTGAAGAAGAAATTATTGAGCATTTTAATAAAATAAAAAGAAAATTAAATTTGGAAAAATTAAAAACCGATTATTCTTGTGCAATTGGATATTATTTTGAATTACCATTGTCAAAAGAAAAATTGCTAACGGGTGATTTTATTCGCAAACAAGTTCTTTCATCTTCTGTAAGATATTCAACACCTCAGTTGCAAGAATTAGAAGATAATTTATTTGGTTTAAAGTATAGAATTAATGAGCTTGAATACAAGATATATATTGATATCAGGCAAAAAGCAAATTTGTTTGTAGATAAAATTAGAGATATAGCAAGAGAAATTGCAAGAATTGATGTTATTAATTCTTTTGCAAAATGTGCAGTTCAAAATGGTTTAAAAAGACCTGAATTTAAAAAAGAAAATTTATTTATAAAAAATGGTTTTCATCCTGCTTTAATAAATAGTAAAGAGCAAATAGTTAAAAATGATACAGATTTTTTAGATAACTCTATAATAATATTAACCGGTGCAAATATGAGTGGGAAGTCAACCTATTTAAAACAAAACGCTGTAATTTCAATAATGGCTCAGATTGGGTCATTTGTGCCTGCAGATCATGCTGAATTAATGATTTTAGATAGAATTTTTGTAAGACAAGGGACAACTGATGATATATCAAACAACAATTCAAGTTTTATGATTGAAATGAATGATCTTAAATTTATAATTGACAATGCGACTAATAATTCATTAATATTATTGGATGAACCGGCCAAAAGTACAAATGCTGTTGAAGGGTGTGCCATTGTAAAAGCATTTTGTGATTATTTGATTTCTTATTTTAAAACAAAAACTTTGATTGCAACTCATAATATTGAATTAACAAAGCTTGAAAAGAAATATCCTAATAAAGTATTTAATTATGTTGTAGGTGTGTCAAATGATTCGGAAAAAGATAATTTTGACAGAAAAGTCACAAGAGGTATTGTAAACTCAAGCCTCGCACTAAATACGGCGATCCTAGCCGGTTTACCTGAAGAGATTATAAATAATGCTGAAAAATATATATCTAATAGAATGTTGTAAAAGAATTTTTCTATGTTAAAATAGTATCGATCATGAGTAATTTTTTGTTTATAAATTTTCATATACATCATCATAGCATCCCAAGGGGGTTGTTTATTTAATGATGTATTGATTTTCAATTCTTATTAATGACGCCTTCTTGGGATTTTTAGTTCAGAAGGCGTCATTAGTTTAAACAGAATTGGAAAAAAATGTCATTAGTAAATATAGTATCCGCTTTAGGTGATAATAGCAGTATTTATCCTTTAATTGTGAGGGATTGCGGAATTGAAAATCTAGCAAAGTGTGTAATGACTTATAAACAAAATGCAAAAGAATCGAAATTTATTGCAAGACAAGCTACAAGGGAAAGAATTATAGATGAATACGGTACTTCTGCTGTTTGGTTGGGTGGAATTCCTTTGATGCAATTTCTTGTCGATAAATTTATTGATTATAAAGGCTTGTGTTCTAAAGTTGATTTTAGGTTGTTTAAAGAAAGTTCTTGTCAGGGCATAAACGTAAATATTGGCAGATTTAAAAATTTAGCCAAGAATGCTGTTTTTGATTTGCAAAAAGTAAAAAACAATAAAAAGATGTTTCAAAATTTACAAGTTCTAAAGTTTTTTGCGACTACTGCAATTCCTATTGCGGTTATGGGTTTTTTGCTTCCAAAGCTTAATTTTTTGTATACAAGAAAAAAAATGAAAAAAACTAATTTTAAAAAAAACACTATGCCAAATTTCAAGAGTAATTCTTTGGAAAAATTTATTTTATCTGCCAAGAAAAAACAAGACAATATGAACGAAATAAATTTTTGCGGAATGGAAAAAATCGCAAATATGTCTGCTTTAAATAAGATGGTAATTTTGGATTCGGGGCTTACTGTCGGTAGAATAAAAACTGCAAGAAATAAAAATGAAAAAGCAGAAATGGCGTTTAAAATGATTGGTATGTGCTTTTTAAATTATGTCGCTCCAAAAAAAATAGAAAAGCTGCTAAATAAATTCACTAAATTTATTTTTGGTATAAATACTTCATTAGATGTTAAAACATTAAGCGATAAGAATTTTTTAAGTGAAATCAAAAACAATTTACTAAAATTACCCGAAGGAATTGATGGGAAAACTATAATTGATTTTATAGACAACAATCCAAGCTCCGCTTTTGTTGAACAAATTAAAAAATTAAAGTTGGTTACTTTTCTTGAAAATAATATCAGAGATCCGAGAAAGTTTGTGGAAACGGATAAAATTAATTCTTTTAAAAACGCTGTTAATGAATTTATCAAAGATGCGTCCGGTTTTGGTTCTATAGAAAAATACGCAAAAAAGGCATTAGTTGCAAAAAGTTTCAATACAATCGCAAACGTTGCAATTAGCAGTTTTTTACTTGCAATTATGCTTCCTAAATTGCAATTTTTGTTTAGAAAACTTATTACAGGTTCAAATCTTGATCCTGGTATAGCTGAAAATAAAGAAAAATAAGTTTATTTTACTCTGCCATAGATATCTTTGTAGCGTATTATGTCCTCTTCAACAAGCTTGTCGCCTTTTTGAACTTCTATTATTTTTAGTTCACTGTCGTATGGATTTGCAAGCGAGTGTATTGCCTTTACCGGAATATCAATTGATGAACCTGCTTTTAACATAAAGACTTTGTCTTCCAATGTTACTCTTGCTATACCTGATAATACTACCCAATGCTCAGAACGAAAATTATGTGATTGTAAACTGAGTTGACCTTTTCTTGAAACACAAATCATTTTTGTTAAATATCCTTCACCATGGTTTAATACTGTATAATATCCCCAAGGACGGTATACAGTTGTGTGAATTCTGTGGGTATCGTTCTTTGTTTCTTTTAGTTTTTCAAAGATTTGTTTCACTCCTTGAGTGTCTTCTTTGTTACATGCAAGAATTGCATCAGGAGTTTCAATTATGACAACATTTTCAAGTCCCACTCCTGCCAATAATCTTTCCGATGAATATAGCATAGAATTTTTGCAATTTTGTTCTATTACATTTCCTATTTTCACATTACCTTTAGAATCTTTTTTATTGGATTCATATACGGCATCCCAAGAGCCAAGGTCATTCCAATCGCATTCCATTTCAACCATTGCGATATTCTTAGCATGCTCCATTACGGCATAATCGAATGAAATTGAAGGATATTTATCAAAAGTCATATAATCAATATCTTCTTGTGCTTTAAAATTAAATTTTTGGGTCGTTTCATATATTTCTTTTGCACATTGTTTTAAAGTTTCCATTAATATTGAAGCTTTGAATATAAATATGCCGGCATTCCAAAAATATTCACTTGATTTTAAATATTCATTTGCTGTTTTATAGTCGGGTTTTTCTTTAAAACAATCGACTTTATATCCTTTTTGTAATTTTTCACCTGTTTTAATGTATCCAAAACCGGTACTGGGGCTTGCCGGTTTAACACCCAGAGTTACAATATAGCCTTCTTTTGCAAGTTTTTGAGCATTTTCAATTGTTTTTGCAAAGCCTTCGGTATTTTGTATCAAATGATCTGAAGGAACAACGACAATGACATCATCCATCCCGCAATCCAATAGAAATTTTGTAGAAATTGCAATAGCGGGAGCTGTGTTTTTTGCAATCGGTTCGGTTAATATTCTTACGTCATTTGAATATTCTTTTAATTGCATTTTAACATCACTAAAATGTTTAGTGTTTGTTATTGCAATAATGTTATCAATATCCATTATGCTCATTAGTCTTTCAAAAGTTCTCTCTAAAAGACTTTTTTCGGAATTAAGTTTTAGAAGCTGTTTCGGATAAAGTTCCCTTGATAATGGCCAAAGACGTGAACCAGAGCCACCAGCTAAAATAATTCCATGCATAAAACACTCCCCATTAACATTATCAACAAGACTATTATATAATAAATTCAACTTCCTGCAAATATTTAATTTTTGCTTAAAAGATATTCTTCAAGTGAGTTTTTCCAATCAGGAAGCGAATTATTACTATCAAGCACGCAATATTTGGGACGTAAAGCAGGACGCGGGAAATCACTTTTATCTATAGCAGTTACTTCGACATTTCTTTTTTTGATTTCAAAAATTTTTTTTGTAAAATCAGACCAGCTTGCACTTCCTGATGAACTTATATGATATATGCCATAGGGTTTATTTTCTTTTATTATTTCAACAATTTTTCTTGAAACATCGTCTGCCCAAGTGGGGCAGCCAATCTGATCGTCAACGACAGAGATTTCTTTCCTAAAATTGGAAAAAGTGAGCATAGCATCAACGTATCCACCTGTGCCATATAGCCAAGATGTTCTTAAAATATAATATTTTTTTGTTGCTTTTATTATTTCTTTTTCGCCTGCAAGTTTGGATTTGCCATATACGTTTATGGGATTTGTGGCATCTGTTGTTTTGTATGGTTTGTTTGAATTACCGTCAAAAACATTATCAGTGCTTACATATAGTATCGGTACATTGTGTTTTTTTGCAATGTGAGCTATATTTTTAGTTCCGAGCTGATTTACATTAAAAGCTAATTCCGGGTTGTCTTCGGCTTGATCTATATTTGTGTATCCTGCAAGGTGAATAATAAAATCCAGACTGATTTTATTCATTATTTCATTCACCATTTTTGTATTTGTTACGTCAAAAATCTTGGAATTACAGGCCCAGTATTGAAAGCCCTCTTTATCTAACATAGGGCAAAGGGATTTACCTAACAATCCCGTTGAACCTGTAACTAATATTCTCATATTTATATTCTTATCCTTTTTATGCTTCGAGAAAAATAACTCTACTTTAGCTTTTTATATCATTTAGTTGTGGTAAAATCAATATTATGAGAAAAAATGCTTACAAAATCTTAATAATAATTTTTATTTTTGTTTTAATAATTGGTTTTTTCTTTTTGATTTTTAAAAAAGATTATGGTTTCGATAAGATAGAGTATACCAGTTTCGAGCCTTTGGTCGGACTTGTTAATAATGTGCCGGCTCCAAGAAATGCAACAATCAATGGGGTTGATTATCTTCAATCCTTGCTTCCTGTGGGAAAATTCGGTGGTGTTTTTACAACCAGCATAATGGGTGAGCCTAAGACTTTTAATCCATATAACGCAAATGATGCAACCAGTGCTGAGCTGTCCGAAATTATGTATGACGGTTTAACTCAGACAAATGTTTCAACAGGTGAGGTTATTCCTAAATTGGCAAAGAATTTTGAGATATTGCCGGATAAAAAAACATATATAATTCATTTAAGGAAAGGAATAAAGTGGTCTGATGGAGTTGAGATAACTGCAGATGATGTATATTTTACATATAATACGATTATATTTGGCGGATATGGAGATGGATCTGCTAAAGATGTTATGACAATAGACGGTATGCTGCCAAAAGTTGAAAAAATTGATAAATATACTATTAAGTTTGTTACTCCTAAACCGTTTGCACCGTTTTTAAGAAATTTGTCTGCTTCAATTGTTCCTAAGCATATTTTTAAAAATGCGACAGATAAAGGAAGGGAATATTTTTTAACTTTTCAGGGAGTTGACGTTAATCCTAAAAATTTGGTTATTTCAGGTGCTTTTAAGCTAAAAGAATATTTACCTTCTCAACGAGTTGTTTACGTAAAAAATAATAATTATTATTTAATTAATAAAGAAGATAAAAAACTTCCATATATTGATAAATGGGTTATGGTGATTGTTGGAGACACCAATAATCAGACAATTAAATTTGAGTCAGGAGTTATAGATGTTCTTGCTGTCAATGGTTCGTTGGTAAATCGTTATAGAGAATTAAAAAAACATGGTGATTTTGAATTATATAATCTTGGCTCAAGCACTAATACAACTTTTATTGTTTTTAATTTGAATAACAGAAAAAACAAAGAAGGAAAATATTATGTAGATCCAAAAAAGCAGCTTTGGTTTCAAGATAGAAATTTTAGAAGTGCAATTGATTGGGCAATAGACAGGAACGATATTGTATTAAATGTTTTTTCCGGCATGGCAAAACCCTTATATAGTGCAGAACCTTTAAATAGTTTGTTTTTAAATGAGAAAGTTGCAAAAGGTCATCCGAAAAATATTGAGTATGCAAAAGAACTTCTTAAAAAAAGCGGATTTTATTATAAAGATGGAATTTTGTATGATAAAAATGATAATAGGGTTGAATTTGAGCTTTTAACAAATGCCGGAAATACTCAAAGAGAAGCTGTCGGGGTGTCAATAAAACAAGATTTGGAAAAAATCGGAATAAGAGTTAATTTTAAACCGATAGAATTTAATAGTTTAATTAATAAGACTGTTAATTCCGTTGATTATGATTGTATAATTCTTGCTTTAACTTCAAATATTAATGAGCCAAATGCCGGTTATAATGTTTGGACACCAAATGGGGCTTTGCATTTGTTTAATAAGAGAACAAATAATGATTTAAAATCCAGTGATAAGGTTTTAGATTTTGAAAAAGAATTAGAAAATATTTTTAAACAAGGAGCTATTGAACTTGATTTTAATAAAAGAAAAAAGATTTATGATAAATATCAGGAGATTGTAGCAAGAGAAAATCCCTTAATATATTTATATGCTCCTTTAAATATAAGTGCAATCAGAAAAAAAATAAGAAATATTTATCCAACTAAAATAGGTGGCTTGATTCATAATATGGCTGAAATTTATATTGAAAATTAATTTTTATTAAAATAATAATTCATACAATTATTAATTTTTTATTTTTCATATATAATTTTTGATATGAAAAAAATAGTGTTATTATTTTTAGTTGCAATTTTGGCTATAATGCCTGTTGTTGCTCAGGTTGAAGATACTATAACAGCTTCTGATGAAAATCAGGAACAAGTTATTGATATTAATTCAAAAATAAAAAAAGAAATTAAAGATTCAATTATTGAAGTATACGGTAAAGAAAATTCAGACGAAATTTACAATAAAGTTATTCTTGCCGCCGAAAAAGCCATTAAAACAAGACCAAAGAATTTATTGGAACAGGATTTGAAAAGAAATTCCGATTGGTATAAGAATGAAATAATTTACATGTTTTATGTTGACCAGTTTGGTGTTATAAAAGATGATGAGAAAAATACATTTAAAGACACTGCTTTAATGCTTGATTATTTGGAAGATTTGGGTGTTACTACGTTATATATGCTTCCTTTTGCTGATAGTCCCATGAAAGATGCTGGTTTTGATGTGAAAAACCCGCAGAATATTAGACGTGATCTTGGCGGTATGGTTGAGTTTAAAGAGTTTGTTAAGGAGGCAAAAAAAAGAGGGTTTAAAATAAAAGCGGATTTAGTTTTAAATCATTTTTCACAAGAACATGAATGGTTTAAAAAAATAGAAGCCGGAGATGAGTTATATCTTGATTATTTTATATGGAGAGATGAAGAACCTCAATATAAAAGATATCAAGATGAGAAATTAGGTACTGTTGCTGAATATACTGAAAGAGACGGTAAAATTTCAAAAAGAAGAATAATTTTTCCGGAAAATGTTGAAAATAATTGGAGAAAGATAACCGTTAACGGTAAGGATTATTGGTTATATCATACTTTTTACCCCTTTCAATTAGATATTAATTGGGAAAATCCCGAGGTTTTATATTATGTTTTAGATACAATTTCATATTGGACGAATTTGGGTATTGACATTTTTAGAATGGATGCCATTCCTTATCTTTATAAAGAACCCGGAACAAATGCTGAAAATAGGCCGAAAACACATTCTATAATAAAGCTTTTAAGTAATTATATTCAGCTTACTGCTCCATCAAGCGTTGTTCAGGTTGAAGCTTGCCAGACTCCAAAGGATATTCTTCCGTATTTTGGAAAAGATAGAGAAGTTACAGTCAATATAAATAATGAAAAGAAAACTTTAAAAAGAACAGATGAAGCTCAGATTGCTTATCATTTTCCTTATATGCCTGCAATTTGGGCAAGTTTAATAACTGGGGATAAAAAATATTTTATAGATGCTTATAAAAATACCCCCGAAATTCCAAAAAGTGCTTCTTGGGCAATGTTTTTAAGAGTTCATGATGAACTTACGCTCGAAATGGTGAGTCCGGAAGTAAGAGAGATTATTTTTGATAATTTAGTTACTAAGGGTGCAAGCTTTAGAAAGGGTTTCGGAGTTTCAGGTCGTCTGGCGAACTTTTTGGATAAAAATCCAAACAGAATTGAATCTGCTTTCTCGATTTTACTTTCGCTGCCAGGGATTCCAGTTATTTATTATGGAGATGAAGTTGGTGTTGCAAATAATTTTGAAAATGCAAAAAAAACTGCTCAATTGCGAGCAAAAGATGTTGAAAATAAGGAAAAGATAATAAAAAAATCCGGAAGTAAATTTTCAAATTTGTTATCTGCATTTGATTCTCGTGATATACACAGGGGAAATGTTCCAAGGAAGCTTTTTTACGGTTCATCCGCTGGATATTATGAATTTAATTCCAGAGTGTTTAAAAAAGTAAAGAATTTGATTACTTTAAGAAAACAATTATCTGTTATGGCAGACGGTAGTTTTGAGATTTTAAAAACTGATTCGGACAGTAATTTTGCTTATATTAGAAAAAATAAAGATAATAAAATTCTAGTAATAAATAATTTATCCGGAGAAAAACTTGTTGCCAAGATTAATTTGCCTGCCGATATTATAATTAAAAATAATAATAAAATAACTTCTTTGAAAAACTTAGTAAATGGTGATGATATCAAGGTGAATGTTTCCTTGCAAAATAGAACTATGCACCTGAGGTTGGCACCATATCAGTCGTTGTGGTTGGAATTATAAATATGGATAAAATTTTTTCGGATAAAATTAATCTTTTAAAAGCTCTAGCCATAATATTAGTAGTATCCGGTCATTTGGAATTTTCGGTTTTTGGAATGTTTCCGCCGTATTCATTTCAACTTGCATTATTTTTCTTTATTTCGGGTATGTTGTTTAAAGAAAAATATATTGATGATGCAAAAACATATTTTTTAAAGAGGGTAAAATCTCTTCTTTTGCCTTATTTTGGTTATGAGATTGTATATATTATAATTACTTTTATTGTTTTTTATTTTACGGGTAAATTTTTGGCAGAGCCGATTACTTTGAAGAATTTTTTCATTACTCCTTTTATAAACGGACATCAATTAAAATTGTGTGCACCTTTATGGTTTGTTCCTCAACTTTTTTTGACTTTAATTTGTTTTTTATTTTTGATGAAATTTTTAAGAAAATTTCCAGATAAATATTTTAAGTTTATATTCTTTGCTATATTAGGATTTGGTGCAATTCCTTTTATTAAATATTTTGGAAATAATACATTAACTTTGGTTATCATGAAATTAATGTTTTCAACTTTTTTTGTATATCTTGGATATTTTTATGTAAAGTATATTAGGAATAATTACAATATTTTTAGTTCAAAGTGGTTTTTTATTGTTATCGTTTTTCAATCTTTTTTATGGTTGTTTAATCGAGATTTTGACCCAAGTCATGGAATAGGTTTAAGTTATGTTTTAGTCTGGGGCAGGTTTGACGATCAGATAATTGTTCCAATCCTAACTGCAATAACAGGAATTTGGGTTTCTTTGTATTCTGTTGAAATTTTATATCCTTATTTTAAAGATATTAAATTTTTTAAGCACGTAGGTGATACTACATATCATATTATGGCTAATCATACATTTGTTATGTTTTTGATTACGGGAATTTTTTATAAGATTATCGGTGAAAAAATGTACATAAATGAGGATTATATTTATGGCATATATAATCCTGTCCAAACAACATACTTGTATTTTGTTTTAGTTATGGTTATATGTACATATTTGGGGGTTTTTCAGAAATATATTTGGAAAAAATTATTTAGAAAATAATTATTTAAAATATCCGAATTCTTTTTCCGCGATTTCTCTTAGTTTTTTCATTGTTTCTGGGTTATTTCCTCTGCAGCTTAGATTTGCGATTTGACCGTTGTATTTATAAAACTGGATGTTGCAGCTTGTTGCGTCTATTAAATATTTTTTTATATATAATTCTTTGCAGTTACCTGTTTTTAAGGCAGAATAGAGTTCATTATAATCTTCTCTGTACTTTTGAGTGGGGTTAAATGATGATACAACATTAACACCTGCTTTATTTTTATACGTACATTCATAAAAAACAGCTTGTGCTGATTGTATGCTTAATATTATAACAAGTATAAATATTGCTTTTGTGTGCATCTTCATAATTAAAAAATTCCACCTAATTTGTAAGTATAACTCTATGTTTAATATTGTAGCATATTTTAATTATATAGTTTTTTTATTCTTTTCAATAAAAAACTTGACATCGTCAAGTTTTACAAAATTCAGAGACGAAGGGATTCGAACCCTTGGCGGAGTTGCCCCCGCACAGTCGTTCCAGGACTGCACCTTAAACCACTCGGACACGTCTCTATGGTTATATAGATACATAGTATCCAATAAATTTTTTTTTTCAAGTTTTAAATATATGAAAATATTAAAAAAATTAAATTTGTTGATATTATATCGAATTTCGCATTTTCATACTTTAATTAGAAAAAGTGTAAACTTTTTAATAGTTATTTTAAGAATAAAAAAATAATAAAATTACAGTGTAGGTGTAATATCTACAGATAGTATTAACGCATCATCAAAATGTTAGATTTTATGATTGCCACACATTAGTTTAAAAATCTATGGATAGAATTTTTTTAACAAGGACGATTAAAAATGGTTAACAGCATTTTAACCAACATATCTTCTATTAAAATTCAAAATTGTTTGAATATTTCAAGCAACAATCTTTCAACGTCTCTTGAAAGGATGAGTTCGGGTTGCAAAATTAATTCTGCAAAAGATGATGCGGCAGGGTGTGTGATTTCATCAAAAATGAGTACCAGATTAAATGGTTTAAATATTGCTCAAAATAATATTCAATTTGCTATGTCGTTTTTAGATACTGCACAAGGAACTTATGATGAGATAAGTTCAATATTAACAAGATTAAGAGATTTAAGTTTACAAGCAAGTGATGGCACTTATGATACAAGTGCAAGAGATGCAATGCAGGATGAAGCTGATGCATTGATTAAAGAACTTGAAAGAATAAAGAAAAATGCAAGTTTTAATAATTTAAAGTTATTTGATAATTATGAAAAAGAATCTTCTACAAATGGTAATACGGGAAATAGTACAAGTACAATAACTACATTTTCTGCACCTGTTGAAAATAATAATGCTTCAACCTTATGGCAAATGATAGTATTAATGGTGTTGAATCTGCCCAAAGTCCTCAAACCTTAGCTACAACAAGTACGGTTCAAAAATATTCTGTTGATTCTGGATCAACTCGAAATACTAGGGATATTTTAATTAATGGTATAAATTATAATATAACCGCTGAAGGAGTTTTTGAATATGAAGTAGATGGAGATCAAATAACATTTATTAAAAAGGGAGCAAATTCAGCAACAATAAAAGGCGATAAAAATGCTAAACATAATGTTGTTTTAAAAAGCAACTATATGTATTTTATGGTGGAGATCAAGACGATATTATTCAAAATGAAGGAAGCTGGAATAAAATTTTTACCTTTGAAGGTAATGATAAAGTTATATTAAACAATAATATAGATGCTGACTATATTAATCTTGGTAATGGAGATGATGAAATAATAACCAATGGGTATAATATATCTGATACAACAATTTTAGGTGGTACAGGTAATAATAAATTAACTGGTGGTGGAAATGTAATTAATTCATATACCCAAAATATTAACAGTGAAGACTATAAAGAATATATTGAACTTGAAAGAAACAAAAATACGACAATAATAATAGGTGGAAAAGAATATGAAATTATAAATAACTTATCTGATACAAATGGTTTTTCATATTACTATGATAAATTAAATGATAAAGTGGTTTTTGCGGGATCCAATATACAAATAACAGGACAAAAAGATGTTTCTCATAATATTGAATTAAATGACAGAGATATATATTTCTATGGCGGAGATAAAAATGATAATATTTTAATTCAGTCAGGTCATGGTATATATGCTTATGGCGGAGAGGGAGACGATACAATAGAAGCTAAAAATTTAAATGGTAGTGCATATATGTACGGTGAAGAAGGAAATGATACGATTATTTCAAACAGTCGTTGGGCAACAGTAGATGGCGGAGATGGAGATGATACAATTATAATAGGTAAAGATTTATACAGTACCAGCTATCCCCAAACAGGTGGCTCGGGAGACGACACATACTATATTGAAAAATCTATTGAGATAAAAGATAACGATGGAAATAATACGTACTATGTAGATACAGATGGGGTAACTTTAACAACAGGAAATAGTAATGATAAATATATTATTAACGCTGATAATGTAACTATAAATGCTACAGGCGGGAATAATGAATTTATTGTGAATGGAAATAATAATATTTTAAATGGTGGGGATGGGGATGATACATTTGAAATAGTTGGAGATGGAAATAAAATTGATGGAGGGTTAGGAGATAATATTGCAAAAAATGACGGTAAGGATAATGAATACAAGAATATTTCAGAAACAATTTCAAGAAAGCCTTTAAATGTCAGTTTACAAATTGGAGATGTAGCAGAAGATAGTATTGATTTAACTTTAGATTTTAACTTAAAAGGTTTAAAACTAGATTTTTCAGATACAAAAAGTGCAATAAAAGGTGTTGATAAGTTAGATGAAATAATTGATGAAGTTAACTTAGAAATATCAAAGATTGGTGCAAGTATGAATAGGTTAGAGTCAATTAATGAATTAAATGAAAATAGTATTGTTAATTTATCAAGTTCTAAGAGTTTAATTATGGATGCTGATATTGCAAGTGAAGCAACAAAAAATGTTCAATTACAAATTTTACAACAGGTTTCTACAGCCATACTATCCCAAGCAAATAATCAAAACAGAAATTTAGTTTCAAGTTTGCTTTTGGGACAAAGTTAAATAATTAACCAATTAAACTTTAAGGCAATGTTTTTGATTTAAATAAAACCTATAATATAAAAGAAGTCGGAAATTTAATAACATATTTAAATTATATACATAAAAAAGAACTCGGAAAATATCCGAGTTCTTTTTGGTAAATTTAGAGC
>CALVGZ010000024.1 GCA_944327225.1 Candidatus Gastranaerophilales bacterium | reverse complement strand
AAGCACAATTAGCATCATACCCGCTGCAGCCTTTGCAAGTACAGGTTGGAATATCTTTGAATTGATTAGATGCACAATTTCTTGAACATACGATACATCTTGTTTTGTAACATAAGTCACAGTATTGGCTGAACTTATCTTGACATTTAACCGTAATAGAACCTAATCCTGATGATACCATTGTAGAATTAGCGGACAACCTTTTTGAAATAACAGGAGCAAATGCTGCCGTTATACAAGAAATTGTAATTAAACTTATCATAAGTTCAATCAAAGAAAATGCATAATTTTTTTTCATATTATTCCTTAGTTAAATCCGTAAAATTTTGGTTAATACTATTATATAGTATAAGTTTTTTAAAAGGCAATAATATAAATTATATTTCGATAAAAAAGATTATAAATTTAAAATAAAATGTAATATATTAGTTAAAATTTTAATTTTATTACATCATAAATTAATCTTGAACTTGTAACAATTGCAGCAAAAAATAATGCCAAAGCAAGTCCAATCCAATAACCTTCAAGTACAAAACCATAATTAAAAGCAAAATATGAACCTAAAGGAATTGCAATTATAAGATATGCAAAAAGCATTGTAAACATAATAATTTTTGTATCTTTTAAACCTTTTAAAACTCCAACACAAGCACACTGTAAGCCGTCAAAGAATAAAAAGCAAAGTGCAATTTTAAGAATTTTTTTACACCAATATAAAACTTCAGGGTCTTTTGAAAATAAGTGTATAATTTGATTTTGAAATATATCAAAAAAACAAAATGCAACAATGCAAACCCCTGTTATCATTAAAATATTTACGAAAGCATACCTTTTTATATTTAATTTATCTTTTTTTCCGTTAAAATATCCAACTTTAATGCTTGCAGCTGAAGAAATTGATAATGCTATCATAAAAGTGCAATTAGCTATACATAGAATAATGTTATGTACACCTGCATATAGTGCTGAGAATTTACCGATTAAGACGGCTGTTAAATTAAAACCTAAGAATTCAAAAAACATTGCAAGTGAAATTGGAAAGCCTGTTTTGATTAAGTCCTTAACGTATTTTTTTGATTTTTTAAAAGGAGTTTTAAATAAAGGTAAACAATATAAAAGCATTAAAACTGCCACAAGGGTTTTTGAAATTAATGTAGCTAAAGCAAGCCCATTGACTCCCATTTCAGGAATTTGTATTCCGTTAAAATTCAATCCAAATGCCAATATTATGTTCAATATAATGTTTAATATAACCATAAAAAGCATTAAACTATTTGCAAACACAACTTTTTCATAAGCTTGTAAAAATTCTTTTAAGGCTATAAAAATAGCACTTGGAAAAATAGTCCAAGAACATATTTCAAGATAAATTTTAACAGGTTCAAACAATTCATTAGAAAGCCCTATTAAAGGTAATTTTAAAATCAATAATTCAATTAAAATAAAAAATGGAATTGAAACAATAACAGAAAACAAAAGAGTTAATTTAAAATATTTTTTACTTCTTATATTTGCACCTCTAAAATTTGATATAACCGGACTTATACTCATAATTAAACCGATTGCACCGATTATTGCAGTCATTATTATTGCACTTGCAACAGATACTGCTCCAAGAGCAAGAGTTGAATATCGTCCTGCAATAATTGTATCTGCCAAATTTACCAAAATTTGTGAAATATTACCGCCTAAGATGGGTAAAGAAAGCTTAATTAAATTATATATAATTTCTTTATAATCATTCAATTTTGTCATATTAGAATATTTTATCCGGATTTATAATATTTTTATTATCAAACATTTTTTTGATATTTTTCATTACCTCAAAAGCTCCTATATTCAGAGCATTTTTTAAATATTTTTTTTTGTGTAGGCCTATTCCATGTTCACCTGATAAAGTTCCGCCAACAGAAATCGCATAATAAAAAAGTTCATCTTTTAATTTTTCAAAATTTTCTTTTTCAATTTTATTTGATAAATCAAGTGCAAAATTGGGATGAATATTGCCGTCTCCCGCATGTCCCATAATGCAAACCATAATATTATATTTTTTTGAAATTTCATTTATTTTTTTTACACATTCAACAATTTTTTCTCTCGGAACAACTATATCTTCTGTTACAACATTTGGTTTTAATTGAGTAACTGCAGAATATGCACTTCTTCTTGCACGCCATATTTCTTCATTTTCATCTTGATTTTTTGCTTGAATAATATTAAGTGCATTTGATTTTTGTAAAATATCTTTTAAAATCTTCTGTTCATATTCTACGCATTGCCTAAAACCGTCAAGTTCAATCAAAAGAACTGCTTCTTTATCAATTAAAAGCCCGCACGGATTAAATTGTTCAATGGTTTTAATTGTATTATTGTCCAATAAATCTAATGTCGAAGGAATAAAACCTGAATTAATTATATTGTTGACGCATTTTGCAGCGTCCTCCAGACAATTAAAATATGCTAAAGTTAAAAGTCTTTCTTCGGGTTTTGGAATTAATTTTAGCGTTGCTTCAACAATTAATCCCAAAGTACCTTCGGAACCAACAAATAAACTTGTTATATTGTATCCGGTAACATTTTTTGCTAAATCTTTTGATGTTTGAATAATTGTTCCATCAGCCAAAACAATTTCAAGATTGATAACATAATCTTTTGTGTTTCCATATTTAAAAGTTCTTGGACCCCCGGCACAAAGGGAAATTGCTCCGCCAATGGTGGAAACTGCTAAATTAGAGGGATCTGGCGGAAAAAATAAATTTAATTTATCTAATTCTTTATTTAAATCGCCGATTATAACATTAGGTTGAACTTTTGCAATTAAATTTTTTTTATCAATTTTTATAATTTTATCCATTTTAGAAAAATGAATAACAACTCCTTTTTTGGTTAAACGAGTTGCACCACAATGATTTGTGCCTTGTGCTCTCGGGACAAAAGGAATATTGTATTTATTTAAAATTTTAACAATTTTACTTACTTCTTCTTTGTTTTTCGGAAATACAACAGCAATTGGCAAAATTATATTATCAGGATTTTGTGAGGTATCATGAGCATAAACGTATAAATCTTCTTTTTTTGTAAGAAGATTTTTGCCACATATTTTTTTCAATTCATTTACAAAAGTCATAAAAATATTTTATTATAAAAACATATAAAGTCTTAAAGGAATTAAAATGAAAAAAATATTTTATTTACTTGTTATTTTAATATCATTTTGTAATATAAACCTTGCTCAAAATCAAGAAATAACAAATTTTCAAAATATTTTAAATTCTGCAACAATGCCTACGGATGAAGAAATAAAAGAAGCTATTAAACAATTTAACGTAGATAAAAATCAAGAAGAATATATTTTCCAAGAAACAAAAAAACAACTTAACGAAATATTTTCAAATCAAGGGAAACTGCCCGAAATTGAAAATTTTAATTTAAACAATTTCGGACAGGAGTTAGAAAAACAAACAATCGAAGATGTAGGAAGCTCAAATTATAGTAAAAGCAGGAAATACGGTCCAAGAAGGTAATAATCAGACTTCATCTGATTTTTTTTCAACCCAAATATAGGTTTGTTCATATATTGATTTAAACGGATTATATTCAAAATCTTTATTTAAAAAAGGATTTGTTGCTTTTTTATCATACTTATTAACTTTTTTTATGAGGATATTTATATATTTTTTAAACATTTAATAAACCTCCTTTCTTTTATATCAAAAGGATATTTTTATTATCTCAATTTTTATTTTTTTTAAATTGGATAATAGTATAATTTTATATTTATCCAATCGAGGAGATAAAAAAATTGATTGTTGTTATTCTAAAATTGTAGTTCTATCTACATTAAATAGATGATTCTTATCTCGTTAAACATTTGATTTATGATAGAATAATTGAGCAAAGGGGAGAAACTTTATAAATGAAGAAAATATTGATTATTACGTCAGCAGTTATTCTTGTGCTTATTGGAATACGTTTTAGTGTAACAAAAATAGGTGAAATTCAAAGAGCGAAAGCTCTTGCATTAAGCTCAGTTCCAACGGTTGAGTTGGGTGAAGTTGAAGAAAAAGAAATTTATAAATCAATAGAAATCCCCGGTAGAGTTCAATCTATGGATAAAGTTGATTTAGTTGCAAGAATAGACGGATATTTACAAAAAAAACATTTTAAAGAAGGTGATTTTGTAAAAAAAGGCCAACTGTTATTTACTATCGAACCCACTCAATATTTAAATAATTTAAATAAAGCAAAAGCTGATTTGGAAAATGCTAAAGCTGTACTATATAAAGCAACAAGAGATTATGATAGAGGTGCAGAACTTGTTAAAAAAGATTTTATTTCAAAATCCACTTATGATGGTTTAAAGGCAGATAAAGATGCGGCAAGTGCTGCTGTTAAATCGGCAAATGCACAGTTAGCAGAAGCACAAAGAAATTATGGTTATACTTCAATTAAGTCTCCGGTGGATGGTAAAATCGGTTCTCTGCAAATTCAAGAAGGAAATTATGTAACAATTTCATCGGGTACTTTGGCAACCGTTATTAAAACTAATCCGATTTATGTTAAATACAGTGTTGATTCTAAACAATTCAGTGAATTAAGAAATTTAAATTTTATACCAAAAAAGGGTGAAAAACCTATAAAAGTTGATGTGATTTTACCAAATGGAAGCACATATCCGATAAAAGGTGTCCAAGATTTTTGGGATAACCAAATTTCTACCTCTACAGGAACTATGGATTTTAGAGCAACTTTTGAAAATAATGACCATGTTTTAATTCCCGGAGATTTTGTGAAAGTTAAGGTTTATTCAAACCAAAAAAATAATGTTCTTGTTGTTCCTCAAGAAGTAGTATTACAAGATTCAAAAGGGCGTTATGTGTATGTGGCAGACGACAAAAATAATGTTCAAACGAAATATTTTAAAGATGCAGGACAATATGAAAATTATTGGATTGTAAAAGATGGTTTAAATAAAGGAGATAAATTTATTGCAACAAATTTGACCAAGCTTACTCCTAAAATGCCTGTAAAAATAGAACAAAATAAAGAAATACAGAAACAATAACTAATAGAGGGGAATAAATGTTTTCATCTAAATTTTTTATAGAAAGACCCAGATTTGCCTTTGTAATATCTATCGTAATAATGCTTATAGGTTTTATTGCGATGAAAACATTACCTCTTGAAGAATATCCGACAATTACACCACCACAGGTTATGGTCAGTGCAACATATACCGGTGCAAGTTCTGATGTTATAGAATCAACCGTTGCGGCTCCGATTGAATCTGCGGTAAACGGTGTTGAAAGAATGTTATATATGTCGTCTGACTCGAAAGACGGACAATACAGATTAAAAATATATTTTGAAGTAGGTTCGGATCCTGACATGAACGTAGTTAACGTTCAAAATAAAATTTCACTTGTAACATCAAGACTTCCTTCGGACGTTTCAAGATATGGGCTTACCGTTAAACAAAATACAAGCGGTGGCGGACTTTTATATTATGGTATTTATTCACCTGATAATTCAGTTGATTTGGTTACTTTATCCAATTATGCTTCCATATATTTAAAAGATGAACTTGCTCGTATATATGGAGTTGCAGAAGTTCAAGTTTTTGGCGGAAAAGACTATTCAATGAGGATTTGGTTGGATAGTGAAAAAATGGCAGCTTTAAATGTTTCTTCTGCCGAAGTTTCAGCTGCCATAAATGCTCAAAATGCTCAAGTTTCAGCAGGTTCTTTGGGCAATGAACCGTTAGTTAAAAAAACTGATATGGCTATTACTTTAAAAACACCGGGTAGATTGAAAACCAAAGAAGAATTTGAAAATATTATAATCCGTTCTGATGTCGGCGGTCAGGCAATTAGGTTGTCCGATGTTGCTAGAGTTGAACTTGCAGGTGAAAATTATACTACAGATGGTAAAGTGGATAATAAATCCGTTGCAGTTATGTCAGTTACGCAATTATCTTATGCAAATGCTATAGATGTAGCTGAAAAATGCAACAAAAAAATGGAAGAATTATCCAAGAATTTTCCTGATGGAATAAAATATTCTACTTTCTATAATGCTACGGATTCAGTTAAAGACTCCTTGCATGAAGTTATAGAAGCCATTATTCTTGCTATTTTAATTGTTGTTGCAACCGTTTATCTTTTTCTTGGAGATTGGAGAGCAAGTATTGTACCGTTTTGTGCAATTCCGGTATCTTTAATCGGAACGTTTGCTGCTTTTGCGGTATTTGGTTTTTCAATTAATACTTTAACTTTATTTGGACTTGTTTTAGCTGTTGGTACAGTTGTGGATGATGCCATAGTTGTCGTTGAAAACGTACAAAGACATATTGAAAGAGGCCTAAAACCAAAAGAAGCGGCGATTGTTTCAATGGAAGAAGTTTCAGGAGCCGTTATTGCAACTTCTTTGGTTTTAATGGCGGTATTTGTTCCTGTTGCTTTTATTCCCGGTATTACAGGTAAAATGTATCAACAATTTGCTGTAACTATAGCTGTTTCGGTTGGTATTTCAACCGTTATGGCATTAACTTTAGCACCTGCTTTATGTGCAATCTTTTTAAGAAGCAAAGAAGATATGCCCCAAAGAAGTTTTTATGAAAAATATAGAGAATTATACAAAGATTATTGGAATGATAAAAATAATCTTAAAGGTTTTGAAAAAATAAAGGCTTGGGGTGAATTTTTGGCTTACGCTTGGGATATTTCACTTAAAAAATTTGATAAAGCCTTTGAAAGAACAAAAAATAATTACATGGAAGGTTCTAAATATTTCATAGAAATGCCTAAAAGAACCCTTATAACTTATGTTATATTGGTTATTGCTTTAATTGGAATGTTTAAATTAATTCCAACAGGATTTTTACCAACCGAAGATTCGGGAGCTATATTTACTAATGTACAGTTAAAAGACGGTGCATCTTTGGCTAAAACCGATGAAATTGCAACAAAATTCACAGAAGATTTATTGAATACCCCTGGAGTTCACTCAGTATTAACAATGAACGGATTTAATGGGCAAAATACGTCAATTATGATTGCTCATTTAGATGATTGGCATACAAGATTAAAACCTAATTTTATCAAATATCTTTTTATGTCAAAAAAACAAAAAGCTGAATCTCATAAAACACTTGATGATATTTTAGCTAATGCTAATGCGTTAGCTAAAAAATATCCCAATGTCAGTATATTTTCTTTTGTTCCGCCGCCAATTACAGGTTTAAGTATGTTTGGCGGATTTGAATATCAACTTTTGGATAAAGGTAACAGAACCCCCCAAGAGCTTCATGAAGAAGCTAAAAAGATAATTCAAAAAGCAAACCAAAGTCCAAAATTAACAAGTGTTTTCACGCAATATAACTCGCAAACTCCACAATTAATAATTAATATTGATTATGAAAAAATCTTATCTCAAGGCATAGATATAAATGATGTTTATACGGCTTTATCAAGTCAATTCGGAACATATTATGTTAATGACTTTAACTTATATGGTCGTGTATTTAGGGTTATGATGCAAGCCGAAGAGCCTTATCGTTCTACAATAGACTCCATTGATAAAGTATATGTTAAAACGGCATCCGGTGCGTCTGCTCCCTTGTCTTCAATTGTAAGAATAGAACCTACAACCGGTCCATACAACATAACAAGATTTGATATGTATAAATCAATTCAAATTCAAGGAAATCCGGCGAAAGGTCAATCTTCAGGGGATGCCATAGCTGAGATGGAAAGAATTTCAAGAGAAAACTTACCGAATGATATGGGTTTTGCATGGTCAGGAACATCCTTGCAGGAAATTGAATCGGCAGGTCAAACGACCGCAGTTCTTGCGATGTCTTTAATATTTGTTTATTTGTTCCTTGTAGCCTTGTATGAAAGCTGGATGTTACCTATCGGAGTTATGTTAATTGCACCTATTGCAATGCTTGGAGCAGTATTATTCCAATATCTATGGGGTCAATCACTTGATTTATATGCCCAAATCGGACTTATTATGTTAATCGGCTTAGCAGCAAAACAAGCGATTTTAATTATAGAATTTGCAAAAACTGAACGTGAAAACGGACTTTCAATAATTGAAGCAGCTGAAAAAGCTGCAATAACAAGATTTAGAGCAGTTATGATGACTGTTCTCGCATTTATTTTCGGTATTTTACCTCTTGTTGTAGCCGTAGGCCCCGGTTCTATGTCAAGAAAATCACTAGGTGTTACTGTTTTTGGCGGCATGACAGCCGCTGCTATTATTGGTACAATTCTTGTTCCGGCTTTTTATGTAATAATTCAAAAATTACGAGAAGACACGAAGAAAAAATGGCATAATAAAATTGAGGGGGATAATAATGAGCAAAAAAATTAAAGCTTTATTTATTGTCTTTTGTCTTTTTGCCATTTCAACAGCACTAGCAGACGAATTAACAACACAACAAGAAATTAATTCAAGCACTGAAAGACAAGAGCTTGATAAGGGTTTGAATATATTTAAGAGGAATAAAAAACCGAAAAAAATAAAAGTTAAACCTGAAAAACCTAAAAAACAATATCAAGTAACAGATAAAGTTAAAGAAAAATATTCAATTCCAACTGATGTATATATGAATGTCGGTGAAGCAAGCGACAAAAAAATTAAGCTAGAGGGTGGAATTTCAAAATCAATTGAATTGAATTTAGCTGATTGTCTTGAATTAGCGCTTATAAATAATCCTAAAATTAAATCTGCATACGCAAAAACAGAAATTGCAAAATATCAAAAATGGGAAACACTGTCGGGATATACTCCAAGCCTTGATTGGTCAAGTTCAATTAATCATAATATGCCAGATTTAAGTATGATAAGAAATATCAAAGCAAGTGCCTTTAATAAATATACTCTTGGTACAATTAGTATAAAACAATTAGTTTGGGATTTTGGATATACTCAAAATCAGTATACTATTGACAAAATAACTTATGAAAAAGCAAAAACAGATATAGATACAACGGTCAATGAAGTTGTATGTGCCGTAAAAGATGCCTATTATAATCTTTTGTACGCTTTTGATCAAAGAAAAGTTGCCAGAGATACTTTGGAAAGTTTTACTCAAACTTATCATCAAGCAATGGCTTTTTGGGAAGTTGGAACAAAAACAAAAGTAGATGTACTTTTTGCTCAAACTAATATGGAAGATGCCAGACAACAACTTATTGCGGCAGAAAATAATGTTGATATAGCATATTCAAAATTAAATAATGCCATGGGACTTCCTTTTGTTGATCCCTATTCGATAGACACATCTTTAAGATATGAACCCGTTTCAATAACTATGAAAGAAGCTGTTGAGATAGCAAATAATTCTCGTCCTGATTTGAAAGGAATAATGTTAAATGTTGATGCAGCCGAACAAGGTGTTAAATTGGCTTGGAAAACATTTCTGCCCAGTTTAGAATTTCAAGCAAGTTATTCAAAAGGCGGAATTGATAATTGGACAGATAGAAACTGGTATAATTATGGAGGTTTTCTAACATTTCCGACCATAAATCCTGTTTTAATAAGAAATCAAATAAAAGAAGCAAAAGCTGCATATCAGCAAGTTCAATATGATACAAAAGCTCAGGTAAATGATATATATTATGAAATTCAAAGCGTCTATACCAGACTAAAAGATGCTAAAGCGAGAATTCCTGTTACTAAACTTGCTATGGATAAAGCCCAAGAAAATTATGAACTTACATCGGGAAGATATAGGGTTGGTTATGGTGATGCGATAGAATTAAAAGATGCTCAAGTTGCTCTTTCTCAAGCAAAATTAACATATTATCAAACAATTTATGAATATAACAGTGCAAGAGCCAATCTTGAAAAATCAATCGGTCAAACTTTAAAACCCGAAAGTTCAGAAGTTATAGATAATTCACAAGAACTTTAATAAATAAAAAGTAATATAGAAAACCAAAAGCAAAACTTAAGATTTGTTTTGAATAATATTTTGGTGAAAAAAGGTAAAATATTGCACAAATAACTAGTGCAAGGAGTTCTAATTGAACAAAAATATAATTTTGTAAATGGATTTTTATAATTAAGCTTTTCAAAATATACGGTAAATATGTGATACAAAAAAGCCCGCATATCATACACAATAAACCAATATAAAAATATTTCGTCTGACGTTTCATTTTATTACCTGTTTTTAATTATCTTTTATTCAACTTATATTATCAAGGGATTTTTCAATTATTTCTTTAAAAGTTTTAACGTCTTCTTTTGGAAAAAGAACTTTGCAAAGCTCGTCATATCTTAGTAATCTTCTAAATAAAACTTCTTTATCCGAGCTTCCGTTTGCAATGACTAATTTATCGGGAAAACTATCTATTATTCTTTCATTTTCCTTTAATACATATATTTTTGCCAATCTTCCGTATAATTCAAAGATTGTTTCTTTTGCTTCTGGTATGTATTCTATTTTATCTTCGGGTATAATTTTTTCTATTTTATCTATTAAAATCATCTTTTTTCGTTTAGTTTGATTTATAAAATAAAAATAAGCTTTTCCGTTTTGCCAATGGAAATCTAAAGGAGTTAGAATATATTTTTTACCTGAATGAAGAACAATTTTTAAAACATATTTATTATCTTTATATTTTTGCAAAAGTTCGACCTTTTCTTTGAATATATTGTCATTAGCAGTTTTTTTATGCGATTCAAATTTCAAAATAGTTTCTTCGTAATTTTCTTTAGTTGATATATGTAATATTTTCATAATCGCATTATAAAAATATTTATTTTTTTTATCAGGCAACATTGAATAAGATAAGAAAAGTAAATATGAAAAAATGCTGGTTTCAAGAGAAGTAAAATTTATACTTTTTGAAAATTTTGAAGATGAATATTTAATTCCTTTTTTTTCTACTTCAAAACCTGCATTTTTTATTGTTTTTAAACATTTATAAAAAGTCGGCAATTTAATATTTAAATATGAACAAATTTCTTCTTTTGAAATAAAATTATTCATTAAAAGATTTAATATTTCTAATGTATTATTTTTATTATATGTATTCTTTTTCATAAGATGTTTTTAAAATTTCTAATTTTTCTTTTACTTTATTTCTAATTTTTTCATCAGATATATAATATAAATCAGGACAAAAAGACATTAATCTTTGAATAATAAAAAAGTCATCTTCCAGAGGACATTCAATGGTCGCAAATTTATTGTCTAAAAAAACAAGTTTTTCTTTTTTATTTAAATCTATTTCTTCATATAAGCTTTTTGAAATGCGATATCTTAAAGTATTTTTAAATACTTCAAACGGAACGTTTTTTTGTATAATTTTTTCGACCATATAAATTTTATCTACCGATATATAAGAAAGATATTTTGATTTATCTAAAGTACACCAAAGATATAATCTGTTTGACCAATCGCCTATTCTTAAATCATCGGCGTGAACGGTAAGTTTTTTATTTTTACCTTCAGATAAAATATAATCAATTAATATAATATCTTTATTTTTACAGTGTTCTTCCAAAACTTTAACCAAACACCAATTTAAACTTGAATAATAACCAAAATCAAGCAAATTACTTCTGAGCTCATCTCCTTTTGCAAAAAAAATAAGTTTACAAAATAAACGAATAACTTTTCTTATTTTATTATAATCTTTTTTGGCATAAAGAAGTTTTTTAATATCATAAATTGCATCAGTTTCTTCTTTTGTTAAATTGAATTGTGCGGGATTTCTTTTAAAATGGTAAATATTTTTATTCTTTTTTTTATATATTTCTATGTTTATTTTATTTTGTTTTAATTTTTTTATATACGCACTTATCGAAACACCAGAAGTCTTTATATTACTTTTTTTAAATTCATCTAAGAGTTCTTTTTTAGTATAATCTTTTTCGCATAATAATTTTAATAGAAATAATATTTTATAGATACTGGAATTTTGCATATTTTCCTCTTGAATAAAATTATATAGGAAAACTATATATTTTAATATTACATTTTTGCAAGGTTAATTAATTCATTTTTTGTAATTTCAAAGTCGGTTTTTTCATTTATATCTTGAATTAAAAAAGCATTAATTTTATCAATTAAGGAAATTGCTTTATCAACAGAAGCATCAGAACCTTTAGCATAAGCTCCGATGTTAATCAAATCTTCATTTTTTGCATAACTTGCAAGTAAATTTCTTATTTTTCCTGCCGCTTGTTTATGTTCAGATGATACTACATTATTCATAACACGAGAAATACTTGCTAAAACATCAATAGCAGGATAATGATTTTTATGAGCTAAAGCACGTGATAATACAATATGACCATCCAATATACTTCTTGAAGCATCGGCTACAGGTTCATTCATATCATCACCTTCAACAAGAACGGTATAAAGTCCCGTAATGGTACCAAATTTATTGGCTCCTGCTCTTTCAAGAAACTTAGGTAAAAGTGCAAAAACAGAAGGAGTATAGCCTCTTGTAGCAGGAGGTTCTCCAACAGCCAGCCCGACTTCCCTTTGAGCTAGTGCAATTCTTGTAACACTATCAAGCATAAAAAGAACATTTTTGCCTTTGTCTCTAAAATATTCAGCGATCGCACAAGCAACAAAACTTGCTTTTATTTTAACCAAAGCGGGCTGTTCCGACGTCGCACAAACAACAATTGAACGCTTCATTCCGCTTTCTGTCATAGTATTTTCAATAAATTCTCTGACTTCCCTGCCTCGTTCGCCGATTAAAGCTATTACGTTAATATCCGCTTCCGTATTTTTTGCAATCATTGCTAAGGTTGTTGATTTTCCAACACCTGAACCTGCAAAAATTCCGACTCTTTGACCTTTTCCTATAGTATTGAGTCCGTCTATTGCTCTTAAACCTAGTGATAAAGGTTCGTCAATAGGTTTTCTTTCAAGCGGATTAATAATTTTTGCATTAGTAGGGTAATATTCATCAGCTATAATTTCACCTTTGCCGTCAATTGGATTTCCGAGTCCGTCTAGAACACGTCCCAATAAAGTTTCAGAAACTTTAACTTTCATTTGAGTTCCTGTATTAATTACTTTTGCTCCCGCACAAAGTCCTTCCATAGATCCTAAAGGCATTAATAATACTCTATCTTCTCTAAAACCTACAACTTCAGCGGAAATTTTTTCAGGTATATTTTCTCCTGTGATATGACATAAATCCCCAATTGAAGACGCAGGACCATCTGCAACAATTGTTAAACCGATTATTTCTATAATCCTTCCGATTTTTTTAACGGTATTTGAATTTTTTACTATTTCATTTAAATTTTTAAGATTCATCTTTTGATTTTTCTTCAATATATTTGGGTAAGTCTTCTATCTGACCGTTTTTAGTGCCTTCTAAAATATTTCGTATAATTATATCCATTTGTGAATTAATTGAAGCATCAAAACGCTCTTTTAAATTTTCTATTATTATTGTGTCTTCATCAAATTTAGAATTATAAATTACATTAAAGCCTTCATATTGTTTAAAATCTTCAAATTCAAATTTTATATCTTTAGTTAGTGATTTTTTTTGAATTTCAAATAATAATCTGGCATATTTTTCACTTAAAATTATATTTATATCTTCTTTTTTTTCAAAAAGCGATATTGTTGTTTTTATTATTTTGTTTAAAGAATCAGCATTAATTTCTCTGTGTAAAACTTTCCTTGAGATGTTAAATATAATATCCAATATATCTTTTGAAGCAGATTTTATTATTTTATCTTTTATTTCGTATTGATTTTTACAAAAAATTTCAAAATTTTCAATTTTTTCTTCTAGTTCTTCTTGAATTTTTTGATTTGCATCTTGATAACCATCTTTGTATCCTTCATTTGTGGCTTCAATTCTTGCTTTTTCTATTTCTTCTTTTGAAGATTTCAAAAGTTCATCTGATTCTTTTTTTGTTCTTTCTTCAAGATTTTTAGCATCTTCTGTTGCTGAATTTAAAATTTCTTGAGCATTAGTATTTGCATTTAAAATTATTTCATTGCTGCTAATTTCAGCTTTCTCTTTACTTTCGTTTAATATTTTTTTTGCTTCGATTTCGGCTTTTTCAATAATTTCTTTTGCCATGTTATTAGCTTTTTGCAAAATTATTTCGGCATGATTTTTGGCTTCCGTTTCTTCCTTGGATATTATGTTTTCTTTTTCGATTATATTTTCAGGTTCTTTTTTAGGAACATAAATATTTTCTGTTTCTACAATAACAAAATCATCATTAAAATTTATATCATTGGGTTTAAGTTTACTCAATTAATTCATCCTCTTGGCTTCCGCGGTATATTGTAACTTCACCGACAGCTTCCAGTGCTTTAATCACGCCAACAACTTTTGATTGAGCCTTTTGAACTTCTTTTGTTCTAACCGGTCCCATATATTCCATATCTTCCAAAAGTACACTTTGAGCACGTTCTGACATGTTTTTTAAAATCTTATTTTTAACTTCTTCTTTAGCACCCTTTAAGGATGTAGCTAAATCTCTTGAATCTACTTCTCTTAAAACCCTTTGGATAGAAGAATCATCAAGTTGAATAATATCTTCAAATACAAACATTAAACTTCTTACATCTTCCGCTAATTCAGGGGTTTCAAGTTCCATCATTTCTATAACATTCTTTTCAGTAGCTCTGTCTGTACTGTTTAAAATACTTGCAAGAGCTTTTGTGCCGCCTGCTTTTGAGAAATCGGATGCTACAACATTTGAAAATCTTGATTCCACTATTTTTTCAACTTCTGATATAACTTCAGGATTAGTTGTTTCCATTTGAGCAATTTTTAAGGCTACTTTATGTTGAATATTGGGAGCAAGACAATTCAAAACCCTTGCAGATTGTTCAGGTTTTAAATAAGCCAAAATTAATGCAATTAATTGAGGATTTTCATTTTGAAAAGAAGTTGCTAATTGAACAGGGTCTGCTTCATTAAAAAATTGAAAAGGATTTGAATTTAAAATTGTAACAAGTCTGTTTAAAATATTATTTGCTTCACCTGCACCATAGGCTTTTTCTAAAAGTTCACGAGCATAATTCATACCACCTGCAGCTAGCATAGATGAGGCTTGAAAGACTGTATGAAATTCATCGACTACAGCTTCGATAACTTCTTGCGGCAATTTCGAAAGTCCGGCTATTTCAATTGTAATTTGTTCCAATGCATTATCATCTTCAATATTTTTCATAATTTCAGACGCAGCATTTGGCCCTAATGTGATTAAAAGAGCTGCAACTTTTTGTGTAGGTGTCATGTTTTCTATTCGAATATTTGCCATTGGTTTTCTTTCTTATTCTTTTATGTATGAAGTTAAAATTCTGGCTGCTTCTTCAGGATTTCCAAGAATTGAATTAATGATTTCGCTTTTCTTTTTATCAATCGCTGAAGTATATTGTATATCTTGTTGATAAAAGTCTTCATTGTTGGTTTGATTTTGTTGAAGTGCAAGATATGGATCAAACGAAGGCAAAATGTCTTCCGGCTCCTCTTCTTTTTCAATTTCTTCCTCTTTTGGCTTAGGAGCTTTAAATATATTACCGAAATTATGAAGTGCAATAAGTCCCAATATTAAAATTATAAATACAGGAGATACGTTTTTGAATATAAATGTTAAAATCTCCATTATAAATTCTTGTTGTCTTTGTTTATCTTGTTTTAATTCTTCTGTATTATCAATTCCCGTAAATTTAAGACTGGAAACGCTTACTACATCGCCTCTTGAATAATCCATACCGGCAGCAGCTGCTACAAGAGCTTTTATTTCTTCTTTTTCATCATCAGTTAAAATTTTATTAACAGCAACTGCAACACTCATGCGAACAACAGAACCCGGAGCATATACAACCTGCTTAATTTCTTTCGTAACCGCATAAGTTGTTGCCGATTTTTCTTTTTCGTAACTTAATTTGCGGACATCATCAGAATTTGCTCCGTAATTTTCATCTTCATAATTTGTTGTTTTAGCCGGAGTTTGATTTAAAGGTAATTCAGCGACATTTTGAGCAGCAGAAGCTCCTTCGGCTTGATTTAGTGTAGGATTTTGATTTTGTGCCGAATTAATGTTATTCATTTGATTTTGTGCATTTATTTGTGCTTGTGTTTGATTAGGATTATCAACATTTTCTTTTTCTTTTTGATTGCTCGGTAAATCTTTCGGATTGGAATAAACTTCTTTTTCTCCTTGACGGGAAATTACAATTCCGGAATCACTGTCTTTATTTGGAGTATAGCTTTCTATAGTCGCTCTTGTTTGATTAAAATCCATAACAGTTGAAACTTGAACGGAAACATTATCTTTTCCCATTATTGTTTCAAGAGTATCTTTAATTTTCTTAGCCGCTTCTTTTTCAAAGTTTGTTCTATAGCTTTGCATATCAGAAGAATTTTTGGAAACATCTTCTGATAAAACATTGCCGAATTGATCGGTTAAAAATACTCTGTCGTTTGTTAATCTCGGAACAGAATAAGCAACAAGATTTTTAATAGCCAAAATTTGGCTGGGTTTTAATTTAACATTCGGTTCTAATATTAAAACAACACTTGCTGAAGGTTCTTCATCTTCATCAGAAAAAATTGAACGCTCAGGTTCTGCTAATTGCACTCTCGCTTTTGAAACACCGTTTATTTTTTCAATTGAACGAGTAAGTTCACCTTGAAAAATTCTCTGTTTTGTAAGTTTATTTTTAAAATCGGTAGAACCAAGCTGTAAATCGTCTAAAAGTTCAAATCCGCCAGTTGTATCACGAATTAAATCATTTTCTGCTACAAAAAATCTTAAATCCTCTTTATCTTGATTTCTGACTAAAATTGCTGTTTTATCCTCAGAAAGTTTATATGCGTGACCGCTTTTTTTAAAACTTTCAGTTATGGCAGCAACATCTTCTTTGCTTAAATCCGAATATAAAACAGTCCAATTTGGTTCAGTTGCCTTAACTATAAAAAATACTCCCACAACAAACATTGCAACTAAAAGTGCGGCAATTGAAAATTTTTGATTTATATCCAGTTTTAACCAAAGTCTTTTAATATCTTCGATTAATAATTTAACATGTTCATTCACTGATTTTATCCATTACTAATTCAATATCCGAGTAGAATACTCCCCAATAATATAATATATTACTTAAATGTAATTTCAATAATGTTAAGAGTTTGTAAAATAAATATTTTATACTAAAACTTAATATACAACAATGTCTTCAGTCATAAAACGGTATAATTGCACGTCATCTTGGACTTCTTTGGGTTTATTTTTCTCTTTTTCAAGTCTTTCCTGTTCTTCTTTTGTTTCTGATTTTATTTGAACAAGAGGCTGACCCTTTTCATGATTAAAGAAATTCCATTTAAAGCCGTCTATTAAACCGTAATCGGTTTCACTTCTGTATGAACCGAAATTAATGGCAAAAGAAGGAATTACGGTGAAAAGTAAGAAAAGTATGCTTAAAAAAATCTTTTTCATACTTAAATATTAGCACAATTTAAGGTATTATTAAAGTATGTTTGAATACGATTATGAAAACGAGGACAAAGATTTAAAACAGGTGGGATTGGAACTTATGTTTCTAACCCCAGAAAAGTATTCAAATCCTGAAGGAATAACTGCTGTTGAGTTGGCTAAGAGAGTGGGAATTGACCTTAGTATTGTTAAAAAAAAGCTTAAACTTTTATATGATCACAATATTATACGTTGTTCCGGTTTAAATCCTAAATATTGGCGTTTTGATGAATATAATTATCAAAGATTAAATGAAGAAGATGAAATTTATCAGCTTTTATGCTCTTTCGATGATGTGGATTTTGACAGGTATTTTACATATTGAAAATAAATGATGAAATAATTGTCGATATTGAAAATATTACTCCTCAAGGTGAAGGACTTTGTCGTTATGGAGAGGATAATTTTGTTATTTTTATTAAAGACTGTTTGCCTGAAGAAAAAGTAAAAATAAAAATTATTTCCCTAAATAAACATTTTGCAAGAGGCAAAATAATTGAAATTATAAAACCTTCTAAAGAAAGAATAAAGCCGTTTTGTCCTTTATATAATGCTTGTGGAAGTTGTCAAATGCAAATTTGCAGTTATGAATATTCCATTAAATTAAAAGAAAAAATTTTATATGATATTTTTAAAAATGAAAAAAACTTAATTTTACCCATTATAAAAAGTCCAAATATAAACGAATACAGACATAAAATTCAATTCCCCGTAAGACAAACTAAAAATTCAAAAAGAATACTTTTAGGTTATTTTAAAGAAAATTCTCATGACATTACTAATATAAAATTTTGCCCCATACAACCAAATATCATAAATCATATTGCAGAATTTATAAGAAAAAATTATAAATTAAGTTGCTATAACGAAAATAATAATAAAGGATTTTTAAGACATGTTATTTTGAGGAAAAGTTCGTCTGATAATTCTATTATTCTTACTTTTGTTTTGAATATTGATGAAAAAGATTTTAAAACAATTAAACAAGAGATTTTTAATTTTGCAAAAAAAATTATGACTGAGTTTAAAGATATTAAAGCTTTTTTTGTGAATTTTAACAATAAAAAAACAAATAATATTTTAGGCAGTAAAACAATTAAAATTTCAGGAGATGATTTTATTTTACAAAAACTTGGAGATAAAATTTTTAAAATTGGTGCTGTCAGTTTTTTCCAAGTTAATCCTTTTGCTACTTTTGAATTGTTTAATATAGTAAAAGAAAGTATAAAGGAAAATTCAACTGTTTTAGATGCTTATGGCGGTGTCGGTGCTATTGGAATTTTTGCAGGCGATAAAGCCAAAAAAATAACACTTGTTGAAGAAAATCAAAATGCTACTCAAATGGCAAAAGAAAACTATGAATTAAACGGTATAAAAAATTATGAAATATTTAATATTGACGCCAAAAAACAATTTGAAATTTTTAAAAATGAAAACAGAAATTTTGATTATACAATCTTAGACCCTCCGAGGAGTGGTTGTGATAAAAGAGGATTAACAGATATAGCAGAAATTTCTAAAAATATTATTTATGTTTCTTGTAATCCGATTACTCTTAAAAGAGATTTCGAACAATTAAAAAATTTAAAATTTGAACCTCAGTTTATTCGAGGGGTTGACTTATTTCCATATACTTATCATATTGAAACTGTTATTTTATTTAAAAAGGAACAAAAATGAAATATATTGAAAAAAGAATTGAAAATTTTAAACTTTTGAAAAATGAAATTGAAAATATGAACAAAGCCGTTTCAATTTTAGTTGAAGCATTTAGAAATGAAAATAAAGTTCTTTTTTGTGGAAATGGCGGTTCTGCAAGTGATTGTAATCATTTAGCCTGTGAATTTATTTCTAAATTTAAAAAAGAAAGAAAATCCTTGCCTGCAATTTCTTTATGTGCCAATAATTCAATTATAACGGCAATTGCAAATGATTATACTTTTGATGATATTTTTAAAAGGCAAATTGAAGGATTGGGCAAAAAGAATGATGTATTGTTTGCAATTTCAACCAGCGGTAAAAGTAAAAATATAATTGAAGCTATAAAACAGGCTAAAAAACAAGGAATGAAGATAATATTTTTAACTGGAAAAAATAAAACTAATTTAAATACAGATTGTGAAATCAATGCTCCGAGTGATAAAACCGAACAAACTCAAGAATTACATATAGCAATCGGGCATATTATTTGCGAAAAAACAGAAAATAATTTTTAAGGAGAATATAACAATGCAATTTTTACATTCAATGATAAGAGTTAAAAACGAAAATGAATCACTCAAATTTTATTGCAGCCTTTTAGGACTTAAAAAGGGTAAGAGGATTCGTCTTGAAGATTGTTTTTTACAATATTTGACAGATGAAAAAACAGGAATTGAAATAGAACTAACAATTAATGATAAGACGCCTGAAAAATATCAAACAGGAGATGCTTTTGGACATTTTGCTTTTTTATGTGAAAATCTTGATGAAATAGGTAAAAAAATGGATAATTTGGGTTACAAATGGGAGATTGAACCTTTTTATATGAAAGAGGTCAAGACAAGAATTGCATTCTTGCTTGACCCTGATGGTAATTCGATTGAATTAATTGAATCTGTAAATTAATTCAACCAATCCTCTCCTTCAACCAAAATTTTAGGATCCACCCCTAAAACTTCACCAATTCTGTTTAATTCGGCAACAGATAATGTTGCCAATTCGGAAACTTCAAATTCTTCAACAAAAGCGAGAATTTCGTCCTCATTCATTGTAAAAATGGGGGAAATATAAGGTTTTTTGTTTTCTGAAATTAACTCAAATTTTGATAAATCGGTTTTTTCAGGGATTTTAACAACATTTTCAGAACTTTTAAGAATTTCATTCCTTAAAATTCCTGCTAATTTGCTTTCCTCTATTGATAATTTTTCATCTTTCATCAATATGCACACCTTTCTTTCTGATTAAGGTATCGGCATTTTTTAATAAAAAATGAGAAAAAAATCTAAATTGTTACATTTTTTAATATTTTAAGCCTTTTTCTTAAATTCTTCCGGACAATCGTCTCTATCTTGATTCCATCTGTCAAGTCCCATCTGTTTTCTAACCAGTCCGATTCCGACATGAACTCTCCATTCATCCATTTTTAATTGAGCTGCCAGAATTTTATGACATCCGATAGGAGGAAGAGGCAATAAAGGTTCATATAAATTTTTAATTGCCATCATTTGATCAGGAGTGATAGCAAGCTTTCTTTTAGGGAATTGAACTTTTGGCAACATCATTTTTTGTCTGATTAAGTTAATCCCGAAAAATACTTTTTTAGGTTCTAAATCAATCGCTTGAGCGATAACTTCATGTGCATCGGGATTTGGAAGAGGAAGCATTTTTTTATACATTTCCTCAATTTGGGCTAATTGTTCTTTATTAATTAATAGCGGTCTCTGTTTATTTGGTTTTTGGGTGCGTTTAAAGTTGTTTTTTTGATTTTGTCTTTGAGGACGTTTAAAGTTATTATCACGTTTTTGGAAAGAATTGTTTTTTGTTTTGTTATATCCGCCCTGATTGTTTTGAGGACGATTGTTGTATCTTCTTGCGTATCCTTCAGGATTGCCTGAACCTGCACTATAGCCTCTCGAATAATCTTGTGCAACTCCGTTTTCATCTGTTGGAGCAGTGGATTCATTTAATCTTTCCGGATATAAACAGTCAGGACAAATTACCCTTTTGGGGTTCTTGGTTTCAAATTCTTTACCGCATTTAATACACTTGTTTGTATACATTAAAATAATCTTTCTATTATTTTATTATTCCCATCACTTAATGAAATTAATTTAACAGGCAATATTTTAAATACACTCTCACTATCAAAATATCAATAATTTTATTGTATATAAAAATTATTATTTATACAAGCTTTTTATTTAAAACAGTATTTTTATTTGATTTTTTAATAAAAATTGCTAAAATTAATTATATGGCAAGAGATGGATTAATAAATTGTAAAAAGTGCGGGACGTTGTTTTTTAAAAATTCCGGCAGAGAGGTCTGCGAAGAGTGTTTTAAAAAAGAACTGGAATTAATTGATTCTATTAGAAATTATATTATTTCAACCGAAAAAGATAAAGTTCCTTTAGAAGATATTATTCAAGCTTGCAGTGTTTCAAAAAATGATCTTGAAGATTTAATTTCAAGAGGAAGGTTGTTTACTGTTTTACCTAAGATTCTTATAAAATGTAGATTTTGCGGAGTTGAACTTGAAGATGATGAAAAAACAGGATTTACTTGCAAAAAATGTTTGCTTAGATTTTCTCCAAAAGTAACAGAACTTGAAAAAAAAGGGATAAATATTCGAAAATATGAAGAAGAAGCCCGTAATATAAACAGACGTCTAAGGGGCGGAATAAATACTGCTGCAGATAATGATACAAGATATGGTTTTGTTCAAAATTATGATTTGTAATTTACATTACAAAATTATTTCCATATTTTAAAGAACCTGTTAAATAACACTCTTTTAAAGTTTGACGCAAATTTTTGTAAACTTTTTGTTCATCGTCTCTTGAAGCTTTGTTAATTTCAGCTTTTGAAGAACTGTATTGATTTGCAATCAAACCTGAGTTTACATTCAAATCCAAATTGATTAAAATTGAACTGGTACGACTGTCCATGGTTATTTATCCTTTATGTCTATATATAAATAAAAACAAAATAAAGCTGAATATATCAAAAGTATATATTTTTGTTACATTTATTTACATTAATTTAAAATTCGATAAATCTATGTATTTTAGAGAATGTTGTAAATTGTTTAAATCATCTTTTACGTATATTTTTATATAATTTCTTGTGATTGCAGTATATAAACCTGTTTTTTTTGATTTTTTTTCGATTAAAATTTCTGCACACTTATTTTTATTTTTTTCTAAAAATTCATTATGCAATTTTTTTGATAAATTAGAAATCATCTTAACCCTTGTTGTTTTAACACTGTTTTGAATTTGATTTTCCATATAATAAGCTGGGGTATTTTCTCTTTTAGAATACGGAAAACAGTGGATTGAAGATAATTTTGCTTCATTTAAATTATTATAAGTTTCTTTAAATTCTTCATCGGATTCATTTGGAAAACCCACAATAATGTCACAACCAAGATATGGTAAATCAAAATTTTGATGCAGTTTTTTAATTAAAATCATAGCTTCATCCGCACTATAGTTTCTATTCATACGTTTTAACGTTGAATTTGATAAAGATTGTAGAGAAAGATGAAAATGCGGACAAAATTTTTTGGAATTTTTTAAAAAATTAATCATATTATCGTCAATTTCATTTATATAAAGGGAGCCAAGGCGATAACGATGAATTTCAGTTTTTTCGATTTCTTTAAGCAAATCAACAAGTGTTTTATTAAATTCAAGCCCCCATTGACCAATATGAATTCCCGTTAATACAATTTCTTTTACATTTTTTTTGGTTATCAGATTAATTTGAGAAATTATATTTTCAATAGAATTAGAACGTGAATTGCCTCTTGCATAAGGAATTATGCAGTAAGAACAACGATTGTTACATCCATCCTGAATTTTGACACTTACTCTTGTAGATTTCGGATTAAATAAAAATTTATTTTGGAAATCTTTTTGTTTAAAAATATCATCAACAAAAAAATGAGACTCTTTTTCAAAAAGATAATTTAAATATTTTTCAATATTAATTTTTTCTTCATTGCCAAGTATTAAGTCGATATTTGTATAATTAAAATTTTTGTGTTGTTTATATGTTTGAGCTATGCAACCTACTAAAACGGTTTTGATTTTCGGATTTTTTCTTTTTGCATAATTAAGCAAATATTTTGCTTGAGAATCACTATGAGAAGTTACGGTACAAGAATTTAAAATATAAAAATCCGCTTCTTCAAGTTTTACTTGTTTAAAGCCGAGATTTTCAAGTTCATTTTGAATAATTTGCCCTTCAAGTTGATTTTGTTTACATCCAAGAGATTTTATACAAAAAGTTTTCATAAGAGAAATTTTATCATGCGAGATTTTTTGGCTCAATATGCAAAAATTGAAATATGGTATTTATTTAAATATATTAGTAGTAAAATCGTAGTGCTTAACTCGCTTTCTGAACGAAAGCTCGTTATCGCACCGGCTTCGCGGTTCTGCTCCTGTGGAGTTTGCTTGTGCAAACTCTTACGTCGCAATCGTAGTGCTTCGGGTCAAACTCAACGTTTGCCCCTATCGCACCGGCTTCGCGGTTCTGCTCCTGTCA
>CALVGZ010000023.1 GCA_944327225.1 Candidatus Gastranaerophilales bacterium | reverse complement strand
GAGCTGCGTATGTGAAAGTCAGACAATAAAAAACTCTTCCGTAACGGAAGAGAAATGGTGCCCTGGGCCAGACTTGAACTGGCACGAAGTTATTAGCCTCATCGGATTTTAAGTCCGACGTGTCTACCGATTCCACCACCAGGGCAAAATCAAAGTCTTATAGACGTGTGATAATAATACAATAAAATAATTTTATTGTCCAGCCTTTTGTTCAATAATAGCATTCATAGCACTAACCATCTCATCAGGGTCAATACCATGGACTTTTGCTCCAGCCTCTAAATTTTCAAAATGAGCAGCAGCACAACCAATACAACCCATGCCATACTGAGCAAAAACCTCTAAAGTTTCAGGATGAGCTGTAACTATATCCATAATACCCATGTCTTTTGTAATTTTTTCCATATTCTTGCCTTTTTAAATTCCTTCATTAATAAAATACCATGGAAAATAAAAATAATACAACATTTTATTCAATCGGACTTAATGATATCAAAAGAAAACACTTGAAATCAAAACTATCCTTTGATAAAAGCAAATGGACTTTATTGATCAGATTCAAAATTCTTTTTGAGTAATTTTTCAAAATCGGAAGGCTTAATATCTTTAATAAAATCTTTAAATTCTCTTGCTTCCTCTTCGTCCTTTTCAACATCAGTCGAAATAGCACCAACAGCCAAAACATTTGCGGTAACGAAAATAGGAACATCTGCTCTTAAAGCAATTGCAATAGCATCAGAAGGTCTTGAATCAATCTGAATTTCTTTTTGTAATTTATTATTATACATATATACCGTAGAAAAATACGTTTGTTCATCAACATTATTAATTTCGACTTTAGAAATATTAAATTCGGATTGTTTTGCAATATCAATAAATAAGTCATGTGTCATTGGTCTAGATGACGATATATTTTCAATTTTTCTAATTATTGCACTGGCCTCGGCTGAACCTATCCAAATAGGCAAAGCACGTCTATTTTCTAAATCATTTAATACAACAATAGGCGAGCCTGTTCTCGTATCAAGTGCTATACCCATTACTCTCATTTCAATCATTATAATCTCCTTTTAATAAAGTTGATTATAACATCAAAGTAAACATAAATTTACAAATAATTAGACTATTTTTTAAAAAATAATATATAATATTTTTATACAATATGGGGAGCGTTAATAACTTATGGATACGAACATCTTAACGTTTATAGAAAAAAGAACAAAAGAACTAGAAGATCATGTTGCATTAGGCATAAGATCAAATCTTGGCTGGAGCGAAATAACATTTAAAGGACTTAGCATACTTTCAAGAAAATTGGCAAGTTATCTTATTGATATAGGGATAAATAAAGGAGATAAAATAGCAATTTTATCAGAATCAATGCCTGAATTAGGTGCAACATTATTTGCATCCGTATTATCGGGTGCAACAAGCGTACCACTGGACATTAAACTTACTATACATGAGTTAACGCACATTCTAAGTGATTGCGAACCCAAAGTTATGCTGGTATCAAGCACACACTACGGAGATGCACTCAAATTAAAGGAACTGGTACCTTCAATAGAACACATTATAATTATTGATGGTAAAAGAACAAACCAAGAGCACATAAATCTCCATTCACTGGAAGATTTGCCGGATAAAAAATGGAGACACAGAAACCCTGATAAAACGGCACTCATTGTCTATACTTCAGGCACAACCGGAAATCCGAAGGGTGTTGAAATAACATATAGAAACATGTTATCTCAAGTTTTAGCGGTCGGAAAGTGCTTCAGCTTTAACAGAAATGATGCAATGTTATCCATACTTCCCATGAATCATCTTTTTGAAATTTCGGTCGGCTTTATGTCTTTTTTAAATAAAGGAGCATCAATATATTATTCAAACAGTTTAAAGCCAAAAGATATTTTTCCAATTATGAGAGAGAAAAAAATCACATTTATGGTAGCAGTACCTGCATTTTTGAAATTAATGAAAACTACACTTGATACCGAAATAAAACAATACGGACCATTTAAAAAAGCATTCTTTAATATTAAATATACAATTGCAAAAATTATAAATAATAAAACACTATCAAAAATACTATTTAGAGAACTCAACCAAAAGTTCGGCGGAAAATTCAAAGGCTTTATGTCTGGTGGAGCACCTCTGGATATAAATGTTGCGAAATTCTTTGAAACAATAGGAATAACAATATATGAAGCATACGGATTATCTGAAGCAAGCCCGATTATTACAATGAATACGGAAAAACATCGCAAACTGGGGTCTGTCGGAAGACCTATATATGGTGTTAAAGTTAGAGTGGATTCCAAAACTCACGAATTACAAATCATGGGCGAAAATATAATGAAAGGGTATTACAACAAACCAGAATTAACTCGTGAAGCATTTTGTGAAGACGGGTGGCTAAAAACAGGTGATATTGCAAAAATCGATTCAAACGGATATGTATATATAACAGGAAGAATAAAAAACATGATTGTTCTTTCCGGCGGCAAAAAAGTATTTCCCGAGGAAGTAGAAGCAGTTTTAATCAAAAGTCCTTTAATAGAAGAACTTATTGTATATTCGGAAGTTATTAAAACAGGTTCAAAACAAGGAACCGAAGAAATAATTGCAAAAATACATCCAACAAAAGAAACTATTGAAAAATATAATGATGAAGACCTCGAAAAAGCAATAAGAGCAGAAGTTAAAAAATTATCACTGGAACTTTCATCTTATAAAAGACCCAATAACATTATAATAACCAAAGACCCTCTTCCAAGAACAGGAATATCAAAAGTTTCAAGAAAAAAAGTTGTGCAAAACGTATAGTAAAAGCGGTCAAACGACCGCTTTTATTCTATAACAATTCCTTTGCAAGCAACTTAATTTCATCTTCCTGCAATTTCTTCAAAGAAGACTTAATATTTATCTTTTCACCAATGAAATCTATATTTTTTAACTTGGAAAGATAGTCCTTAATTAAATCACCGCAGCAACAAGCCCAGCTACCGTTTTCAATTATCGCAAATTTTCTATTCTGCACATTGTGATGAATTATATCATTAATCAAATTTTCCATTTTAACAAAAATAGAATTATTATAAGTTGTTGAAGCTAAAACAATTTTAGAATATTCAAAAATATCAGATATTATATATGAACTGTGAGTGTGAGAAACGTCATACATTTTTATATTTTTAACACCCAATTTAGAAAGCTCGTTTGCCAATATTTCAACTGCATTTTGAGTTCCACCATACACACTTGCATAAGCAATCAAAACCGAATCTCTCTCGGGTTTATAATTTGCCCAAAGATTGTATTTTTCAAATAATAAATCAATATTATCTTTAATAACCAACCCATGTAAAGGACAAATTATATTAATATCAAGGTTCTTGGCTTTGTTTAAAAGCATATTAACCTGAACACCATACTTTCCAACAATATTTGAATAATATCTTCTGTACTCGCTTAATCTATCTTTAAAATCAACCTCTAAATCAAAAATATTGCCGTTAATTGCCCCAAAAGACCCGAAAGCATCAGCTGAAAACAAAGTTTTATTATATATATCATAAGTAACCATAGTTTCCGGCCAATGTACCATCGGTGCCATATAAAAAGATAAAGTATGCTTGCCTGTATTTAAACTATCACCTTCTTTTACTATATAAAAATTATTTTCGATATCTTCATCAAATTCAAAAAACTGATACAACATTTGTTTTGCTTTTTGATTACAAACAATCTTTATTTTAGGATATTTCTTTATAACGTCTTTAATCAAAGCACTGTGATCGGGTTCAAGATGATTAATTACTAAATAATCCAAAATTCTTGAATTTAAAATTGAATCTACATTGTCAAAAAACTGACCGCTGCAAGCTTTATCAACAGTATCAAATAACACTGTTTTTTCATCATCTAAAAAATAAGAATTATAGCTCATCCCATCTTTAACAGGATACACATTTTCAAAAAGTGCAATCTTTCTGTCACTTACACCAATATAATACAAATCTTCAGCCAATTTTCTGATATTATTCATAAAAAAACCTCATATAATTTTCAATAAAATTTTAACATAAAATTAAAAATTAATTTCAAGACTTGAGCCTATGTCGCTCTTATGAACAATAATCTTGTTTTCAATCCTGTTTTTCAATTCCTCAACATGAGATATAACACCGATAAGTCTTCCTGATTCGCTCAAAGAAAAAATAACATCCAAAGCCAATTCCAAGGATTCCAAATCAAGACTACCAAAACCTTCGTCAATAAAAAGCGAATCAATATTTACAGCACCCGAAAAATATGAAACAACATCCGACAAACCCAATGCAAGACAAAGTGCAGCTTTAAAAGATTCACCACCCGACAAAGTCTTTGTAGAACGTGTTTTAAAGGTATGGAAATCCATAACCTCAATATCAAGCCCTGTTTTTGATTGCTTTGAAAAGGAATCTTTTTTTCTTAAAAGTTGAAACTGGTTTTTAGTCAATATTTTCAATCGCTTATTAGCTTCAAAAATAATTAAATCCAAATAATAAGCCTGAATATATTGCTCAAAAGCAATTTTAGGCTTACCATTCAATGAACCGTTTGCCAAATCGGATAGAATTTTATAATGAGGATATTTTTCATCAAGAATTTTAAACTCTAAACTGACAGATTTTATTCTTTCACACAAATCTTTATTTAAACTATATGAGTATTCAAGCTTCTTTAAAATTAAATTATATTTTTCTAAATCAACTAAAAGTAAATTATTTTTATTTCTTATTTCATCAATATTTTCTGTACACGAATCAATTTTTGAATATCTTTCTTTGGAAATCTCCAACTTAGACATTAAATCAGCTAAATTATCTCTTGATAACATATAATTCTTTTCAATTAATAAAATTTCATTTTCAAGTTTTTCAGCCTCTAATTTAATTTTTAAATTATAGTCCTTTGCCTCATTTATATCAATTTCTTCAAACTCTTTATTAAATATTTCGATTGAAGAATTTAAAACCGTAATTCTATTAATAACATCATTTAATTGACTTTCTTTTTTCAAAATTTTATCTTCAAATTCAGAAATTCTTTTTTCAAATTCTTCTTTTTCAACTAACTCGCTATAGGCAATATCATAGTTAAATTTTTGAATTGAAAAACGACCCAAAAGTACATTAAAATTATTTAAAACAAGATTTAAATCACTTTCGATTAAAGAGCATTGCAAAGAAACTTTTGACAAATTTTCACTTGCACAATCCAAATCGAATTTAGCATTTTTTACAAATTCATAAGAAATATCTTCGGCTAATTTTGCAGGTTTTGGATGCTCTACGGAACCGCAAACTGGACAAGGCAAATTTTCTTTTAAATCAAGTGCTAAAATTCCTGCCTGCATTGATAAGAATTTATTATTCAAATTTACATATTCTGCATTACACTTGCTATAGTTTTCCTGAAGCAAAATAAACTCTTTTTGTTTTGTTTCCAATTGTCTTCTCAAAAAAACAATGTATTTACCGTAATTTTCAAGATATTCATTTTTAACTTTGGAAATTTCAAACTCAAGACTTGATTTTAACAAATTAATCTTATTCAATTCATTTTGACATTCAAAAAGCTGATCAAGTTTTTTTAATAAATTATTTGATTTATCAATTTTAATTTTTAAACTATCCAGCAAATCCTTCTTATCAAAAAGCTTATCATATTCTGCTTTAACGATAGAATGGGCTTTTTTGACGACTGAAATTTTTTCACAGTATGTATCAATATCTTTTTTTAAAACATTTTTTTCATCAACCTTTAAAATTATTAAATCGTTTTGCTTTATTTCTTCATTTATTTTAAAAAGTATATTTTCAGTTTTCTTTATTTCGACTTGTATATTTGATATTTCATTTTCAAAAACCAAAACAAACTCATCAACATTAAAAATACAGTCATTATTCAAATATTTTTCAACATAAGAGATAATATTTTCATTTTTTAAATCAATTTGCGAAATATATTGCAAAATGGATTTTTTTAATTCCGAATGTTTTAACTTAATCAAATCAAATTCTTTTTTTAAAGATAAAGAAAAATCAGAATAAATCTTTGTTTTAAAAATACTTCTAAAAATTTCACCTCTTTTTTGAGTATCCGAATTCAAAATCTTTAAAAACTCACCTTGTGCCAATAGTGCTATCTGACCAAATTGAGCACCATTTATTCCAAGTAATTGTTCAATATATGCATCAACTTCTTTTACTCCTATAACAAGTTTTGAATTAGGTAATGTGAGTTGAGCCTTGGAATTAATCGAAATAAAACCTTCACCTTTTTGCTTTTTTCTTTCGTAAAAAGGAGTTCTTATAACCGTATATATTTCGCCATTATGCTCAAAAGTAAATTCAACAAAGCTCTCAAGCTTATCATCAGCATAATGACTTCTAAAAGAATTTGTACCACGCAAATAACCGGAAGACTGATTAAAAAGTGCAAAAGAAATTGCATCAAATATAGTAGTTTTACCGGAACCAGTTTTGCCCGTAATCAAGTATAAACTACATTTATCCAAATTTTCAAAAGGAATAATAACTTTCTTTAAAAAAGGACCAAATGCCTGCATAGTAAGCTTCAAGGGACGCATTATTCACCTTCTCCCTGAGAACTCAACATATCCGACAATATTTTTCTTTTTTCATCATCAATATCTCCATCGCATTGCAATTTATAAAAATCAAAAAAATGTTCTGATATATTTTTATCCTCACCAATAAAAGCAGACGGAGGAGAATTAATAGCTTTTGTAAATTTGTTGTCAAACCCTAAAAACAAAATATTAGGAAAAATTGCGGACAATTTCTTTTTTGCATCGGTAACATAGTCATCGAATAGAACAAATTGGATATAGTCATCTTTATTAATATTTAAATAAAATTCTTCTTTTAAAAAATCTCGAATAAAGCCTTTGTAGATTTTTAAATCATGCAAAAATTCTATTTCATGGAACTCGAATGAAATTTTATTGTATTTATCAATATTCAAAACAGTAAAAAGTTTTTTCTGATTAACCTCATTAAAAGAATATTTAAGGATAGATCCGCCATACCTTATTTTATCAGATAGAACTTTTTGAGGACAATGAAGATGTCCCAGTGCAACATAATCAAATTTTTCAAATACATTAGGACTAACGGCATCAATCCCGCCAACAGAATGTTGTTCACTATCAGACAAAATAATATTATCCGAAGTCACAAATTGATGAGCGAGTATTATATTAATTTTATTTTTATCAATATTTACATCATCAATAACAGCTTTAATTGCACAATTGTAATCCGATATTTTAATATCAGGGTAAAATTTTCGAATTTGAGCAGGATACAAGTAAGGCATTAAATACAAGTCAATATTTTCATTCAATGGATACTTTTCTAAAGTACCGGAAAAAATTTTTGAAATAAAAATATTTGAATTTTTAATCAAATCGGATAAATAAGAAAGTCTCTCAATATTATCATGATTTCCCGAAATAATATAACACTTAATATGAGCATTGCTAAGGCTTAACAAAAAATCACCAAACAACTCTAAAGCCTCAGAGGAAGGAACTGCTCTGTCAAAAATATCACCTGAAATAAAAACAATTTTTATTTTATCTTTTAAAACGAGTTCGATTGCCTGATTTAAAACAAATTTTTGATCATTTATCAAAGAAAAATCATTTATTTTTCTTCCCAAATGCAAATCCGCAAGATGCAATATTTTCATAAAACTATTAAAGCAAAAATATAGTTACAGTACAACATCAAAAAATGCACTACAAGTGTATTTTATACTATATTTAGTTTTGTAATACTTTAAAAACATTATAGATTTTTTAATATAAATCTGCTAAAATAAATATAGAAAATCAAGTGTTGTTAGGTAAAAGAAAAGAGAAATAAGTATGAAAATTCCACCAATTGGTAGCTTTGGCACGTTTGGAGTGCTGAGGCACAAGGAAAGTCGAGAAAATAGTAAAACAAATTTTATTAAACCATTAGAAAAGGACACTATATCATTTGGCACCAATGTAAGATACATAAAAAAGTACGTAACTCTTCCCGAGGAGATAAAAAAAATATTAAATCCTCAAGATGCAATAGATATGTTCAGGGATATGGAATGGGTAGCAAAAGGTGTAATAAAAAGGGGTAAAATCGGGGAAGGTGAACACTCGAAGGTATATAAAAATCCTTGGCTCGAAGATTATTATCTTTTAATATTGGATAACGACGACAACTACGATACAATTACAATATACTCAGGCGAAAACATAGGTGATTCAATCTGGCAAGACGAAGACAACAAATCAATTCAAATATTAAAAAGAGCTAGTTAATTTGCTTTTTTTAATCCATATAAGCTATACTTAACTTATGAAAAAAATTACCGGTGCCAATCTAGTTCCATACATAATTGTTTTTTTAATATTTGCCGTTTTTAGAATCTGTTATATTACGTCGAATACCGGAATAAATGAAATAGAATTTAAAACACTGGCAATTTCCAATCTTTCTTTCCCGTTTGAAATATTAAAAGAAACAACCTTAAATACATATTTTTTACCTGCATATTATTTTATAATACACTTTTTTCAGGTAATTTTTAAAAATGAAATAGCAATAAGAATAATAAACTCAATCATTTCATTTGCAACGATAATAACCTTAATAAATATTTCAAAAAAAATCATCAAAGGGACCAACGGACTACTTCTTGGGTTATTTATCGGGGTTTTTCTTTCTGTTTCTCAGTTTTATACTTATTATACAAACCTGATTGCTCCGTATTGTTTAATTATATTTATCTATACTATACTAATTAAAAATATAATAGACTTCCTTTATAGGCCAAACAAAAGAAATTTTAAAAAGCTCACAATCGCAAATATTATTTGCATTTTCATTGATACCTTCGGCTTCTTGATTGTCTTATCGGAATTAGCCGTACTATATATAACCAAAAAAAGAAAAAATGAAACTCTTAAATTGCTTATACATTCTTCAATCGCATTTTTAGCTACACTTCCCATATTAATAATTCAATATATAAATTGGACAAAATTACTTATACCAGAAACGTATAACGGAATAGGTTTAAATTTAAATTCAATATATTTGACACTAAATGAATTTTTTAGTCCCTATTTAAGTTTTGAATCCTCATCTACTCAAACAAAAAGCACGCTTGGTATGATTTATAGCTTGTTTTTAAACCAAAACATAAATGAAATAAATGCTCTTAAAATTCTGATTTCATTATTATTCGGTTCAATTTTTCCAATATTTGTTGCCATAATACTAACATCCAAAGCAATCAAAAAAAATCCTGTAATAAAACTGATTTTTATGATTTCTGTTTTATATTCAATTTTTATTTTACTTCCTATGTTATATGAAAAAATCGATGTATCACCACTATACTTTTTAATATTTTACTTATCGGTCTTAATTTCTATGTCATACGGAATTTTTTTAATAAAAGACGACTTTATTAAAATAGCTATCATATTTTCAATTATAGGAATTCAAATAATAACACCTGAAATAAATTCCTTCAATGTAACGATAAAAAAGAATTATCCGACAATAGGATGCATTAATACCTTCATAAAAGACTACAGCATAACATCGGACGATTTTATAATAATGCCATACCTTGGAACATACGGAAAATTTTATTATAAAAGACTGTCAATTATGAATTTCGACTATGAAATGTTAAAAGGCAAAAACAAAAAAAAGGTAATAAAGAATATAGTAAGCAAGAAAGCAAAAACAATAAATAAAAATAATATTCATTTTCTCACACAAAATTATCTCACAGAAAAGATGCCAAATGAATTCATCACAAAATTCTTTATTGAAAATTATGACCAAAACGGAGAACAGTCAAATAATATTATACTTATAGTTGATAAAGCTAATTCAAAACCAATTTCAAATACATCCATAATCAGATGTGCAAACAATACCGAATACACAAATATCCTAAGAAAAATACATTTCAAAAATCCAAATATAACACAAAACCAATCAAAATTTTTATATGATGCACTTAAATCAAAAACCTTATACAATATAATAGATATTCTTGCAAAAAACTTTTACCTCAGAGAAATAGTACAATATAAAAAAATAGACAACGAATACTATAAAATTGATACAAATAATAAAAACATATTTAAAGCAATAAACTCTATAGATAGCGACTACACATTTTTAATCTTTAAAAATTTGTAAAGAATTATTACAAATAAAACAAAAATACTAATCTTTTTACTAACTTTTGCCGAAATAAAAAATGAAAGGTTAAAGCAATTAAAAATTGCTTTTTTAAGGAAAAACATTAAGGAAAAGTTATTATGGGAATTAGTTCGGTAAACTACAATTTAATGAATTCTTATGGTGCATATAATCAAAAACTGACTCAAGAAACAAGAGAAAAGCTGATTGAACTGAGTATTCCTTTTAATGCGAACACAACAGAAAGTGAAGCAAAGAGATTAATTGCAGCACAAGAAACGAAAAACGCAAAGCAAGAAGATAGCCTTTTTTCAAAAAATGAACAAAAAAGCGATTTATTTGAAAAAGCAAAAACCTTAGCACAAAAATTAGGCATTGAAGTAAAAGAAGGTACAAACTTTAACACACTTCTTATTTCTATAGAAGGAAAACTGGAGCAACTTTTAAAAGCAAACGAGAATAATATAAATGCTCTAAAAGAACTTAAAAGTTTAAGTGCGGAACTTGCAAACCTACAAGCACAAAGCAACGGCTCAAGCGGATACGACAATACAAATCAGGCACTTATGACAAGTCTTGAAATGATGGCAGAATATAACAAAAACTATTTAAATAAATAATTAAAAAAAGTAAAAATTGGTCTTAAACAATGCACTCTGGCTATTTGAACCGGAAGTATTTCTTGTCATACCTGCATATATTCCAAAATCCATAAATTTAGATTTAAAAGGAGACATATTTAAACCTATATCATGGTCGGTCGAATGAGTATTGGTATCAATTTTATTATGAAAACTTAAAGAAAACTTATCGCCCAGAAAAAAACTCGGGGTAAAATAAAGTTTTCTTGAAGTTGGAATTTGGTCTATGTCTCTATAATTTGCTTCCATACCCGAAGCAACGGAAAAATATTTACAAGGCACATATTCTGCACCAGCAAGTATTTTATAATCGTTACTATTATATTTATTTCTAACCTGCGTCATATTTTGAATAAAACTAAACTTTTCATTAACAGGAATTATTGTTTTTGAATCAATTTTTTTAAAAGTTTCACCATACTTAACGGGAGAGGAAAAATTTTCAATTCGTAGTTTAAAAGGTACACTGTCCGCCACAACGATTTCATCCTGTTTATCTACATCGTTCTTATCAGAGACAACTATTTCATCTTCTGGTTGATTATTAATATCGTTTTCCTTTTTCAATTCTTTCTCTTTTTCATCCTTAGCTTGTTTTTCAAGAGAAGCACATTCAATTAAATAATCAAAATAAGCGTCCGAATACAAATAATCATTTTTGTATTCTTCCTGCTGTTCAATATTTGCAAAACAACAAGAAAAAATAAACGAAAAAAATATAAAAATTAACTTCAATTTATTCATAGATTAAAATTATAAATTTAAGACATTTTCTTTACAATCATAAATTATCAGTATATTTAATAATCTGACCCAACTTCTCTCCTGCCAATCCGGAATCAATTATCTTCTTAGCAAGTAAAATACCGTCCATAATTGAATCCGCTTTCTTAGAAATATAAAGTGAAAGAGCAGAATTTAATACAATTATATCATAAGAAGCATTCAATATTTTATTATCAAAAACATTTTTAATAATCTCACATCCATGCGATAAATTATCACATCTGATTTCATCATAAGATGCCTGTTTTAAACCGACAAGCTCTGGAGTAATAACATAAGTAAAAATTTTATTTTTCCAAGCCTCAGCAACAAACGTTTCACCCTCAATAGAAGCAAAAGGGAAATTATTACAACCAGATAACACCATAGTATTGGAATTGTTTAATTTCAAAGACATATCAGCAAATTTTTCAACCTCATCTTTTTCTAAAACTCCAATTACCTGATTCTTTACTTTTAATGGATTTAACATTTTATCCAACAAATTTAAAATATTTTTAAAACACAAAACGCGTGAAAGATTTTTTGTATATTTAACATAATTTTCATCCGAAGGAAACACGAAATAAGAAAATCCAAGTTTTTCAAATAATGTTTCATTATAATCAAAATTATTTACACCAAAATATTTTAATGTCTTAAAACTCTTATTAAAATCCATATCAGACATCAAACAATATTTGACAACTTTTAAATCAGAAGCGGACAAAACCACATCAACTGCAAAAGAAATGTCAAAACAATCAGAAAGATTATAAAACAATATGTTTTCAAACATTTCATCTCCTGAAAAAGGAGAATTATACTTTTTAAAAGAATCTCTGGAAGCCAAAACAGAAGAAGACAACTCATCGACGGTCTCGCCTTTAATCTTGAGAGCGGTCAAAAATGAAGAAACAAGAATTTCATCAGCTAAGCCCGATAAAATTTCGTCAAACACTTCCTTAACATCCGTAGATGTTAAATTATAGCCTTGAATTAACATATTTATGGCATCTTTTATCATAATAAAAGAATAACACTGTTTTAATCCAAAGGAAGATTTATTAAAAAAATTAACAAATAAATTTTCTTATTACTTGCAAAATAAATATGTTTATAGTTTGATAGAGTTAAGACAGTAAACAAAAAAGGAATTTATCAAAGTGGTTAAAATAAGACTTAAAAGATTAGGTTATAAGAAAAATCCAAGTTACAGAATTGTTGTAATAGATAGTCGTTCAAAAAGAGAGGGAGCTCCGATTGAAGAACTTGGTTATTACAATCCAAAAACAAAAGAAATGAAATTAAACACAAAAAGAGCAAAGGAAAGACTTGCTCAAGGTGCGCAAGCAACCGAAACTGTTATGTATTTAATTAAAAATGCAAATGAAGACGGAAGTTTGAATTATAAAAAAGCTGAAACAAAGAAACTTTCTAAAAAAGCACAAGCAAAATTAGAACAAGAAAAAGCAGCCCAAGCACAAGCCGCACAAGAAGCGGAAACTTCTGCTGACGAGGCTCAAGCATAAGTTTTTAAAGAACACTCAATAAGCCTCGATATTCGAGGCTTATTTTTTTATATTTATAAAAGAATAGAGGTTGTTATGGAGAGTACTCAAATAAAAGAAATAAAACCATCCAAAAGAATTTTAAATTTGCCTAAATACATATTCGCCGAACTTGCGGAACTAAAGCAAAAGGCAATAGAAAAAGGTATTGATGTAATTGATATTTCAATAGGAAACCCGGACGGAGCAACACCTGATCCCGTTGTTAAAGTCGCACTTGAAGCTATACAAAATCCCGTTAATCACGGCTATCCGAATTTCAGAGGTAAACCCGAACTAAGAAAAGCCATTTCGGATTGGATGAAAAAAAGATACTTTGTTGATATTGACCCGGATAATGAAGTACAAACATTAATAGGAGAAAAAGAGGGACTAGCCAATATTGCAATGGCTTACACTGATGAAAATGACATAAATATAATTCCAGACCCATATTATCCGGTATTATGCAGAGGCACATTAATTGCAGGCGGGAAACCTTTTTTTGTAAAATTAAAAGAAGAAAACAGATTTTTAATTGACTTAAATGAAATACCTAAAGAAATTGCAAAACAGGCCAAAATGTTTTTTATAAATTATCCGAACAATCCAACCGGTGCAGTTGCACCAAAAAGCTTTTTGAGAGATGTTGTGGCATTTTGCAAAGAAAATAACATTTTACTTGTTTCTGATTTAGCTTATGGTGAAGTTTGCTTCTCGAATTACCGCCCCTATTCCATTTTTAACATAGACGGTGCAAAAGATATAGCAATAGAATTCCACTCTTTCACTAAAACATTTAATATGGCAGGCTGGAGATGCGGATTTGCAGTCGGCAAAAAAGACTTCATTCAAAATTTATACGCAATGAAATCAAATATAGATTACGGCACGTCAACAATAGTTCAAGATGCTTGTATAGCAGCACTTACTATGCCACAAGACTATGTAAAAAATATAATGGATAAATATGATGCAAGACGTGAGATTGTAGCACAAGGCTTTAATGAACTTGGATTTTATGCACCAAGAAGCGATGCCACAATGTATTTCTGGATAAAAATACCATCAACATTTAAAAACTCAATGGATTTTTGCAAATACGTACTCGAAAAAACCGGAGTACTTATAACTCCGGGTAGTGCATTTGGAGCAATGAGCGACGATAGATTCAGAGTGTCCCTGGTGCAGCCAATACTAAGACTACAAGAAGTATTTAAAAGATTTAAGGAAGCAGGAATAAAATACGAATAAACTCATTTCAAGTAACTGGAAAATTTTTTATTCACATCAAAATAAAAACCGCAACCATCCAACATTTCAACTCCGTTATATATTAAATCGGGATTGATATTCGGATAATCTCTGCAAAAAATGGGGCGAAACGGATAAATTAAACATTTATTCTTTTTAGAAATAAATTTGCACTCAAAAGTCAAAGCACCGTTTTGAAATTCCATCTTGTCTTTAACCTTACCGGAAATACGAAAATTACGGTAATATCTGTATTTCTTTTGCATATTTTTAAATGTCTCTTCAGATTTCACATAACCATCTTTGGTTGAAAACAAAATATTTCTGCAACATTTTCCGCATTTTTTGCATTTACCTTTAATAACATATTTTGAAGAAAATAACTTATTTTTAATGTTAAAACATATATCTTCAAAAAAAGTTCTAACTCTATTCAACAACCCTAAATCCCCCAATTACAAGCCATTGGTGTAAATTTCGAATATCGAAAACCTGAAGAAAATATTTTCCTTCTTCAAACAAAATAAAATAATCAGAATAATAATTTTTATTTTTTACCCTACAAGTTATGTTTCTAATTCTTGTATATCCCGCGACATGTGCATTATCATCTAGTTTAACTATTTGATATTTAATGTAATCTGACTTAAACCCTTCGGGTACATAAGTAAGAAAATAAATTTTCTCACCAATTTTAAAAACATTCTTATTTTCAATATTGTCAATAACTGCCTTCTCGATTTCACCTTCAGAATGTCCGAAATACAAAAGATTCTTTGGCTTTTTACCCCAAGCAAAAGAAGGATTTACAAGTATAAACATCAAAAAAAGAATTAGTAATACTTTTTTCATTGTACCAAACTATCGTATAATGTTTTAACTTTGACCTGAACTTGAGACTTTAATGCTTCATCAGTTGTCAATTCGATAAATTTTTCATAAGCAAAAATAGCATCTTTCAAATTGTCGTCAGCTTCTAAAATTAACCCCTCAAGATAAAAGTAATCAGGCTCAAGAGGTTTTAATACTGATGCTTTTTTAACATTTATTAAAGCCAAATCAAATTTTTTAAGTTCATATTCTACAAGTGCCTTATTGTAATACAATTTATCATCATCACTATCACATTCAATCGCTTTATCCAAAACAGAATCAGCAGTTTCAAAATCTTTTAAAAGATACAAGGCCTGAGCATAATGAGAAAGTGCATTTGGGTTTGTATTATCAATAACAAGTGCTTTTTCATAATAGTCTTTTGCAAATTCATTCATGTTAAGAGCCAACGAACTATCAGCAAGCCCAAGCAAAACCCTGTAATCATCAGGATTTTCTGTGATTAATTTTAAATAAATAGCACGAGATTTTTTATAATCACCGGAATTATAAAAATTCTCCGCTTGCTTTATAAGGTTGTCAACTTTATCACTCTTGATGTCCTCTAATGAAACATTATTTTTTGCTAATGTTTCCTCATCAGCCTTTAATAATTGGTTATATATTAAGTCGGCATCAGTATAATTGCCTGTTTCGGATAAAACAACACCCTTATTATAATAAGCTAAATAATTCGACTTATCGACCGCTAATACATCATTATAATATTTAAGTGCGTCATTAAACTCTGCATTATTTTGATACATTCTTGCCAATTCAAATTTAATGTAATTATTGTCAGGTTTTAATTCTTTTGCTTTTTCAAGCACATTTATAGCATTTTTATAATCGGAATTTTTTGAATATAACATTGCAAGATTTATATATCCGTTAATATTATCCGGATAATGCTCTATAAACAACTTATATTGCTCTATAGCATCAGATAACTTGTTGTTCTTATCCAATAAAATAGCATAATCAAACCTAATGGCATTTAATTCCCCATCTAACTCCAAAGCCTTTTTAAAAGAATTTTCAGCTTCTAATAACTTATCTTGTTTCATTTGAACTACTGCTAAATTAGCATAGCTCATTGCATCATTTTTATTAATTCCGACAGCACTTTTAAAAGCAATTTCAGCCTTCGGATAATCGCCCTTTCGTAAAAGTGCCAATCCATAATTCGAATAATCTCGAAATTCGGATGGATTATTTCTTAATGCTAAAGCAAATTTTTCAATTGCTTTATCATAATCGTTTTGTTCAAGATAAATATTAGCAATAGCCACCTGAGCTTCCAAATTTTCAGGATACACTGACAAAAACTGCTCATAAGATAAAATAGCACTATTATTATCACCCAGCAAATTTTTTGCATTAGCTATATTTATATAATTATACTTATATTCAGGCATTAAAGTTTGTGCTTTTTCATAAAAAGTAAGTGCGTTTTTATAATCATAAGATTGCATATATAAATTTGCCAAACTTATATACAAAAATCCATCCTCAGGCCTAAGCGTAATTGCCTTATTATAAGCATTTACAGCATCGGTATATTTACCCATGGCACTATATAAACCAGCAAGTTTAATGTTTAAAACTGCATCATCAGGAGAATATTTCAGAGCTTTCTGAATATAAAACAAAGCCTGTTCAAGATTACCTTCCTGCTCATGAACAATCGCACTATTATACAGCTTATTCGACTCGGAACTCATCTTGGCAAATACTTGAGTTTGGAAACAACTCACGTACAATGACAGACAAACAAATAAAATAAAGTTCTTTTTCATAAACAATATTATTAAACTTATCAAAATAAAATGCAACTATTAAAAATTTTAACAATAGTCTTTAGTTTATTTCATTTAAGTTAATTTTATATTAAAATAAAGCCATGGGAAAAATTTTAGAGGTAGAATTTTTAAAACAAAAAAGAAATAAAATTAAAAAATCCATATTATTATTTGTTTTTTTTCAAATGATGATAGGCTTTAATGCCTTTGGACAAAGCATAAAAAATACGGAATTTGACTTAATCAGAGCACAACTTTCTACCTTAAATGACAAAAATTCACCACAATACAAAAAAACTAAGCAAAAGCTTGATAAATATATTGTCCAAAATAAAATAGATTACTCAACCAAAGCAAGAATAGAAGATGTAGAAAGACTCATACAAGAACAGAAATTTAATAGTGCAATATACGAATTGAAAGATTTAATAGAAAATAATATAGAACCAAGTCTATGCTACATGTTGTTGGGAGATATATCCGCCAGATCAGCAAAACCGCCCAAAAAAACTGCTTCTTATTATAAACAATCTCTACAAATCAATCCCGATAACTTTCTTGCGTCATATAGACTGGCAAAATTGTATTTAAAAGAAAACAAAAATATACTCGGGATAGAATATTTAAAATATACGGTTCAAAAGACAGATGACCAAAATCTTTTAAAAGAAATTGAATACGTTATACAAAACAAAATCACACCGGAAAATAAGTATGATGCCAATAACTTATATGAAACACTTGGGGATATATACAGTAAATTAGGAAAAAAAGACGCCTCATACATCGCATACACAAAAGCTATTAAAATTAATCCCGACGATATATTTTTAAAATATTACCTCGGAGATTTATTCTTCTGCGATTGCAAAGATGAACAAGCAATCAGTGTTTACGAAGATATTTTAAAAGAATTTCCAAACGACACTATGATTAAAATATCAAAAGCAAAGTCATATGCAAATACAGGAAATCTTTTAAGTGCCGAAAAGGAATTTAAAGAAGTTTTAAGCCAAAATCCAAATTCCTCACAAGCAATATATGGACTCTATAGAATTTATGAAAGAAAATACACACCAGATAAAATTCTTGAAAAAATATATTTAAACCAAGAAAACTACAAAGTAACACCAAAAGAATGTCTTGCTTTTGCAGAATTTCTGACGGAAATGAATGACGAAAAAGGAGCAAAAAACTTTAAAAAATTCGCACAAAAAATGAACAAGATAGAACAGGAAAAACTATTAGCAAGAAAAATAGCTGATGAAAACAAAAAAAACGAACCAAAACTAAAACAAGAAAAAAAAGAAACAACAAAAATAATAAAAAAACAAGATGACAATAAATTAACAAATAAAGAAAAAAATCAACTTAAACAGATACTTAAAAAAGAAAAAGAAAAGCAAGATGAATTAAGCAAACAAAAACAACTGGAAGAAAAATTACAGCTTGAAAGAGAAAATAAAATAATTCAACAAGAACGCCAAAGGGCAATTTCAAAAGATCCTAAGAAATATAACGAATATAAAACAACACTTGATAAATATCTTAAAATAAACCCAAAGGATACTTCGGTATATATAGCAATCGCAAACACATACAGACTCATGGGAGAACCTACAAGTGCTATTCAAAATTACAGACAAGCCCAAAAACTAAATCCGACGGATTCCGATATATATTATAATATGGGTCTTACATATATGGAGCTAAACAGTTTCGTTACAGCAAAAGCAAATCTTATTAAAGCAATCAACCTGAACAATGAAAACGAAAAAGCAATTAAACTTTTAGCTTTTGTAAATCAAAAAATAATAACTCAAATTGTAAACAAAGCATATAACTCCTACGAAAAGAAAGAATATCTAAAAGCAAGTTCAATATTGGATGAAGGAATAAAAGAATATCCAAAAAATGCACAGATATTATATTATAGGGCTCTTGTTTATGATGCAATGAACCGAAATGCCGCACAAATTATTGATTTACAAAAAGCTATAGAATATGATCCGGGATATTATATGGCATATTACCAACTTGGAAAAGCTTATGAAAAAATTAAAGACGAAAAAAGTGCACTCGTTGCTTATGAAAAATTTTTGTCAACAGAACCGGAAGAAAAAGACTTAATAGATGAAGTACAAAAAAAAGTAATTGCACTTGGTGCAAAATACTACTAAGAAAAGGATTAAAATGAAAAAAACCGCAATTATCATTCCTGCAAGATATGGCTCTACAAGATTACCTGCAAAACCCTTGTTAATTGTTAAAAATAAGCCCATAATACAATATGTATATGAAGCAGCTAAAAAGTCAAAACTGGGTAATGAAGTCATTATTGCAACGGATGATTATAGAATAAAAGAAGCCGTTGAAAAATTCGACGGAATTTGCGAAATGACAAGCGAAAACCATAAATCCGGCTCTGACAGAATAGCGGAAGTAGCAAAGAGACATCCTGAATTTGAATATATATTAAACTTACAAGGCGATGAACCCCAAATAACACCTGAAGTAATTGATTTAGCAATCAAAACTCTGCAAGAAGATTCAACGGCAGATATTTCGACACTTGTACGTAAAATTACATCAAAAGAACAAATAAACAACCCAAATTGCGTTAAATGCGTTTTTGATAACAATTTTAACGCACTATATTTCTCGAGATGCCCAATTCCATACGAAAGAAATCAAAATGAAGCAAATTACTACGCCCATATTGGAATATATTGTTATAAAAAAGAGTCTCTTAACAAATTAACCGAACTGGAACAGGCGGATATCGAAAAACAAGAAAGCCTTGAACAACTGAGAGCATTAAAAAACGGCATGAAAATAAAAATAGCCATAACTGACTTAAATCCAACAGGAATAGATACAATAGAAGATTTTAACAAATTTAAAACATTGATGGAAAACTAAATGCTTTCAGGAACTTCAATTTTTACAGGCTTTGATTTATAAAAATCTCTCTTTTCTCTGCCACCATCAGCATCTTTTGTTGTTAACTTATCAAAATTAATTCTTGATGAATCCGAACCAAGTAAAAACAGAAAATCAAGATGAGCAATATCACGAACAAAATCATAAGAAACGCACAATTTCAAATCCTGTGGACCAAATATCGCATAAAATCTTGATTCGGTAAGCAAGTCTTCTTCATAATTATCCTTTAGAGGTGAAACAACTGCTCTAAAACCGAGGGCAAATTTGTCATTAAAATTAAATTTTTCATTCAACATAATTGAAGATTTGCCATACCTGTATTTATCGAATACAAAAGGGCTATCGCCGTGAATTCCGGCAAACATATAACCAAGACTGGACTCCCAACGTTTAACTCTGGTAGTTATAAATGGGCCAATTCTAGCTACACCAACGGTTTCACCTGAACCATATAAAGTTGAGGCACCTTGAGCCAAACCGCTGAAAGCTATGCTCATATCTTGCTCTTTATTTTCAAATTTAAAAAATTGTTTCCGAAGCTCTGCAATATACCTAAATCTTGTTGTACAGTAAGCGTTTTCCTGATCATGTTTTTCATAATCACTAAAAATACCTGCATAAAAACCATGATTAAACCTTGCATCCAAATCAGGTACAGCATAGCTTTTTACATACTCTAATTGTGCAGCATATCCGGAACGCCTTGCACCCATAAACCCTTCGGGCATATAAGCATTTCTACCATACCGCAGTGATAAACCATCTGAAAATTTATACCTTCCTCTAGCCACCAAATTCGTTGTAGAAGATGCATATCCTGCTTCCAATAAACTATTTGGAGTTCTATGACGACCTATAATACCAACACCTATATTACTGTCGCCATATACCAACGCGGGCAGCAACTTTAAACTCTGACCTCTTGGAAGCTTAAATAACATCCCATATCCGGCATAAGTACCAAAATTTCTTAAAGTTCCAGCTTCAGCCGAATTTGTTTCATAAACTCTGTTTTCTTTGTCCGAAATTATCTCTACATCAGATTTTGTTATAATTTTGTGTTTATTATAATAAATATTTGAACCCTTCAGCAACAAAGAATTATGATCTTTATAACTTGTTATTATGATTTCCTTAGTATTTATATCATATACCTGTTTTCTTTGTGACTCCAAACTGCTTCTGTCAAGATGCCTCTGTCTTATATAATCAAGGGCAACATTTTCATATTTTTGAAAACCTCTAGATTCAAGTGCAAATTCACTCTGTCTGTTGCTTTTTAAAGTTCCGTTTATAAGCTGCAAATCATTTGCTATAAGATATCCTTCTTGTGCATTAATTTTAAATTGATAAGCTTCTATAACAGGATTATCCATTAAAATATTCTGCTCGTTAAAATCAACAAGCAAGTATTCACCCGCCATTTCAATACCGTCTTTTAAAATCTTTACGTTATCATATAATTTTAAGGTTTGAGATGCTTTATCCAAAACAGCTTCATCAGACTTTAAAGTTACCCCCTGTGCTTTTGCAATAACTTCAACATGCCCCTTTGCGTATACATTACCATCTGTATCATCATAAGTAATTTTATCTGCATTTATTTGAAATTTGTTTTTTGAATCTATTTCCTGATTATTGTCCTCTTGAACAACATTTTTATTTACATTATTTTGCGTAGCATCAACTTCATCCTTTGTAATTTCTTGATTATTTATTTCGGAATCAGTTTCTTCATCAATAATATCAAATATATTCTTCTTAGATTTTTTATGTTTTCTAGTTACAAAAAAATTCTTAAAGCCTTTTTCAAGTTTATTCCCCAAACTATCCTCTGGGCTGAAATCAGGTAACTCAGGGTCATTATATGTAGGCATATAATTTTCAGGGTTTTGGGCGGTTGATTCAGCATCATTTTTAATTGTAACAGCTTTTATAATATCATATTGAGCATAAGCAGCTCTATGATATTGCATGAAAAACAATACCAAGCAAATAAATAAACTTAACCTCTTATTGTACCTAAGCAATTATAACCCTCAATAGTCTTACTATAACTAATTTACAACAAAAATAATCACTATTCAAACTATCTTATGAAATTTAATGGATTAGTAGGATTGCCCTTTTGTCTTACTTCAAAATGCAAATGCGGCCCCGTTGAGTATCCTGTTGTACCAACTTTTCCGATTACACTGCCCTTAGCAACATTTGTGCCTTGTTTTGCAATAGTAGTTGACATGTGTGCATACAAGGTAGTAGTCGGAATACCGTTAATATTGCCATGATCAATAATAACAACTTTACCATATCCGCTATACCAACCGACAAATATAACTCTTCCCGAATTTGCAGCTTTAATCGGAGTACCGTAAGGAGCACCGATATCAACACCGGAGTGAAATATCTTTCTTTTAAATATAGGATGAACTCTCCAACCAAACGGAGATGTAATCCTTCCGGGTACAGGACGAGTAAAACCGCCTGTTACGACAACGCTCACACCTTCTTTTTGGGTTTTTTTGGTTTCTTGATTAATCATTTGAGAAATCGCTCTCGACTGACGAGCCAAATCTTTTTCTGCTCTTTCCCAAGTGGCTCTGTCTGTTTTTAATTTTTCAATAAGCTTTTCATTTTTTGAAATAGCATCCTGAATATCACTTTGTTGTCTGTTTATTGTCTGAATATTTGCTTCAAGATTTTTCTTTTGCATTTCAATTCTTGATTTTAAAACCAAAATTTCTCTGGCACTTGCCTTAGTTTCTTTTAGTCTTTTTTTATCCTGAGCAATAATTATATTTTCAAAATACAACCTATCCAAAAAAGCATTTATATCACCCGAATTAAGCAAAAATTCAATATAACCGTTTCTTTTTTGTTTAAAAATTTGAACCAACCTTTTAGATGTATAAGCCTGATGACGGCGATGCTCAATTAATAACTTATCTAATTTTTTTTCAAGAATTTCAACTTCATTTTGAGCATCAACATATCGTCTTTTATTTTTTTGAAGACTATGTTGAGTATATTCCAACTTTTGCTGATTCTTGTACAGTCTGTTAGTTTCAATTTTTTCCAATAGCTTTAATTTATGAATTTCTTTTTTTGCCTTACCTCGCTGAGCTTCAATTTCGCTTTTTTTATCATCCAATTTATCAACAGCAAAAACCGGAACTGTAAAAACAAAAATTACCACAGCAAGAAATATTAAAAATATTCTATTTTTACAATTAAAATTACTCATAAATTAAAATAAAACGCTCAAAAAAGCTCCTATTCCAACCATCCAGGCAACCAAAAATACAGTTAAGAATATTACAATAATTTTTCTATGTTTTCTAAAAAATTCCATTTTCTCACCTTTTCAACTCTCTTTACCAATATAATAACAAAAACTTTGTCAAAATAGCAAATAGCTTAACATTAAAGAGAATTTTTATATACAAAACATCCTTCATCTTCCATATCAACTTTTCCGTCATGATTATTATCAATTCCGTCACTGCATGAATTAATGGAATCCCATCCCTCAGTTCTGGGAAAAGCTCTCAAGTACTTATCTTTAATTGAATTAAACAAATAAAAATAATAATCACGATAAAACAAAGCTAATTCAGGATTTTCAATTACAACAATGTTTTCATCATTTTTATATAAACCATTCGCAGAAAAATTGGAGCTGCCGGTAATTAATATTTTTCTGTCTATCAAAATAGTCTTTTCATGATTTTTTCCGCCCCAATTCTCAATTTTTGTAGGTATTTTATTGTTTCTAAGTTGCATTACTCGATTTTTAAAATTTGAAACACCGAGAGCATCAAGTAAAACAAAGATATTAACGCCTCTTTTTTTAGCCGATATTAGCTCCGAAATTATATCTTTGTCGGTTAAATAAAATGCAGAAACCAATATTTCATCATGAGAACTTTTTATGGAAGGTATAATATAATTCAAATTTGCATTACTTTTTGGCATAAAAAATATCCGAATTGCGGAACTATCCAGATTTATTTTTAAGGGAGAAATTTCCGACTTTCTTTTTGAAAAAATGCCCTCATACATCTGATTAAATTCTCTCTTATAATATGCTGCAATTTCATTTGAATTAAAAACAATAGCAACATTAGCATTGTATCCGCCGGAATCCGCCGAAGAAATATTCGTAGAACCGGTAATAACTTTTTTGTCATCAAATATAAAAAATTTATTGTGCATTAATATTTCAGTCTTATCAAAATGAGAATTAAATTCCTTACCAAATTCAACTGTTTGAGGATAATTGTTAATCATAGCCTTACTATAATCAACAACAGAACGTATTTTTACTCCTCGAATCTTTGCTCTTCGTAAAGCATTTAATATATCCTTTTGATCACCGAAAGAATATAGTGCCATATCTATTGAATTTACAGATGCGTCAATCTCCTTTATGACTCGTCTTGAAAAATCAGTTATACAATCATTGTTAGGTTTTTTATATTGAAGGGGATTAATTAAATATATTTCAAACTTACCAAAATTTTTATACAATGATTTTTTATATACATTCTTGCTTTTTGGAATAACATAAGTTACATTTCCACTATAATTTTCCCCAAAACAAGCCTTACAATAATGATGAATATTCTTAATTGCTTTCTTAAGAACCAATTCACCATTTCTCATTGCTTTTGCATACTCACAAAGAGACTTATGAACTGCTTGGGAACGCAAATTAACAATTAAAAACTCAAGATTCGAAATTTCACTTGCATTATTTTTTATTTGATGCAAATTTTGTATTGGTAAATATAAAACATTATCACAATCAGAATTTACGTATGCCAATCCGTTTTTTAAAAGAAACTCACCTAAATCGACTCCCCTATAATCAATTTCCGCCAAATAAGCATTATATTTTAAATTTTTAGCTTTTGATTTAACAAGTACAACTTCTCCTTCCAAATTATCTTTTGCCCAATTTCTTGCCAAAAAACCAACCCTTAAATATTCGACATAACTTATACCGAGCTTTGTTGATTTGTCTTTTGAATAATTATTATAAATTGGAGAAAAAGCATTAATATTCTTAAGCTTTACCAATTCATTAGCGTCAAGACTGTTATTTTTGTTAAAATCAATATAAAACCAATCGGCCTCAACAACCTTTAATACCTTAAAATAAGAATTGTTTTTGTATTTCGAATTTAAAAACAAAAACACAAAAAAAATCAAAAGCAAAAAAATTATCGTAATTATTTTATTCTTAATACTCATTGAAACTATTATCCGATATAAAAAAAATTAATTAATTTTTGTTAATAAAATTTTACTTTTAGTACTTGTTTATAAAATATGTTTAATATATGATTTATAATACTGGAACAATTAACAAAAAGGACAAAAAAATGAATCCTATAATTACAGAACTAGAAAAAGAATATACAGCTCGTCAAATGCCCGAAATAAATCCTGGTGATACAGTTAAAGTTTTTGTAAGAATCATCGAAGGAAATAAAGAAAGAACACAAGCGTTTGAAGGAACTGTTATTAAAAAACGCGGAAGCTCAATCAACAAAACCATTACCGTAAGAAAAGTATTCCAAGGCGTAGGCGTTGAGCGTGTATTTGCAATATACTCACCCAGAATTGAAAAAATTCAAGTATTAAGAAAAGGTGATGTAAGACGTGCAAAACTGTACTATTTAAGAGAACGCTCAGGAAAGGCTACACGTATCAGAGAAAAAATGGAAAAAAGATAATTTTTTTCAAAAAAGATTATAATGCCTTGAATTACAAAAAACAGTTAATTCAAGGCATTTTTTAAAAAATATGACACACATACATTGGTATCCGGGACATATTGCAAAAGCCCAAAAACAATTAAAAGAAAAATTAAATCTTGTAGATGTGATAATTGAAGTTGTTGATGCAAGAATACCATATTCGAGCAAATATAAAACAACAGATGAATTATGCCCCAACAAACCCAAAATAATTTTAATGAATAAAGCCGATATATCAGATGAAAAATATAATAAAATATGGGCCGAGATATACAGAAGAAAATATAATTGCAAAGTAATAGTAACAAGTCTTTTAAACAAAAAAGATATAAATGTAATTATCGATAAAGTACTCGAATTATCTAATCAAACAATGCAAAGAAGAATCGAAAAAGGGCTTCTTCCAAGGGCAACAAGAACCATGGTCATAGGAATGCCAAATGTCGGCAAATCCAGTACTATAAACAAATTAATAAAAAAAGCAAAAACGAAAACAGGAGCAAAAGCAGGGGTGACCAGACAACAACAATGGATTAGAATAAATGACAAAATTGAATTGCTGGATACTCCGGGTATAATCCCAACCGTTCAAGATGATCAAAAACAAGCAATAAAATTAGCGTTTGTTAATTCGATCGGAGAAAAAGCTTATGATAGTGAATATGTTGCAGAAAAATTAATTGAACTATTAAGCAAACTATACACAAAAGATATTAAGCAATATTTTAATTTCAGTCAGGATGAAACAGATATCAACATAGAGAAAATTGCACTCAAGAGAAATTGGATTCTCAAAGGTGAAAAAGCTGATACACTAAGAACATCAAATATCATATTGTCGTGTTTTAGAGAAGGTAAAATAGGAAAATTTACACTGGATAGGCCTGAAGAATATGGACTTATTTAAATTTGATGAAAATGAAAAAAATAATAAAACCGGTCTAAATCTGAATATCCGAAGCTATGACTTCGTTATCGGATGCGATGAAGCCGGTAGAGGACCAGCGGCGGGCGGAGTATGGGCAGCAGCAGTATGCTTTAAAAAGGATACGAATACTTCAAATTTTATTAAATTAAACGACTCAAAAAAACTAACTTCTAAAACAAGAGATGAACTATATGAAACGATAAAAGAAAGTTCTATTTGGTCAATAAAAGCAATTACAATTGAAAAAATAGAACAAATAAATATTTTAAATGCTTCATTATTGGCAATGAAATATGCAGCTATGGATGTAATTAACCAAATTAATCAGAATAACATTTTAACACTGGTAGACGGAAATAAACTTATAAAAGAATTTAATAATCCTCAAAAATATATTATTAAAGGTGATTCTAAATCAGCTTCAATCGCAGCAGCAAGTATTTTAGCAAAAGTTTCACGTGATAGATACATGGATAAAATAGACAAAGAATTTCCAATGTACAACTGGAAAGATAACAAAGGATATTTAACAAAAAAACATATAGAAGCTATACAAAAATATGGAATAACCAAATACCACAGATTATCATTTTTAAAAAACATAACAAAAAGCCCCCAAGAAAACTTGGAGGCAGTGATTATATAACTCTCTTACACTTTTTATAATAAACTTAAAGCTATTGACGGTGCTTGGTTCGCTTGTGCTAACAAAGATGTTGATACTTGTTGAAGTATTTGTTGTTGAACATA
>CALVGZ010000022.1 GCA_944327225.1 Candidatus Gastranaerophilales bacterium | reverse complement strand
TATTAATATGTTCAGATGGACAGAACGTCACCCTCAACAACGTGAATGTAGAGGTTCGAATCCTCTCGTGGACACTTAAAATAAATAATCATCGCTTTTCTTCTCAAATATTTTTAAATGTAACGCAAAAAAAATTATTTACGGACATTTTAAAAAATAAAACGAGAAAATATCATGATTTTACCTATTCAAAATATCAATTTTTTACAATCCGGAATTAAAATAAATTCTAAAAAGACTAAAAAATATATCCAAAAATATCCCATAAATTATCGTTCAATTTATTCAAAAAATATAAATTTTAAAGGTTATGGGCAAATCCGAACAAAACCGAGTTTTCAAGAAACATTAAATGAAAACTATTTTCAATTACCGAAAATCAAATTCAAAGACGGTTCAACTTATCAACTAAGACCGGATAAAGACCAATTAGAATGTGCAAAAAAATTATATGAAGGAGACTCGGTAATTTTTTGTGCCCCAACAGGAACAGGAAAAACGGCCGTAGCACATTATATAATGACAACAAACCTTAAAAAAGGCAAAAAAACAATATATACGACTCCTCAAAAAGCACTCGCAAACGATAAATTAAGAGAATTTAGAAAAATATACGGAGAAAACAATGTAGGTCTTTTAACAGGCGATATTAAAATAAATACAAATGCTCCGATACAAATAATGACCACCGAAATATATAACAACCAATCAAGTGAATTAAAAGAAAATTCAAAAAATATAGCAACTGTTATTTTTGATGAAGCACATTATATCTCAGATGAAGATAGAGGCAATGTATGGGAAAATTCAATTATAAATACTCCCCTTGATAAAATCCAAATACTTTGTCTTTCGGCAACAATAGGGAATAGTAACGAGTTTTATAATTGGATACAATCTTTGAATCATAAAAGAAAAGTATCCAAAATTGAAGTTGATTCCAAAGAAAGATTTGTACCTTTAGTGTGGTATATTCACGAAGAAAGTCCAAACGCAAAAACGCAGCAAAATGGCATATTTATACCGATTAAAAAGGGTTTTGTTAACTTAAACAATCTTGATTCAAAAAATCCGACAGAAAGACAAAAAAGAGCATTAGAAATAATATTTAAAGCACAAAATAAGATCAGTGAATATTATGAAATGACCGAAGAACAATATGAAACAGAAGCACAAAAATTAAAAATGTTTATGAATGGTCTTGAAGAAACTGATGAAGATAAATTTAAAGAACTCTTAAGCACTTTTTATCCTGACCTTAACAAATCTGAGCAAGAAGAAATTACACAACTTTTAATCGAAAAAGATACCGAACAAACAAACAGAATTCATATAGAACATCATGAAGATAATTATGAAAAACTTATTGAAGACTTGAAAAATAACAACATGCTTCCCGCATTAATTTTCAAACTTTCAAAAAAAGTATGTTCTGATATAGCTCAAAATCTAAAAAATGCACAAGTCGATTTAACTGACGACGAAGAAAAAGAACAAATTTCAAGAATTATACAAGATTATCAATCAAAAGGAGTTTATCTTGGAAGCAATTTTGATAAAAAAATGCTACTATCAGGATTTGCATATCACCATGCCGGAATATTACCTGCATATAAAAAACTTATTGAAGAATTGTTCTCAAAAAAATTACTAAAAGTTGTAATAGCAACATCCACACTATCAACGGGAATTAATATGCCTGCAAAAACAACAGTTATTTCAGATACCTCTTTTAAAAAATACAACCCGCTCACAGAAGAAATTGAATATGTTGATTTAAGTGTAAATGATTTTAATCAAATGGCAGGCAGGGCAGGACGCAGAGGAATTGACTCATTAGGCAATGCTGTTTTATATAATCTCAGAACCCCAAACTTTAAATCTGAAAAAGCCCAAAGAAAACAAAATGGAAAACAAATAAAAGAAATACCTGACGAATTGCAAAAAGCTTATGATTTAATAGATTCCCCTTTGGGCAAACTAAGAAGCTACTTTAAACCCGACTGGCAAATACTTGCAAAATATTTCGCAAATAATGGCGATATGGAAGAATTGAAAAAAATAATTGCATCTTCTTTTAAAGTATATTTATCAAAAAATCCCGAAAGAACTGAACATTCTCTTTTAAATAAATTTGAAAATTATAGATTGGTTTTATTAAAACAGGGTTTTATTGAAAAAAACAATCAAAATCAAATAAGTCTGACGCCAAAAGGAAGAATTCTTGCCCAAAGTCAAGGTTTAAACCCTCTCATGCTTGCAAGCCTAATATATGATAAAAAATTAAAAAACCTTAATATTGAACAATTATGCCAAATAGTAAGCTATATCGCAGGCTCATCCGAACAAAAAGAAGACGAAAATATGCCCTTTATAATAAATCAAAGACTTTCCGGTATTCTTAAATACGAACCCAATTTTGAAAGTCGACAAGCCGATTTTGATGAGACAAGAGAAATATACGAACAAACCGAAGACAAAATTCTAAGAAGTCTTGCAGAAAGCAAAATTCCTCTTGAAGAAACAGTTTATTCCGACAGTTTCTCTGGTTATTGCGGTTATTTGTGGGCATATTTAAATGATAAAAACAATGATTCGATATCTAATTTCAGAAAAATAACAAACTCCGGATATAACCCTCTAACATCAAAACAAATGACCGATATGGAAAACGCATCCAATGAATATTTAAGAAAAAGTCTGGAAGGAAATGTCTATGGTATAATTTCACAAATGGTAAGCATTATGAAACAAATTAGCAAAATTTGCGATTATGCGATTCAAAATAAAGAACTATATCCCAATCAAAATTATTATGCAGAATTAAAAGAAAAAGCAGAACTTGCAATGATTTTAATTAAACAAAGCCCAATTTATGACGAGACATCGCTATGAAAATAAATTTTCAAACAATTAAATCTAATAAAACATATACAAAAACAAAACAAAAAACAAACCCAACAAGTTTTCAAGCGATGCGATGCAGTGAAAAGAACTTTGAAATTAAAAAATTAGAAGATTTACACTGCCCTATATGCGGGCTTCTAATGCTAAATGATGCCCAACAAAAAACATTCATTGAAGATGTAGCAAATAAAAAAGGTGAAGCACTTAAAAATGCTCTTGGAAAATATGAAGATGAATCTGTTTTTATTAAAAATCAAAATAATAACAGAAAAAAGACAATATATAGACCGCAAAAACAACAAGTCGTCAATATATTAAAAGAACTTGCACTTGAATATCCAACACTAGGCCTTGCAGAATTAGTAAGATTAAAATCGCAAGAATGCCTAAAAAGTTTAATAGATAAACAGTTTATAATAATGGATGAGCTCAGAGATTATATTAACTCTATCGAGCTTCCGAATGAAGAAAAAGAAGCTTTCTTTAATGTTTTAAATGAATATAGAAACAGGGCTCAAGGAATTTCAGATATAAGATTTAAAAGAAAAAGCTTTATAAATGATATTCAATCTACTATAAAAAACCCTGCAATCAAGCAGCAAGTAATAAAAATTGCAATCAAAATACCTACTTCAGATAATGAAATTGACGCATTTTTTGTAAAATATTCGGACAACAATCGTTCAAACACAGAAATCGCAAGTAAATTAATAAAACAAACCACACCAAGCACCGAACATTTAATACCAAAATCGAAGCAAGGACCAAACAAAACAAATAATTATATTTGCGATTGCGAAGAGTGCAACTCATCAAGAAGTAACATTTTATTTGACGAATGGATAAAAAATAAAAAAGATATACAAAAAGGACTTCAACAATACCTTGCAGACGTACAAAAAGCACTTGATTTTGGAGAATTAAGCCCGAAATACGACAGTTATATCGAAGAAATCATTGAAACTATTTCGCAAATAAGCCATGGAAAAATTAAACTAACCGTCCCCCCTACCAATAATGATGAAAAAAAGAAAACAATACTTGAAAAGAGAAATGCGGAAATTAATAATATTAGTCGCAAAATGAGCGAATTAATCGGAAAAATATTATCACTTAAACAAGAAATTACCGAGTTAAAAAAACATCCTCAATATGAAAACATAACTCAATATTCAATAACACAAACAAAAATTACGGAATTAAAAGCAAGAGAAGACGATTTAAGAAAAAAACTATCAATTGCTCAAAAAGAAAAAGAAGCTTGTATGGATATTTTAGAAAAAATTTCACAACTTGAGCAAGAATTAAAAGACAATACAAATAAAAATTCGGATAAAATTAAAGCACAAATACAAAGCTTAAACAAATCACATCAGCTTGCACAGCTTGAAGAAAACAATAACAGAATAATGCAAATCAATGAAGAACTTTTTGAAATTGAAAAACAAATAGGTAATTTAACAGAAAAACTAAATACCTTAAAAAAATTAATTAATGAAAACAGTGAACCTGATCTGTCGCTTGAAAACATAGAAACAACAATAAAAGAGCTTGAATCAATAGCTAAGGAAATACACTTAATTGAAAATTCAATATTTGATAAAGAACTCCTTGAAGAAAGACTTGCCTCTATTCAAAGGGAAAGAAAAGAACTTGAAGATGAAAACAAAGCAATAATTAATGGAGGTAAAATAAACCCAAAGGATGACACAGAATACCGAAAATATTGTCATTTTGAAGAATTATACGAAGCAGCGGAAGAAATCGGCAAGTACCATAAATCAACCGGAAATAGAATTCTGGCTCAAAATGCACTTGAAATAACACAAATTGCACAAGACGAAATAAGAAAAAAAGTACTTGAACTTGCTCAAAATGATGAAATAAAATATTTTGCAAATTTGGCAAGATTATCGGAAAATGAAGAGGAAGAAATAATTATAAAAATAAGGCTAGAAGAAATTGATGAGATACTACCCGAACTTGAAAAATTATATATAGAGTACAATAGAATAAGTCAAAATAAAACTTTAGATGAAATCAAAACCTTATATAGAAAAATAAAATTGAATAAAACAATGCAACAAGAAATTATAAATATTCCCAATTTAACAACAGAACTCCAAAATCTTGAAGATACACTATCTTACAACCAAAAAATACTTGGAAAATTAAGAACAAAATATAGGGCCTTAAGCAACGAAGAATACAGAAAATTAATAAGTTTAATATACTACTAAATTATGAAAATAACACAAATAAACAACTTTAATAAATTTTATTTAAAACCACAAAACAAACAATGTTTTAAAGGTTTCAGCTGCAAAGAATTTGATTTTGAAATAAAAAATCTTTATGAACTTCCATGTCCTATTTGCTCTACAATTATGCTCCAAAGAAATCAAATTGATAATTTTGTAAATACTGCAAGAAATGCAAAAGGCGAAATACTAATTGCATTATTATCAAAATATAAAAAATATTTTCATAAAAGCGAAGCAAGTGCAGCAGAAATTTTAACTCTTGAAGCACAAAAATATCCAGACAAAAACATAGGAGAACTTGCCAAAAATTACCTTGATGAAAAACTGTTAAAATATTCTCAAGAACAGCAAAATATTCTTGAAAGAGCAAAAAAAATGGCAAACAACCTTCCTTCGCAACAAAGAAAAAAAGCACTTGAAATAATAGAAAAATATGAAACTATATGCACCAATAAAGGCTACCCAAACAAATATACAATTATACAAGAATTAAACGAACAAATACAAGGTGAATATTCAATCAAAAAAAAGCTTTTAAAAGCAATTCAAAATATACCTGATATTGAAGATGAAGGACTAAAATTTTTTATAAAATATGCAGACAAAAGCACCGCAGAAATTGCGTCCAGACTTGTTACTCCTTCTTTTATAACTTGTGAACATATAAAACCTAAATCAAAAGGCGGAGAAGATAATACTGCAAATTATCTTGCTGAATGCGAAGAATGTAATTCAAAAAGAAATGATGCTCCACTTTTGCAATATGTCACCAATGTATCCGTATTTATCAATAATTTGAAAAATTATTTTGGAGCCATTACACAAAAATTTCAATTAGGTGAAATTTCAGACAAATATTCAACTTATCTTGAAGATATATCAAAAACAATTGCTAATGAAACACAAGGAAAAATTAATTTAACTCCGCCAAAAATTGAACAGACAAATTTTGAAAATGAAAATGATATTAACGAAAAAATAGCTCAAATAGAAAAAACGCTTGAAAGTCAACTGAAAGAATTAGAAGAAACAAAAAAACTTCAAGCCGAAATAGGTAAAGACGAGCAACATAAACTTATATTAGAATACTTGGCACTTAAATCAAAAAAAGAAGCACTTGAAGCACAAAGAAAAATAAAAAAAGAAGAAGTTAACAGAAAAAAAACTTTTCTAAGTAAATTTTATAAAAAAATTGCAGAATTAGAAAATAAAAAAAGAGAACTTAAATTTGGTAATCTGACCGCAAAAGAAAGGCAAAACCTTAAAACTCAAGTAAATAAAATTAAATCATTTTTAGGTTCAAAAAATTCTGAAACACTTGAAGCTCAACTAAAAACAGCTCAAAATGAACTATTTAAAATTCAAAATGATATTAGACAAACAGAAAATAAACTAAATAGTCTGGAAGGAAAAATTATATTCCCTAAAAATATAAAAAAAGAAATAGATTTGCTAAAAGCAAAATTATATGAAATTAGAGAATTAAAAAAACAAATAGCAAATCTAAATTCAATATTAAATGATAGTGCAGATATACAAGAAAGAATAAAAGAAAAAGAAAATCAAATTCAAGCTCTACTTTTAGAAAATCAGAAAATAGATATATCTGACAACGGTGAAAATGATTTAGATACTTACAAAAAAATGACGGAAGTAATTAAAAGAGCAGAAGAAGTTGAAAGCCAAAATCAAAATAATAAATTTACCGGAACGGACAGTCTTGTTTATCAACTTGCAAAGCAAAAAGCAAAAGAAATTCTTTCTCATCTCATAGAAATAAGCGGTCCCGTTAAAGTTCAAAAAAATCTTGACAGAATTTCTCAAATACTTTCGGAATTAAATGATTGCTATAGCCTATTAAATAAAAATCAGGCAAATGAAATTAAGAGAAATGAGTTATTGGAAAAACTTAATAGTATGCCTAAAGAAAGCGATCTTGAGGCTAAAATTTCCACCTTAAAACAACAATATGAAAAAGCAAAAACCAATTTTGATTCCACAAATATAAGTGCTAGAATTAAAAATCTTGAAAAAACAATAGCACATAAAAGAAGAATTTTATCTAAAATAAAAGAAGCCAAAAACGAAGCTGAAATCCAAATACTTTTATGTGAACTTTAACATATTATATTTTAAGTTTTGTAACAAAAAATATCTCTTTTGAAATTTGATGTTTTATATCGTTTTTATATAAATGTAACATACGATATATATTTCAAAAGGAGATAAAAATGGTAAATTCAGTTAACTCAGTAAATTCAGCAAGTTCAAACGCAAATTCAAATCTAAAACCGGAAACCGCAGGAACAATTGCAAGCAATCAAAATTCTTCATCAATTTTTACTACAACAGGCACAAATACAACAACATCAGGCTCTTTTTCTTTAACAGCATAAAATTAAAATAGAGGAAAATAAGATGACAGAAACCGGACTAACAAGCTTTCTTTTAGGAGTACTGGTATTAATTTCTTGTACAATGTTTATCTGGACAATAAACTATATATCAACATCAAATACAACAAGCCCCCCAACAGCAATTTCAGCTTTTAACGCATAATTTTACAAACCAAACGTGCAAAAGACAAGGCGTAAGGCATATTGTAAAAACATCAAAACAATAAAAAGACCTAAATTAGGTCTTTTTATTTTATTTTTTTCTTGAAAGCATCATTCCCGCACCAATATCTAATATTTGCGATTGATAATCAACTCTTTCAAACAACACATTTATATAAGGTAAAGTTTTTTCATAATGAGTTAAAATATTATCTGCAAGAATTACGCCCCCTGATTTTAAAATTCTATCAATTATTTGGAAATATTCAACATACTCTTTTTTATTTGCATCTATAAAAACGAAATCAAATTTTTCACGTTTAAAATTTTTAATTTCTTCTTCTAAATCTTGTAACACAATAACAGCGGAACCGATTTTAGGTTCAACTTCAACATCCGAAACACAAATTTCAAAATTCTTCCTTGCAACGCTTTGTCTTTTTTCCCAATATTCAACTGTCGTGAGCTTTCCGCCCGTTTCTTCAAGTGCTTTTAAAATCCAAATTCCGCTATAGCCGTTTGAAGTTCCAATCTCCAAAACATTTTTAGAATTATTGATTTTAATTAGCATATTTAAAAAATTGGCACTATATCTGTCTAAATTCCAAAATTCTTTTTGTGTTTTTTCTAAAGAAGATAAAATTTCTTCTGTTTTTTCATCAAAATAAGCATTATTTATTTTTTTAACGTCAAATTGAATCATATTTTATAGTTTTTGTGCCTTATCAATTATAATTATATTTGCAACGTCAATATAAGATTCTTGTCTCTTAACTATCTCCATTTTATCTAAGCTATACAAAAGATAATTCTTGGCATTAATTCCGGTTATTAAAATATTGTTTTCATTTGGAATTAACGTCATTTTTGAATAAAAACCATCTTTTGAAAGCTGCTCTCTGGATATAACTTTCCCTTCAACAGTATCAAAAATATCCATATAACCTTCTTTTGAACATAAAATAAATAATTTTGTTCCAAAAGCGATAGCGTCCGTCGGTTTTTTATCTAATTCAACGGTATTAATTAATTTACCTTGAACCTTATCAAAAATTAAAAGTTGATTTTGAGTTCTTGATATCGCATAAATATTTGCAACATCAGCAAGAATTTTTGAAACATTATTTACCGTTCCCATTTGTTGAACGGAATAATCGTCTCCATTTCTTGTAACATTAAAAACTTTTTGTAAAAACTCATCATAAAAAGCAATTGTGTCGTCAATTTCACAATATACTATTTTAGAAGGCTTCTGATCAACCCTCACAACCTTAACAAGTGCCATTGAATCAAGACTTATAACATAAATTGAATTAGCATTTTGACTTGTAACATAAGCTAAATTTTCTTTTTTATTATATGCGACATCTGTTGCATTAGCATCAATAGGTATCGTAGCAATTGTTCTCTCATCTTTTAAGTCAATGATTTCAAGATTTTTACCGCTCCAATATAAAACAAGAGCAACTTTTGTTTTTTCGGAAGTCAATATTTTTAAAGGCATTGAAGATAACTTAAGCTCATATAAAGGATTTTGACTTGTGCCGTCATATACCTCTAAAAACTTTGAATTTCTCGGATTAATTAGTGTTTTTTTATCTTTAAAATCAACCGTTGGCACAAATTCATTTCTTTTTACAACAGGATTATACGGGCTTTTCATTTTTTCTTTTTCAGAATCGTTTAAAGTTAAAGTATTTTCCTCTTTTGAAGGAATTAAAAGATCGCCCAAGGTTAATTTTAAACTTTCAGGAATTTTTAATCCTGGGGGGGTGAGCATATCCTGAGGCATTAAACCAAGACGAACCTTAACAGGCAAATCATCCTTTTTAGTTAATGTATAATTTCCATCTTTGTCCTTAAAAACCTTCAATAAGGAATAACCATTATTTAATAAAACAACTTCAGGAAATGAGCTTAAAGATTTTTCAGGATAAGAATATTCAATTAAAATCTTATCAACCATTTTTTCGGAAGGCGGATACAAAGGAATGTACATAACATCATCAGAAACCGTTATAACACTATCAAATCTCTGTTTTGCAGAAGGAATCTGACCCTTGACAAAATTCCAAACGTCATTCGGGAGCTTCGAAGCAAAAGCGGTATTAGAAATTGCTAAAAACAAAACCATACAAATTAAATATTTTTTTATACTCATAAAAGCTCCTTTTTTTGAACTTATTTACCCAAGGCAGATTTAACTCTATCCAATAAACCGCTTTGTTCTTTTGAAATCATAAAAAGCTCCTTATATAGAGTCTTTTCCCGATCCGATAATTTTTTTGGTATATTTATCTTTATTGTAACGTAATGATTACCTTTTTGCGAATCACTACCTAGATAAAATACACCTTGTCCTTTTAAATTAATTCTGTCTCCATTTTGAATTCCTGAAGGAATCTTTGCAAGAGTTTCACCGTATATTGTCTTAATCGATACTTCATCACCAAGAACTGCTTGCGGTATAGATATTTCCATCTCTGAAAATATATCAAAACCCTGACGTACAAATTCTTTTGAAGGTTTAACATATATTACGACATACAAATCTCCGGGACGACCGCCATTTCTTCCTGCATTCCCCTCGTGGGCAACTCTCATCTTTGAACCCGATTCAATACCCTTAGGAATTTTTATTGTTAACTTCTTTTCTTTTGCAACTGCTCCTTCACCGTTGCAAACCTTACAAAAAGCTTTTGGATTTTTTCCACTACCATGGCAATTAGGGCAAGTTGTAACTGAAGTAAAAGAACCTAAAATAGTTTGCGTGCTTTTTTGAACTCTGCCTTGACCATGACAAACAGGACAAACAGTATCTTTTGCATTTTTATCCAAACCTGTTGAATTACAAGCCTCGCAAGGTTCAAGATGTTTAATTTTTATTTCCTTATTTATGCCAAAGCAAGCTTCCAAAAAATCTATTTCTATGTCAAGTCTTAAATCCTCGCCATCAATCGGTGCATTAGGATCTCTTTCATATCCCCTTGAAAAACCGCCAAATCCACCAAAAAACGATGAAAAAATATCTGATAAATCAATATCATCCATGCTAAATGAATGAGGATTAAATCCGGCATTGGAAAGACCTTCCTCGCCATATCTGTCATATATTTGACGCTTATTATCATCAGACAAGGTTTCATAAGCCTTACCTATTTCTTTAAATTTTTCAGCCGCATCAGGGGCTTTATTAACATCCGGATGATATTTTCTTGCAAGTGTACGAAAAGCTTTTTTTAAATCATCCTTTGTTGCATTTCTGTCTACACCCAATATTTCATAATAATCCATTGTACTATTCATTTTCCTTCTTCTTTGCAACACCGACAAGCGCGGGTCTTAAAACTTTATCTAATAACTTATAACCCTTTTGAGCAACAACGGCAACATGGTCTTCATCATATTCATCTGTCGGAACTTGAGTAATAGCTTCATGTTCATTTGGGTTAAATTCCTTTCCGAGTGCTTCAATTTCTTCTAAGCCAACTTTTTTTAAAGTATCTAAAAGTTGCTTATAAGCAACCTCGTAGCTTTCTTTTACTTTTTCACAGTTATCAATATCCTTTAAAGAATCCTTTGCTCTATCAAAAGTATCAAGTACGGAAGTCAGCTTTTCAAGAACATCAGCAGCTCCATATCTCAACAGCTCTTGACGTTCACTAGCAGTCCTTTTTCTGAAATTATCAAAATCGGCAGCAAGACGAATATATTTATTATTTAAATCTTCGTATTTTTTTTCAAAATTCTCATTTTCTTCGACTTGCTCTTCTGTTTTCTCTTCAGATGATTGTTCTTTATCTTCAATATTTTCTTCTTTTTTTTCTTCTTTTAATTTTTCTTCGTTTTCAACAAATGGATTTTTACTTTCTTCCAATTTATTTCTCCTTATAAAAATTCAATCTAACAATATTATAAAATATGAATTAACAATGTCGAGTACTCAAAAGAGTTAATCACAAAAAAAATAAAAGGCACAAATAATTGTGCCTTCTTTAATGATTAACTCTCTATTTAAATCCGTAATGCTATTTAACCAACACTTAGGCCTTAGTCCACATAGCATCTGATGATAATTTTGAATTAACAAATTCTTGAGAAATGTTTATATTAGATGGAGTAAAGATAAACACGCTTTCACCGATTTTTCTTTGCGAACCGTCGAGAGCATGAGTACACCCGCACAAGAAATCAACTATACGTTGAGATTGTTCTCTATCAAGAAGTTGTAAATTTAATATAACCGTTTTTCTTTCTTTTAAAGCCTCAACGATTGTTATGGATTCATTATATGCTTTTGGCTCAATTACAACAACCTCGTAAGCACCCGCTTTCGGTTGAGGTAATACTCTCAGATTTCCTCTATTTTTCCTAATAGGATTTGTTTCGGTAAAACTTGGCTGCAGTGCAGCATTTCTATCTGTTGGATAATCGGAATCATACCCGTTTTCAATTTCTTCTCCATACGGATCTTCGCCCATAGGATTCAATGAATCCGTTAAAGCTCCGATAATTTCCTTAATTTTTTCTGAAAGTGCCATCTTTTCTCCTTTAATTATTCAAATAAAATTCTGCCTAATCTAATCATTGTTGCACCGTTTTCAACGGCAATTTTGTAATCATGACTCATTCCCATGGATAACTCTTTCAAATTATAACCTTCTTTTAAGTTATTCATTTCGGAAAAAAGTCTCTGAAGCTCGTTAATGTCATCTGTCAAAGGAGCTATATTCATTAACCCCGCCAACTCAACATTTTCCATTTTTAAAACTTCATTAATTAAATTTTCAAGCTGCTCAGGACAAATTCCAAACTTTTGAGACTCATTTGCATTATTCACTTGTATTAATATTTTTTGAATAATACCTTTTTGACTTGCTACTTCATTAATACATTGAGCGACCTTTAAACTATCTACCGAGTGGATATAATCAAAAAGACCGACCACGTATTTTACCTTATTCGTTTGTAAATGTCCTATAAAATGATATATCGATTGAGCTTTGGTTGTATCATCTATTTTATTGATTTTTTCAACACTATCCAATGCCCTGCTTTCTGCAAAGTCTCTCAACCCCGCTTGAAAAGCTTCCATCATTTTGTCTATATCATAATATTTTGTGACTGCGATTATCCTTGGGCTATATCCTTCTATATCTTTTAAAACTTTGTTAAGATTATTTCTCACAGTCATTTTAAAAGCCTTAATAATACTCCCAACTATTCGCATTCAGAAAGCAATCATGCCCTCTTGTTTTTATTATAAAATATTGTTTTTAACTTGCAAAAAATTTATTTAGCTTAATTTTATAGAACTTAAAAACATGTCAAAATCATGTCATGGTGCATGTTTTAGCATGTTTTATTTTGTGTAATATTTCTTAATATGAAAGTATTTAAAGGTAATTTTGGCATGCTTCCATGGTAACATTTTATTAAACAGAGGAAACAAAATGGAAAATAATAAACCGATAGAATGGAATGAATATTTTTTAGAAATAGCCCACACCGTTGCAAAACGTTCAAACTGCCTAAGAGCAAAGGTTGGAGCAGTTATAGTCGGACCTGATAAAAAAATTAAGGCAACCGGATACAACGGAGTTCCCTCAAAAGTAGTTTCTTGTATGGAACTTGGAGAGTGTTACAGGATAAAAAACAATATTCCTTCAGGAACAAGATATGAAACATGCAGAAGTATACACGCCGAACAAAATGCCATAATTCAAGCCGGACAAGACAGATGTCAAAATGGGACAATGTATATTTGGGGACACAATTTCATTTGCATTTTATGCAAAAGATTTATTGTCCAATCGGGAATAGAAACTGTTTATCTAAGAAAAGATAATTCTTCGCCGATTGAAAAAGTCACAGTAGAAGAATTAAGAGAAGATCTGTCAAAAGATGCTTTGGTTAAGCTATAAGCTTAAACGATAATATCCTTTCATACATAAAAAGAAAAAAGAAACTAATTTATAATGAATTTTATGAAAAACAAAATATTTTTTAGCATAATGTGTTTATTGTTTCTTGCAACCGTTTTTTGCGGAAAGGCGAAAACCGAACCAAATTATAGTTATAAAGTATATACTCCCGAAAATATAACAGAAGTATCAAAAAACGTAACAAAAGCACAAAAAGATTCTCAAATCATTTTTATTGTTGATTTTTCAAACTCAATGAACGACAAAATAGACGGCAAAGCAAAAATTGATATGGCAAGAACTACTTTAGCGGAAATTCTGCCAAAAATACCGGCAAATGTTAAAATCGGGCTGAGAGTATACGGACATAAAGCAGGTTTTACATATCTTCAGGGGTGCCAAGCATCAAGTCTGACCGTTCCTTTGGCAACAGGCAACTACCAACAAATTCTGGCAAGTTTATATAAAACAAACGCAACAGGATGGACTCCAATCACTTATTCTCTAAAACAAGCAATAAATAATGATTTTATCGGAACAATAGGCAAAAAACACATAATTTTACTAACAGACGGGGGAGAAAATTGTGATGAAAGCCCCTGTACATACGTAATCAACCTTATGAAGACAAGAGATGACGTTAAAATTGATGTTATAGCTTTTGACATTCAAGACATTGAAGCAAACAACCAACTGAGATGCACAGCTTTAATGACAAGCGGAAAATTCTTAAGTGCCCAAAACGAACAAGACCTTTCCAATTCGTTGTTTGAAACCGTTGGAATAAATAAAGATGTAAGAGGAAGCATTAAAATTCCAAACCAATAATTTAGCCTAAAATAAAATTTTTTGATAAAATTCTTTTATGGCAAAAAATGATTTCAAAATAACTACAATAATCAAAACCCATAACTCGGAAAAAACTCTTTGCGAAGTAATTGAAGCAATAAAAGACTTGAGTGAAATTATAATAGTTGACTGTCATTCAACCGATGATACGATTGAAATAGCAAAAGAATATAAAACAAAAATTATATATTCCGACAAAAATGAATTGCAAAACACACTAAACAATGCCATAAACGAAGCATCTTTTGATTGGATTCTTTTTTTAGAGGATGATGAAATAATCCCCCAAAACCTGCTTTTCGAGCTTGAAAATTATACAGAAAATCCTAAAAAAAACAAATTTGCTCTTACTTTAAGTAAAAAAACTTTTTTATTGAATAAAGAAATCAAAGCAGCAAGAACAAAACAAGAATTACGTTTTTTTAAAAAAGAAAAAGCTATATTTATAAACAGCTATAGCCCCTATTTAAAAATAACCTCAGGTAAAGTTTATAAACTAAACAAAAATTTTAAAATCAAAAATTTATACATATTAAAATATCAAAATTTCGACATTTCAAAAAAATTACACGAATTTATCGATGAAAATAAGATACTTTTAAAAAATCCAAAAACAAAGAAAATCTCTGTTTTTATAAAACCCTTTTTTACTTTTTTGCGTATATATCTGTTTAAAAGAGCTTTTTTAAACGGAAGATTAGGTTTTATATATGCAACGGAAGAAGCAATCAAAAAATTCATTTTTGAAGTTATGTTGTACGAAAAATTAAGGAGCGGTTATGATATTTGACAAATTAAACAACGCAAAACAATATTATAAACTTGACGAAAATCTAAAAAAGGGATTCGAATTTCTCTTAAATACTGATTTAAAATCCTTAAACGAAGGTAAATATGAAATCTTGGGAGATAAAATTTTTGCCAATATTCAAAGTCTTTTAACGAAAGATAAATCAGATAAAAAATGGGAAGCACACAGAAAATATATAGATATTCAATATGTAATAACAGGCAACGAATGTATGGGATATGGAATATATGAAAATTTTAAAAATACGGAAAAATACAACGAAGATAAAGACGTTGAATTTTTGGAAGGCAAACAATATAACTACATCAATGTTAAAGAAGGTGAATTTGTAATTTTCTATCCTAATGATGTTCACGCACCTATGTTAAGCGTACAAAAATCTGAAAACATAAAAAAAGTAATAGTAAAAATTGCTATAAATTAACCCTTATAAAATCTTGAACATATTTTGATTTATGAAACGGAAGCGAACTTTGCCTATCAAATAAAACTTTTTCAAGTTTTTTTGTTTTATTTTCATAATGATAAAATTTATAATTCAAGTTTTTATCCAAAATTATTTTAACAAAACCATAATTTCTGGTTGAAATAGTTTTAATTTTATTTTCATTTAATAAATTAACTGTTGAATAATGAGGATGGCCAAATTTATTAATTCCAGTTGAAATCAAAGCATAATCAGGTTTTATATGTTTTAATATTTCATTACTTATAACATCTTTAGCACCATGATGTCCGATTTTTATAATATCTATCTTATCGGGCAAATATTTTTCAATCGATTTAAAACCTAATATTCCAACATCACCCATAAAAAGAAAGTTCTTATTTTTATAAGTTACAAGAGTAACGATTGAAGTTTCGTTATCATAGGTGTCGTCATCATCTTTCCCATCCAATTTAGGAACAAAAGTCTTTATTTCCAAATCCGGTTCAAAATATATCGTCTCATTATTCCTTGCAATTTTATAATTAAACTTATTATCTTTAATATAATTTAAAATTTCTTTAGATAAATCCGATTTTGCCTTATCTTTTTGAATTATAATTTCATCTGTTTTGACTGAATTCAGAACATCAATAACCCCACCACAATGATCCATATCAAAATGAGTTATAATAAGCTTTTTCAATTTAGTAATTCTTTCATTTTTGAAATAACGGTTTAATATTATTTCCCCGCTAGATAACCCCTTGTAAGGTTTTCTTCCTGTATCAATCAGTATGAAATTTTTATTTGGAGTTTTAATCAAAAAACTGTCCGCATTTTCAACATCAAACATAATAATTTCGAAATCTTTTTTAAAATCATCAATTCTAATAAAACTCATAATAAAAATGAAAATGAATGAAACAAATATTATCAAATATTTTTTATTCTTAAAATTAAACCTTAAATTCAAAAGAAAAAGCAAAATTATAGCCCAAACCCCAAACATCTGAAAAGCATTTAACCCCATAACATTAAGCATTGAACACTTAAAAGAAGCAAAGAATTCACTTATTTTAACAAGCAATGTAAGCATTGGTTTTGCAATCATATCAAACAAATATACCATCGGCTCACTTAAATAAGGAACAAGGGAAATAATTGAACTAATAAAACCAATAAAACTCAAAATACCTATAAAGGGTATAACTGCAATATTTGCAGGAATGCTAAACAATGCAAAATTGTTAAAATAATGCATTTGTAATGGCACCACCCAAACTTGTGCAACAAGAGGAACAATTAAAGCAGAAACAACATTAACGGGACAAAACGCATAAACAAGATATTTAATGAAAGAAGATGAATTTTTATACTTGTCTTTAAATTTTTTATCTTTATCAATAATTTTTGAAATAATAACAGGACATGAAATAATTAAACCCAAGGTTACAATAAAAGACAACTGAAAACCTACATCAAATAACATTTTCGGATTAAAAAATAAAATCAAAAAACCTACAAAGAATACCAACGCAACAGAATTAACATTTCTGTCTATCAATTTTCCAAATAAAACGAACAGCAACATACAAGAGGCTCTTAAAATAGAAGGAGGGAAACCTGTCATAAAAGTGTACAAAATAACAAAAACTGCACCAGACAAGATTGCAAAATTATAAGGTATACGAAAAAGCATAGCAATCCACCACCATATACCAAATATCAAAGCTACATTCAAACCACTGGCAGCTAAAAGATGAAGCAAGCCGGAATTTTTGAAATCTTCTTTTATCTTTTCATCAGGATTTATTGTTTCGTTTCCAAAGACTATACCCCCTAAAATCTCCAGCTCGGGATGTTTTATATATTTAGCATGACGAGCTATAATTTCATACCTTGTTATTTCAAACTTTTTCAAAATATAATACCAACTGTCATTCAAATTATGAATATCGAATTTAGGCTCCCTTATTTTCTCAATTTTTTCAGGTTTTGCATACAAAACATTTATACAGTTATTATTCATAAGATATCTTTTGTAACTGAATTGATGAGGGTTTTTTGCATCCTTAGGCGAAGATAATCTTCCTTCAACTTTTATGTAATCACCGATTGTTATTTTGTCTTTAAAATCATTTTCATCAATGTAGCTGACTAAAACTTTTGAATTTAAATTTTTAAAATTTCTTCCAAGAATTTTTGCTTCACTGACTTTTATATTAAATCTCACTCTTTTATATCTGTTTGAAACTTCTTTCGATGTTACAACCTGGCCAATAAATGCTACATCACTTGAATTAACATTTTCCAATGATTTATCAAAATTTTCACTATTCAAAGCCCTTGTTATTCCAAGAAAAAATATCAAATACAAAATTATTATTCTTCTAAAACCAAAATTTAAAAACAATGTAATAAAAATCAAAATAAAAAGAATAATAATTGAAACAGTTAACGAACAATCATAAAAAGAGGCAAAAAGCCCCAATATATAAAATATTGAAAATAAAATAGTAAATATCTTTGTGTGTGAAAATTTTTCTTCCATTTTCAATCAAAAAGAGCATTTATAAAATCATTTTTACTAAAATCCGTCAGATCTTCAATGCCCTCGCCAATTCCAATCAGTTTAGTCGGCAATTTTAAATTTTTAGCTATTGAAAAAATTATTCCGCCTTTGGCACTTCCATCTAATTTAGTAATAGCAATGGAAGTAATATCAACAGCTTCATTAAAAACAAGTGCCTGATTTAATCCGTTTTGTCCCTGAGAACCGTCCAAAACTAATATTGTTTCAAGATTAGCTTCATCAAGTTTTTTTAAAATAACATTCTTAATTTTTTTCAGTTCTTCAACTAAATTAAACTTATTTTGCAAACGCCCTGCACTATCTATAATTACCACGTTATAATTTTCTTTTCTTGCTAAATCTATTGCCCTGAAAGCCAAAGACGCACTATCCGCCTTGTCTTCCCTTAAAATATCGACATTTGCCCTCTTTGACCATATATCAAGTTGTTCTTCTGCGGCAGCTCTGAATGTATCACCCGCAACCATAAGAACTTTATTTCCTGCTTTTTTAAATTTATTTGCAAGCTTTCCAATTAAAGTAGTTTTTCCGGCACCATTTACTCCAACCACAAAATAAATGTTCAATTTATCTTTATTAAATTTTAATTTTTCTTCTTTACTAACATCTAAAATTTCACTAAATTCTTTCCTCAAAAAATCCTTTAATTTAGAAGATTTGATTTTTTCATCCTTAATTTTGTTTACAATTTCAACAGCTAAATCAACCCCCAAATCTGCCTTAATTAACATAGCTTCAATATCTTCAAGCTCAAACTCATCAACCGGTTTATCGCCTGTTATAGAATTTGTGATATTATTTACCAATGAATTAGCCGTTTTTGACAGTATACTCTTTAAAACCCCAAAATTTGAGCCTTCTTTAGATATTTCTTTATTTTCTTCAGTTTTATTATTTTTAAAAAAATTAAACATACTTTTCAACAACTCTTGCTAAAATACCGTTAATAAATGAAGGTGAATCATCGGTTGAGTATTTTTTAGCCAATTCTAAAGCCTCATCTATAACAACCTTATGAGGGGTATCTTTAATGTATGCAAGTTCCGTTATTGCTATTCTCAAAATATCTTTATCTATCTTAAACAACCTTTCGATATCCCAACCAAAAGCAAAATCGCTTATCATTTTATCAATTTCTTGCTTATTTTTTTGATATTTAAAACATATTTCCATAATGTAATCACGTACATCATCCTTGCTTGCCAAAGTGCATAATTCGGCAACGTCCAATGCGGATAAAGTTTTTTCGGCTGCACTTAACAATGTATCAATCTTTCCTTCCAAATCAGAAGTTAAAGGAATTTTTACAGGTATATTTTCGCAATCAATCGGTCTTGAAAGATTATCTTCATGGTTATTTTCAAATTCTATTATTTGATTTTTAATATTGTTAAGCTCGGAAACGCTCATGGAAACTTCATCATAAGAATTTGAAATCAAAGTTCTTACCGATTTTAAAACTATTTGCGTAAAATCATCATCTTTATATTTTTCCAAATTTTTATCCAATTGCGAAAATAATATTAAAGCCAATTCTCTGCTTGCTCTTCTTGCTTGCATTTTCATTTCCTTTTTGTTGTCTTTAAAAATATTATATTTTAAAAAAATCTTATTTCATAGAATTTTTTTAATATTCTCAAAATATTTTGTTATAATTTTTTCCTTTTCATAATTTTTAATTGTAATTATGGAATTTTTGCTTATTTCATCCATATTACATTTTTTTATTCTATCTATGGCCGAAACAATCGAAGATAAAACCGGCTCAGCCAAAAATCCATTTTTCCCGTCTTTTATAATACCGTCTATTCCCGTATTTTTTCCAGCTAAAACAATTAAACCTCTGGATAGTGCTTCAAAATATGCGATTCCAAAAGTTTCATTTGATGAAGGTAAAATAAAAACGTCACTTTCATCCAATTTCTCATATATTTTGTCATGTTCTATATAATCATTAATTCTTACTTTGTCTTGTAAATTATTTTTATTTATCAACTTTTGAAGATGTTTTTTTTCTTTTCCTTCTCCGTATATATCATACTCAAATTCAAAATCCACCTTACCAAGTGCTTTTATCACGAGGTCAATATTTTTTCTTTTTATTAATTTCGACAAAGTAATAAATTTCAATTTGGTTTGTTTAAAATTTTTCTTTTGAACAATATTATTATTTTCAACAAATGAAGGCAAAACAAAATCAGCCTTAAACTCTTTAGCTAAAAAATAATTCCTTGCCGCAACCATGGTTGAATTTAAAATAGATTTTTTTAACTTTTTTCTAAAATAAAATCTATACCCGCAATCCTTTAAAACAATCAAATCGCTTTGATGAATAATGGAAATACAGGGCAAATTAAGATATTTATTGATTAAATTACGATATATATGCCCTGAAGGTAAATGAGAAATTATACAATCAAAATCCTTAAACTTTTCAATAAATTTTTTATCTTCAAAAACAAAGGGTAAAATAAAATTCCTGTTATAAACCTTTACATCATTTTTAAAATACACACCTGATTTTACAAATTTATGTCCCCTTAAAAAAGTGTTTAATAAAAAATTTGGTCTAATTACTTCTATTTTTTCGGCTTTTTCCTTTAAAGCAAGCACAAAATCCCCAACCACAGAAGGAATCGACCTGTCTTTGATTAAAGGATATAAATCACTTATGATTAAAATTTTCATCTAAAGTTTTTCAAAATCACAAACTGTTAAATACTTTTCTTTCAAACAATTTAAAAGATTTAAACGATTATTTTTGATTTTTTCATCCTTATCCATAACCAATACTTTTTCAAAAAATTCCGAAGTAGGTCGTATTAAAACTTTCAAAGACTTGATGTATTCTTCTAAATTATAATTTTCTTGATTGTGAGATTTTATTGCATTATAAAGATTTTTTTCTTCACTTAAAATTAATAAATTTTCATCAACTTTTCCCGCAACCGAATCTTTTAAAATCCTCAGAACACGATTAGCATTTTCCTTGATTTTTATAAAATCTTCATCATTTTGATATTTCTTCAAAATATCCGCTCTTTTAATAAATCCCACCAAATCCGACAAAGGACTTGTTTTTTCAAGTGACGCAACAATCTTTTGATCATACTCCTTTTCATACATTACAACGAGTCTTTGCATAAAAAAGTCCGTTAATTCATTTTTTATTGTGTTTTCAAGTGAAATCGAAAATTCATCAGATAATAACTTAAGTGAATAATCTATAATATTATCAAGATTAATTTTTAGCCCTTTTTCTATTATTGTTCTTAAAATTCCAATTGCAGAACGTCTTGCACCAAGTGGATCGTTTGAACCCGTAGGTCGCTTTTTCTTTTTATCTCCTTGTGTTGAAATAAACAAAGCACATATTGTATCTATTTTATCAGCAATTGAAACAACCTGTCCTTCTACAGCAGAAGGTAAGATTGAATTTGCCGCCAACGGAAAATAATGTTCGCAAATTCCCTTTGCAACATTAACTTTTTCTCCATCTTTTAGGGCATAGTTTTCCCCGATAAAACCTTGAAGTTCAGTAAATTCAAACACAAGACTTGTTGAAAGATCACATTTTGCAAGTTTAGCACTAAGTAAAATATCGTCTTTTTCTGCTATACCTAATTCATCACATATTTTATCCGACAAACTAATAATTCTTTGTGTTTTATCAAATAAAGTTCCTAAACCCTTTTGAAAAGTCATGCCCTTTAACTTGTCTAACTTATCTATTAATTTTGTTTTAGTATCTTCATTATAGAAAAATATACCATCTTCCAAACGGGCAGCTATGACTCTTTGATTTCCCGCTTTAATATTAGAAAATTCGTCTCCGACATAATTTGCCATGGTTATAAATTTATTTGATAATTTACCTTCTTTTGTCCACAAAGGAAAATATCTTTGGTGAGTTGACATAACTGTTGTAGTAACAATTGCCGGAATTTGAAGATATTTTTCATTAAATTCGCATATAACGGGTACCGGCCATTCTGTTATATATGTGACTTCTTCAAGTAAATCAGACATTTCATCAAAATTTACTAAAAGACCTGCTTCCGTTGCACATTTTAAAGCACTTTCAATTATTACATTTCTTCTTTCTTCTTGATCTACCAGAACATTTGCCTTTTTCATCAATTCAACATAATTTTTAGGCTCATCAATAATAATTTCTCTATTTAATGAAAACCTATGCCCTTGAGTTTTATTTGTAGCCTTTTTATCTAAAACAACTATATCAACAACATCATTTCCAAAAAGAGCAACAATATTTTCAATAGGACGAGAAAATTTTTCATCAAAATTTTTCCAACGCATAAAATGCGAACCCTGAAGCTTTAAAATCAAATCTTCTACATTATTTTTTAAAATTTCAACAGCCGAATTACCTTTAATTTCAACTTTTGCCCAAACATAATTATCTTTTTCGTATAAAACAGAGGTATCTACCCCGTTTTTCTTTGCAAAACCAATAGCAGCAGGAGTGTAATTACCGTCATCATCTTTTGCAATACTTAAAATCGGCCCTCTCACATCTTTTACTATATTTTCCTGACACGCTGCCAAATTATCAACTAAAACAGCAAGGCGTCTGGGTGTTGCATATACTTTAATACCATCATATTCAAGAGCATTTTCTTTAAAAAGTTTAACAAAAGAGTTTTCAAGTTGTCCTATGGCAGACGGAATAAACTTATAGGGAAGCTCTTGAACCTGTATTTCCAATAAAAAATCTTTCTTCATAATTCAAAATTGTAGTATAAAAAAACTTAAAACGGAATATAGTTTTAAATTTTATTATTAAGAAAATGCAACAAATCATAAAAAATACGTTATTTTTTTTGAAAATTATTTTTATGTGTGTCAAATTATAAATAAAAGAGTTATTGGTTTTTAAAATAAATGTTAGACGTAGATATTATTGAAATAAATGACGAACAAGCATATAATGCCAAACTTTTAGCAAGTTCTCTATCAACACCACAAACAAGAAAAAGAGGCATGATTGAAATGCTTGGAATTTCATGTGCAATAAACTACCTAAATGCAAGAAAATTCAGAATTAACACAACAAGAAGTGTTTATAAAATACCTCTTTTATTTGAAGAATTTAAATTATGCGATATATATTACGGCAACTGGCGAATTGATGTCATAACTTTATACAAAGAAAAAACCGTTAAGATTCCAAAAATACATGTTGATATGGATATCATGCCTCATTTTTATTTCATTGTTCAAATAGGCTCAAAAATAAAAGAGGCTAAAATGATTGGTTTTATTGACTCCAAAAATATTCCGTCATGTTCACATGATTCAAAATTTTATTATCCTACCCTTGATATGATTTTTGATATCAGAAAATTTGCAACTTTAACAAAACATTCAACCACAACCAAAACTCTTCTAGGTAAACATGTTGATTGCATGGGTTTATTTTTAAAATTTATAGATAATGATTTATCTTCAGTATATAAAAGGCAGCTTATACAACATTTAATGAATTGCGATTCCTGTAGAGCCCGTTTCATAGATGCTGTCGAGTTTGAAAAACTTGCAAATAACATCAAATTCTATCCAAATCTATTAAGAAAAAACGAATCAAAAATTCCAGCTATGGCAGTATCAACTGCATTTGACAGACAAAATAATTTTACAACATTTGAGGAAGGATTAAATAACGTTATTATTGAGGAACAATCACCTGATAACACATCTGAAAGTTTCATTGATATACAACCTAATTATGAAACAAACGGAATTAAAAATAATATCCCAAAAACAGTACAAATGTTTGATTTATTAGACAAAAACGATAAAAAACAAGCAAGTAAAAAAGTAATTGATGCTATTTTTGATGAAATTCCAAAAGTTGAACTTCCGCCGATAAAAACGATTATAAATGCTAAAAACAAACGCATGTTAATGATTTTTGTCGTAATATTTTTTATTTTGGGAAGTTTCGCCCTTATATCAATGAAGGGAACATCGGAAATTCTTGAAGAAAATAAAGAAATAGCATCGTTTGAAGAACCTTTTGAAGATTTAAATGAAGAATATTCCGAAAATTATAACTACTCAACGGGCAAAGCAAAATTAATACCAAAAGAAGAAAATATAGAAGACTTCTCTATTAAACAACCTGCTCCATCTCAGCCGGCTTATGCTCCGACAATAACAAGAATTGCTTGGGAAGCACCTGAAAGCATTACAAAAAAAGATTCTTATAAAAAATATCTTCAACTTACAGGTAAAAATATAAAATTAAACCTTCAAAATGAACTTTTGCTTGTTAACGATATACCTGTAAATAAAGTTGTAAAAGCTGACATAAGAATTGCCTCAAACGGAGATATAGATTCCATAAAAATAACGACCTCATCGGGTTCGGAACTTATTGACGCTTCGGTTAAAAAAGTCATAACAGACACTCTAACTTATATGAAACCGCCAAGCCATGGCATTATTTCAAGACCCGTTGACGTTACTTTAACCGCAGAAATGAATTAATAATCATCTTACTTGCAAAAGACTTTTAAAAAAAGTATAATTCCTATAACGAAAGTGGGGTAAGATGAAAACAAATCAAAATTACAAAAAACTGGCTGAAAGCTATCTTTTTTCTACAATTGCAAAAAAAGTTAACGAATATGCAAAAAATAACCCCGACAAAAAAATCATAAGATTAGGTATCGGGGATGTTACAAAACCTTTATGCAAAAGTGTTGTTGAAGCTATGCAAAAAGCTGTCGCTGAAATGGGTACTCAAGAAGGTTTTAGAGGATACGGCCCCGAACAAGGATATGACTTTTTAAAAGAAAAAATTCAAAAATATTACAAGAAAAGAAATGTAAACTTGAAGCTTGATGAAATTTTTATTTCAGACGGTGCTAAGTCGGATTTGGGAAATATTCTAGATATATTTTCAAAAGAAAATATCGTTTTAATTCCCGACCCTGTATATCCTGTTTATGTTGACACAAACACAATGCAAGACAGAAAAATAATATTTTTGGAAGCAAACCAGCAAAATTGCTTCCTTCCAATGCCCAAAGACGAAATTAAAGCAGACATTGTATATTTATGTTCTCCAAACAACCCGACAGGAGCGGTTTATAATAAAATTCAACTTGAAAAATGGGTAGAGTGGGCAAAGAAAAACAATGCAATAATATTATTTGACGCAGCATACGAATGTTTTATATCAGATGATAGTTTACCAAAAAGTATCTTTGAAATTAAAGGTGCCGAAAATTGTGCTATTGAATTTTGTTCGCTATCCAAAACAGCAGGATTCACCGGAACTCGTTGCGGATACACCATAGTTAAAGAAAATCTTATTTTTGATGAAATGAGTTTAAATAAAATGTGGCTTCGCCGTCAAACAACAAAATTTAACGGTGTACCATACATTGTTCAAAGAGGAGCTGAAGCAGTTTTTAGCGAACAAGGACAAAAAGAAATTTATGAAAATATAAATTATTACAAAGAAAACGCAAAAATCATTGCAGAAACACTCAAAAAACATAATATCTGGTTTACAGGCGGAGTACACTCGCCGTATATATGGTTAAAATGCCCAAACAATATGACAAGCTGGGAATTTTTTGATTTTCTTCTTGAAAAAGCTGCCATTGTAGGAACTCCGGGAGCCGGCTTTGGTAAAAACGGAGAAGGTTTCTTCAGGTTAACCTCTTTTAACACAAACGAAAATACAAAAGAGGCCATGGAACGTCTAAATAAAATTTTGTAAAAATATTGCAAATATTTTATGTTTATAATTAAATAAAATTGCTAAGCAGTTGAAATACGTTGCGGAAGTAACTCAATTGGTAGAGTACCTGCCTTCCAAGCAGGATGTTGCGAGTTCGAGCCTCGTCTTCCGCTCCATTAAAAAGCCCGATGAGGGCTTTTTAATTTTCTTTTTGCACAAAACAAAACTTAAACAAAATTAATCGGAATAAACCCAACCTTCATCATTATGATAAACCATGAGTTTACTCATGCCACCATCTATTATTATATTTTCACCTGTAATAAATCCGGATTTTGAAGAACACAAAAATAAAACCATATTTGAAATATCAATGGGTCTTCCAACACAATTAGCAGGATGTTGTTTTATATCCGCATCAGAAAATTTAGTTTCAAATGTATCAATCCACCCCGGAGAAACTGAATTGACTCTTGCTATACCTTTTAAAGAAACTGCCATTGCATGAGTTAAGGAAATAATTCCACCTTTGATTGCAGCATAACTTTCCCAATCTTTTTGAGATTGAAAAGCTCTTGTCGAAGATATATTTATAATTACAGAATCTTTATTAAAATTATTCAAAAATAACTTTGTCAATGCAAAAGGTGCAAATAAGCCCAATTTTTGAACATATAAAAAATCATCCAAACTGCAAGAAAAAAGCCCGCCTTTGGATAATCCGACATTATTTATCAGAAAATCAATTTTTTCATATTTATCAATAATAATTTTTGAAAAATCTATAAGTGTTTCTTTTTCTGATATATCTCCTTTATAAAAATAATCATATTCAATATCAGGCTTATTTTTATCAATGATAACCACTTTTGCCAAAAGCCTGCTAAATTCTTGACAAATAGATTTACCTATTCCAAAAGCACCGCCTGTCACAATAACAACTTTATTTTTAAATTCTTCCATGAGATAAATCTAACACAAACCACTTTTTAATAAAACATTCCCTTGCGATAAAAATACTAAAACCATTTATTGACGTTGACAGAAATAAGTAAAATGCTATAATTTACTCATTTCTTTATAATGAGTCAAATAAAATAAGAATATTCAAGTATTTTTATTAAAATAATTATTAAGAAATGTAAAAATTAGAAAATTAATATATTTTTATAAGCAATTATAATTATTTTTAAGATTTTTATTAACATCAAATAATAAAAAATAGGAGCCATAATATGAATATAAACAAAATTTCACCGGTAAAACCAAATCAATTCAAAAATATATCCAGAGCACAAAATCCGATTAATTTTTCTACAAATTTTGATACTATAAGCTTTAGCGGAAACAAAAAAGGGAAAAATAAAAATAAACTAATGGCATATTTGGCTTCAGGAGCACTCTTATTAACTTCTCTACTAAGCCCAACCAAAGCTTCTGCTTCTTCGTTTGAAAAAAGAATTCAAGACTATAATGACTTAAGTTTAGCTGCTTTAGTCGAAATTGAAGATGATAACAAATTTCAATTGGCTCAAACTTTAGATGCTCCTTCTATTACATTTGATTTAACCGGAAATTGGAATACAGAAGTTATTAAGCCTATAACATCATTGGCATACATAACCAAAGATATAGAAACTGGTAACGATTTTTCAAATATAGATGATTTAATTTCTTCATTATACCCATTTGAAATAAATGACGAATACCACAGAAATCTGGCAGCACTTGCACTAATTCAAGCCAATCCTTGGATGGCTCAAAAAGTTACAAACGGATTAGTTGATTTTACTCAAGGAGATATGTCAAACATTGACCCTGAATTAATACGTGCAACAGATTATACAACCGATGGTGAAAAAATATCAATCCTTGTTCCTGAATTTAATCCTACTGAAGAAACTTTTGAAAATTCTTATTCAACAATGGTTTCAAATATAGAACTTTTACCCAAAAATGCAAATGAATTTGATGAAACAACTATTTATTTTTCAGAAGAAGAACTTAATAATGCACAAAATGATGAAGAACTCATTGCACTTGTTAATGAAAAACTTGCTGAAACATACGGTCTTGACACAATGGAATGTTACGCAGGCGATGCAATTTGGCACGCAATTGGTTTAACAAGACAAAATGAGGATTTATTCAAATATGCAAGTGAAGTTAATCAAAGAAAAGCACTTGCAAGCTATGTTGAATATAACGGAAAACTTCAAATTGTATGTCCTAAAGTTCCAATAAGTATAATAGCAAATGAAAATCAAGAACAAATACTTAATCCAAATTCCTTCTTAAGAGAAGAAAGAGATGAAGCTCCCGCAATCAGCTATATTACTTCAGATAGAACAGTTGCTAATCTTGAAGATTTAAACGGTATCGAAACAACACCTCTTGATATACTTGATTTATACGGCTTAACAGATGATGTTAGCTTAAAAGAAGCTTATGAACAAAATCCTGAAAAATATGAAGCACTGCTAACTTCAGCGTACAGGCAGATAATAGATAGCAACAATGAACTACTACATATATACGGTAACAGAGTTATAACCAAAGAAGATTTACTTGCACCGATAGGATACACATTATATGAATCAGGAATTACAAAAATAAACTTACAACCATTAGCTTATGCTCATGTAGATTATGAACCGCAACGACTAACAATAATTCAGCAAGCAACTCCGACAGCTGAACCAACTGCAACTCCGACAGCTGAACCAACTGCAACTCCAACGGCTGAACCAACTGCAACTCCAACGGCTGAACCGACTGCAACTCCAACGGCTGAACCAACTGCAACTCCGACAGCTGAACCGACTGCAACTCCAACGGCTGAACCAACTGCAACTCCGACAGCTGAACCAACTGCAACTCCAACGGCTGAACCGACTGCAACTCCAACGGCTGAACCGACTGCAACTCCAACGGCTGAACCAACTGCAACTCCGACAGCTGAACCAACTGCAACTCCGACAGCTGAACCGACTGCAACTCCGACAGCTGAACCAACTGCAACTCCGACGGCTGAACCGACTGCAACTCCGACAGCTAAACCGACTGCAACTCCGACAGCTAAACCAACAGTTACTCCAACACCAACTCCCCATTATACACTTCCACCAATCACCCCTACAGATGAACCGATTATAACAAGTCCGCCAGTCGCTACACCATCTGCAAACCCGACTGCAACTCCGACAGCTAAACCGACTGCAACTCCGACAGCTGAACCGACTGCAACTCCAACGGCTGAACCGACTGCAACTCCGACAGCTGAACCGACTGCAACTCCAACGGCTGAACCGACTGCAACTCCGACA
>CALVGZ010000021.1 GCA_944327225.1 Candidatus Gastranaerophilales bacterium | reverse complement strand
GCGTCATCTTTGTGCTCGGTACCTGTTACTTGTTCTTCTCCGACAATTGTTATTCTTGTACCATCTGTAGTGCTGCCACCTTGTGTTGCGTCATCTTTGTGCTCGGTACCTGTTACTTGTTCTTCTCCGACAATTGTTATGCTTGTACCATCTGCTGCATTATTGTTTGTTGTTCCTTCTTGTTTTGTTGCTGCTATTGCTGTACCTACCCATTGTTCCATTTGTTCGCGAGTTGGATTTATACCTTTAGATTCCAAAAAATCTTCTATTGAGTTGATTAAACTGTCTTCATCGATTGAATTGTTCTCTGTATCAGGATTACCCAATGCTGACAAAAGTTCCGATATGGAAAGTTCGTCATTTCCAATTGCATTTTCCGGGTCTTCATTTTGTCCGAAATTACTTACCCAGAAATTTATTTCATTAGTATCCAGTACTCCTTCGCTTTCTCCCTCATCGTCCAAATTTAGCAGATTCCAGATAGCTTCTGCTTCATCTTCTGTAAAACCTAGTCCTTCAACGGAATCTCCGTTTTCATCTGTATTTCCAGTTCCGACAAGCCTGTTTATAAAATCTTCTTGTGAAAATACAGAAGTATTATCCGGAATGTCTTTTGAACTGATAACTGCTTTGCTTGCATTTTGCCCTAGTGTAGTACTTTCTGATCTTGCTTTAGCTACAGCTTCTTGTGCTGCTTGTATTTTTTTGATTAAACTGTCGGACATGGGTCACTCCTTATTATTTTACACACTTAATCGTATTTACGGTAAAAAATAAGTGTACTTTAGTTACCTTTAAAAAAAATTTACAAAACTTAAAAATTTACTTAATTCCTCTTGAATCCAACAGGCGTTCTACCTCTTCTATTAATGACGTTCTTAGGGTTTTATATGTTTTTTCTTTTTCCATAAAAATATCGCCAATGCCCGCAATAATATAGTTTAAATTAATATCATAGTCAATCAATAATTTACTCAAAAGTAAAAGTCCGGGCATACTTTTTGAGTTTTCGATATTGGATATAGCTTGTTTTGTAATGCCAAGTTCTATTGCAAGCTCATCTTGTGACTTTTTTAAAAGTTTTCTCACGTTTTTAAATCTAATTCCAATATTTTCCATAGAAAATTTATCCATATTAATAAACCAACGCTTGACATTTGTAAATATATAGTGTACTGTTAATACATAATGTCAATTACATTATAACATAATAAACTGTTAATTTACAAATTGTATTGATGGAATTAAGAATTATGAAGAAGGTTTATAATAAAAAACTGCTGGAAGAACATAAACTTATTACCAAGTGTATATTTAGCGGACTTACGATTGCACAAATTGCAAAAAAATTAAATTATTCTCAATCAACCGTATCAAACCGCATGAATAGTCTTTTTGAAAGATATAGTGCAAAAACAAGATTTGAATTTATTTTGAGTGTATTTGGCGAAGTTATAAATGAAAATAGAAATAAAATCCTAAAAAGAGATGCTAAAATTGAAAAATTATCTGATGAAATTTTACAACTGACCACAATATTGAAATCTATTATAAATAATTTCGACAATAAGAAAAACTGTTCTTTTTGGTTAAAAAGAGGTGAAGATTTTTTGAAAAAATAATTTATACTTATTAACTCTCTACTTATTCGATTTTCATGCCCCTTTTGGGGCTTTTTTTAAAAGTTTTTTCTATTTAGTACATCTAAATATAAGAATTTATATTTTTTTGCAGATTCTTCCCAAGTAAATTTTGTATTTATGCAGTTTTTTACTATATTTTTAAAATCTTCTTTTCTGTCGTAATATGTCCAGATTCCGTTTTTAATTTCGTTTATCATTGATTGAGCATCGTATCCTAAGAATTTAAAACCTGTTGCTTTTTCGTTGGGGTAGGCTATAACTGTATCATCCAGACCGCCAACCGCTCTCACAATTGGTGCTGAACCATATTTCATGGCAATCATTTGTGAAATACCGCAAGGTTCAAATAAACTCGGCATTAAAAATAAATCCGAAGCCTTATAAATATCGTTTGATAAATCTGCTTTAAAATCAATCCAAGCTCTTATATTCGGCGAATTATTTGAAGCCCAGATGAGCATATTTTGATATCCTTCTTCGCCTGTTCCAAGGAAAACAAAATCGCAAGGAAGTTTCATAAGCTCAAATTTTGCAAAATCAATTAAGTCAAGTCCTTTTTGATATACAAGTCTCGAAATCATTGCAATTAAAGGCCTGTGCGGATTTATTGGTAAGCCAAATGCTTTTTGTATTCTTTCTTTAAATTCAGGCTTTTCTTTAATATTAAATGGTTTTTTGTCGTATTCAATACCGTTTAAAATTCCGCAAAGTTTATATGTTTGACCTCTTAGAGTATAATCCATACCTTCTCCAAAGTCTGAACCTAATATTTCTTGAGCATATCTTGGAGAAACTGTTGTGATTTTATCCGCACAATATAATGCACCCTTTAGCCAGTTTACTTTTCCGTAATGTTCAATGCAATTGTCTTTATAAACATTATCCCAGCGCATATTTGCAAAATCAATTATTGCTTTGTCACATTCACCTTGGTATGCCAAATTGTGAATAGTGAATACTGTTTTTGTATCTTTGTAAAATTCATCAAATTTATAATTTGATTTTAAGTAAATCGGAAGCATTGCCGTATGCCAGTCGTTTGCGTGGATTATGTCTGGTTTAAAATTTAATAATTTGGCATATTCAAGAACCGCAAGGTTGAATGAAACATATCTTTGCATTTCATACATTTCATCGCACCATTTGGGATACACCACATTAAAACAAGAAAAATATTTTGGATTGTCAATAAAAAAGATTTTGACTTTTGTTTTTGGAATTTCCGTCATTTTTAATTTAAAAATATGTTGTGAATGTCCCATATTAATTTTTAATTCTGAATTTTCGATTTCTTTTATGTTGTATTTGTTTTGATCGATACATCCGTATAATGGTGTAAAAATAGCACACTCGACATCTTCTTTGTCCAGATATACGGGTAATTCCCCAACTACATCCGCTAATCCTCCAACCTTTGAAAATGGTGCAACTTCAGCGGAAGCAAAAAGTACCCTCAGTTCTTTTTTTTGTTTTTTAAAAATTTTTAAATTCATAATTCTATCCTTTTAAAATATTGAAAGCATTTCTAGTACATTTTTCAATAGCTCTTGCGGGTCATCTTTTTCAAGTTTTTTGAGAGCATTTTCAAGAGCATTTTGGTATTCGCTTTGGTTGTATCCTAATGATTGAAGTATTGTTTGAGCTTGCGTTACGGTTTCTTTTGAAATGTTTGAATTGTTTGTTTTGGATGATAAGATTTCAGTTGATGTATCTATTTTTGTTAGCTTATCTTTTAGCTCAAGTACAATTTTTTGAGCCATTTTTAAGCCTATGCCTTTTGTTCTTGAGATTAATTTATAGTTTTCATCAATAACTGCGTTAATGAGTTCGGTTGTTTCAAATTCATCCAAAAGTAAAAAAGCAACTTTTGTTCCAATTCCTGATACTGATGTTAAAACATCAAATATAACTCTATCTTCTCTGTTTTTAAAGCCGCAAAGGGTCATATTATCTTCTTTGTGAATTAATTTTGTATATATTTTGATTTCTTTGTTTATCTCGCCAAGATTAGTGCATGTCCTTTTGTTGATAAGAATAAGATAGCCTATATTGCCGCATTCTATAGTGCAATACGGATAGGATTTGTTTATCAAAATTCCTCTAATATAGTCAAACATTTTATTAACTCCTTCGATAATTATATTTTAAAAATTGCGTCTGATTTTAAATGTTTAAAAAATTTTACATTTGGAAATTATGCCTTTTTTACTGTTATAATATTTCTGGGATGTAATTTGTAGCTGATAGGAATTGTAAATGAATAAGCAGATGTACTCCGGAGCGGAAATTTTATTGAAATCTTTGTTAAAAGAGGGCGTGGAAGAAGTTTTCGGTTACCCCGGCGGAGTTGTCCTTCCGTTATATGATGCTTTGTATATGCAAAATGACATAAAACATTACTTGGTAAGACATGAGCAAGCTGCAGTGCATGCTGCTGAAGGATATGCTAGAGTTTCTGGAAAGGCTGGTGTTGCAATAGTTACATCGGGCCCTGGGGCATGTAATACTATTACGGGCTTAGCTAATGCTTATTATGACGGTACACCCATGGTTCTTATCACAGGTCAAGTTAATTCAAAATTGATTGGCGGTGACGCTTTTCAAGAGGCAGATATTGTTGGTATTACCCGCTCTTGTTGCAAACATAATTATCTTGTTAAAGATGTTAAGGATTTGGCAAGAATTGTTAAAGAAGCTTTTTATATTGCTACAACCGGCAAAAAAGGACCTGTAGTTATAGATATTCCTGTTGATGTGTTTAATGCTAAGTATACGTTTAATTATCCTAAAAATGTTGAATTGGTTGGATATAATCCAAATTATAAGGGTCATCCTCTTCAAATTCAAAGAGCTTTACAGACATTGTTCAATGCGAAAAGACCTGTTATTATTTCGGGAGGCGGTGTGGTTGCTTCAAATTCCAATAAAGAATTAACGGAATTGGCAACAAGACTACATATTCCCGTTGTACATACTTTAATGGGAACGGGAACTTATCCTGATTCTTTGGAAACAAGTCTTGGAATGATGGGAATGCATGGAAATTATTGTGCTAATCTTACTGTTTCAAATGCAGACGTAATTTTTGCGATTGGTACAAGATTTTCTGATAGAATTACGGGCTGTCTTAAAACTTTTGCACGAGATGCTCAAGTTATTCATATAGATATTGATCCTTGCTCGATTTCAAAAAATGTAAAAGCTACAATTCCAATTGTAGGAGATATAAAAAATGTTTTGAATACCATGCTTTTTGAATTGTCAAAATCTCATCATAAAATTAACGTCGAGCAAAAAGAAAAGTGGTTTAAAGATATATCTGAATGGAAAAAGAAAGTTGCAATTCCTCAAAAAATATCCGATAAATTGAGTGCAATTACTGTTCTTGAAACAATATACGAATTTACAAAAAAAGACGAACCTATAGTTGCTACCGAAGTCGGACAGCACCAGATGTGGACTGCTCAGAATTTTAAATTTAATAAACCCAGAAAATTGATTACATCAGGTGGTCTTGGTACTATGGGATTTGGGTTTCCTGCCGCAATGGGTGCAGCTGTTGCAAAAAAAGATTCTTATGTTTTAAATATTGCTGGTGACGGTTCAATACAAATGAATATTCAAGAGTTGATGACTTGTGTTGATTATAAATTTAAAGTTATAAACTGCATCATTAATAACGGGTATTTAGGTATGGTTCGTCAATGGCAAGAAAAAATTTATAATGAACATTATTCTCAGACAAAAATTTCTTCTCCTGATTTTGTAAAATTGGCGGAAAGCTATGGAGCTTTGGGTATTAGAGTTCAAAAGGAAGATGAGATTATACCTGCACTAAAGAAAGCGATTGAATTTAAGGGGCCTTGTTTAATTGATTTTGTTTGTGAAAATTTTGAAATGGTTTATCCTTGGGTTTTGGCGGGTGAGCCGATTGATAGAGTTTTACTTTCAAGAAAGGAATGCTAATGGGGTATAGTACTGTAAGCCATACAATTTCAGTTCTTGTTTCAAATGAAGTAGGCGTTTTATCAAGAATTGTTGATTTGTTTTCGGGCAGAGGTTATAACATTGAGAGTCTTACCGTTGCACCGGCATTGGATAGTGTATATTCAAGAGTAACAATTGTAACGCAAGCTGATGAAGATGTGATAGAGCAAATATGTAAGCAATTAAATCGTTTAATTCCTGTTATTAAAGTTGCGAATCTTTCGATAGGTGATGCTATAGAATATGAAATAGGATTGTTAAAAGTATTTGTAAATGATGAAAATAGGGCTGAATTTATGAATATTGTTGCACAAGCGTCTGCAACAATAATGGATGTTAATGAAAAAGTTTATACTGTAAAAATTGATGGGGATGAAAAGAAAGTCCAAACTTTTGCTGAATTAGTCCGTCCCTTTGGAATAAAAGAGTTTGTTCGTTCAGGAAAGGTTGCCATTACTAAGAGTGGTCAATTTTCAACCTTTAAAAAATTAAAGGATGATTTTGTAAAGGTTGAGTAATTTTCATTATTCTGCATCAGGAAAATTGAAATAAATTAATTCATTGGTTTTAATATTAATTTCTTCACCTTTGCCCCAAGGAGTGTTTCTGTTTTGATATTCATCCCATACTTCTTTACCTTTTCCGTTGAGGATTTTCTTGGTATTATCTATATATGATGGTGAAAAAACTGTCATAGTGCTACTTGAACTGTTGCCGTCAGTCATTCCGAAGGCTATTTCAGAATTTTTAAAGTCTGCTTTCATTTTTTGTCTGTATGTTGCTTTTATTTCTTTGTTTATTTCGTGTTCAGCACCCTTTGTGTCTGTGTATTTTACGGGAATAAATGTAAATGTTGCATTTTTGTGGTATTTCTGCGGTGAAATAACATCGGTCATTTTTCCTGTTATAATGCTTCCTTTTTCAATTTTAATTCCGTCGCCAAGGTTCAGCTCTTTTAGAGCTTCTACTTTAATAACCTCTTTTGGATTGGTTGTGGATACTTCATCTAATGCACGACCCTTAAGTACTTGTGCAGTTGTTATTTGCATTGTTATAGCTGATGCAACAATTAATATAAATAGATTTTTTTCATGTTTATGGGGATATTATATGTCATTTTTTGTGTTTTAAACAATAATTTATTGCTAAATTGTAATATTTTACAAATAAAATTTCGGAACGACAGGATTTGAACCTGCGACCCCTACCACCCCAAGGTAGTGCGCTACCAAGCTGCGCTACGTCCCGAAATTTATGTTATGAAATTATCTATTTTTATATTATCACAAAATAGCAAAAAACAATATTTTTGTGTTTTGTACAACTAAATACAATTATTAGGAGAGTTGATTTGAGAATATCTAATTTATCCAGGGTTAGTTTTGGTTATGATAAGGCATATTCTGAAGAATTTACAAAAACTTTAAGTTCTAAAAAACAAAATGCAGAAATTGCTGCTATGCTAATTAATATGAATAACTTTGCTGATAATCTTGAAGATTTAATAGTCCAAATGGAAAAAACACCATACAAATTAAAAACCTTTAAATTTGACTCTTTAGTAGATATGCTTGAGGAAGCAAGAGATTTTGTGTCAAATTATGTTTCTCAATATTTTTCGGGAATAAAATATGGCGATGATTTAGCAAAGCAATATAAGCTAGAAGCATCCCAGAAAAAAAATTTGGTTTCAAAAGCATGGAGAAATTCAATTTCTGAATATTTGGGCGGTGTTGATCTTGAATCGGAAGTGCAAATGCCAACTGATAAATTTGAGTATATTAGTAGTGATATTTTAACTAAAAAACATGTTAGCAATGTTATAGGACATGATTTGCAAAAATATGAAAAAACTTCTTCTTCGCCTAATGGATTTTCTGATGTTGCAGGAATGGATGAAATAAAAGCTCGCCTTAAGGAAGAAATTATTGACCCTGCTTCAAATCCCGAACAAGTTAAAAAAGATTTTGAAGATTATAATATTACGCTTCCTAAGGGCTATATTTTTTATGGTCCTCCGGGTTGTGGAAAAACATATTTAGTGAAGGCATTAGCAGCTGAATCAGGTTTGGAAATGTATATGATGGATATTTCTAAAATTGGTGAAAAATATATTAACGCAACTTCAAATAATATTCAATCAGCATTCGATTTTTTAAAAAATAGAGCAATGGAAATTAAAAAACCTGTTTTACTTTTTATGGACGAAGTTGATTCATTAGCTATGAAAAGGCAATACACTTTGTCAGATGAGAATGTCAAAACGGTTGCCACATTGTTGAGATTAGTAGAAGGTGCTAGAGATGATAATATTATAGTTATTGCTGCTACAAATAAGTATGATAATCTTGACGATGCCTTTAAGTCTCGTTTTGACGGTCAAATATATTTCCCGTTATTTAATAAAGATCAAATTAAAGATTTATTAAAAACACTTTTATCTTCCAGAAAAAAAGGTCAAAATTTGGCACAGTCTGAGGATGAAGTGGATAAACTTTCTCAAATGCTTGTTGGTTATTCAAATCGTTCAATATCATTTTTTATTGAACATGCATCAAAAATTGCAAAGAAAAATCAGCGAAGCGATATAACTTTTAATGATGTTAAAAAAGCTATTGAATTATCTGAATATGAAAAAGTTAATGAAAGAGAATATAAGAAAAATGATAAAAGCAGAACTATCGGTTTTGCATAAAATATTGCAGGAGCTTATTTTTTATTATTTTTTTATTTTTTATTATATAGTAAGGCATAAAGACAAAGTTTATTATTTTTAACCCTAATGCTTTTTTGAGGTTTTTTTCTGTTTGCATTTGATGGTATACTATTGGTTTTGGACAAGTACAGAATTTTTGAGTGCATGGTTTTGATTTTTTCAACAGTTTAAATTGCTCGTCGTTTATATTTCCCATAGAATTAGATTTTAAAAATCTGGATGAATAACATCTGTATACTTCACCGTTTTCATATATCACAAGACTTGTTTTTCCGGCATTACAAAGCTTAGAAAATGATTTGAAGATTTTTTTATCTTTAAGGTACTTTTTTTCTGTCGGGGATATTTTGGTGTATTTGTTTAATAAACGTATTTGTTGAAAATCATAATTAATGTCAAATTTTTTCGCTATTTCGGTTATTATTTTTATTTTTTCTTCTTTTTCTTTATTGATTTTGTATATGGGAATTAAAAAACATATTTTTGTATTTTCAGGTTTTAATTTTATAAATTTTTCGAGTTTGTGTATAGTTCCATTAAAATTTTTAATTTCATCGAGATGAAAGCTTATATCGTATCTGTTCAGTTTTTCATCCAGAATATCAAATATTTTTTTGTATATTTCTAAATCAAACGAAAAATTTGTAATTAGATTTAATTTAAAGCCAAGTTTTTGTATATTTGAAATAATATTAAAAAAATCCGGATGTAAAATTGCTTCCCCGCCCGTTATTGTTATTTCCCAATCGTTTTCCAATTTTTTTAAAAAATTTATAAATGATACTATAGTTTTTTTATCGGCATTATTTTTTGTTTTTGTTTGAAGTTTACTTTGTGAACAATATTCGCATTGATAGGTGCATTTTTGAGTAATGATAAAATCAATAAATTTTTTTGGTTTATTATCCATATATTTATTTTTGCATTAAAAAATCCGACTGTAAATAAAGTCTTACAGTCGGATTTAATTTATTTATGAAATTAATATCTGTAGTGAACAAATGCTTTGTTCGCTTCTGCCATTTTGTGCGTATCTTCTTTTTTCTTAACTGCAGAACCGGTTGAATTTGAGGCATCTAAAATTTCATTTGTTAATTTTTCAATCATAGATTTTCCGCCTCTTTTTCTTGCAGCTTCAATAATCCATTGTGAAGCAAGAGCTTGTCCTCTGTCAGGTTTTACATCGATTGGTACTTGATAAGTGGAACCGCCAATACGACGTGCTTTGACTTCAATTAACGGAGTAGCGTTTGATATAGCTTTTTTGAATGTTTCAATGGGTTCCGACTTAGATTTTTGTTGTACTTGTTCCATTGTTGTATAGAATATCTTTTGAGCAACCGATTTTTTGCCTTTTTTCATTAAACGATTGATAAATTTTGCTATATCTACACTGTTATATATCGGATCCGGTGTCGGAATACGTTTTGCCGGTTTTGATCTTCTTGACATATTTTGAATTTAACCTTTCTTACTTTTTAGCTTTTGCTTTTTTTGTACCGTATTTGGATCTCGATTGCATTCTGTTTGCAACACCTTGAGTATCCAAAGTACCTCTTATAATGTGATATCTTACACCGGGAAGATCTTTAACCCTTCCGCCTCTGATCAGCACAACAGAGTGTTCTTGCAAATTGTGTCCTATGCCGGGAATATATGAAGTAACTTCAAATCCGTTTGTAAGACGAACACGGGCAACCTTTCTCATAGCTGAGTTTGGTTTTTTAGGGGTTGTTGTATAAACTCTTGTACAAACCCCGCGTCTTTGAGGACAGCTTGTAAGAGCCGGTGATTTTGTTTTATCTTTAATTTTTTGTCGTTCGTTTTTGATTAATTGATTAATTGTAGGCATATTTTCCCCTTAATAATAGTTATCTGTATTATTTATTTCACTATAAACAATGATTGAAGTCAAATGTTTTTTGTTTTGTTTTGTAAAATTTACTTTACATTCTTAACTTTTTTGTTTTATTTTATATTTTCTTATTGTTTAAATTCGTCTATAATTATTAATATGAACGTACAAAAGGTAATTGGAAAGCTCGAGCATGATTTATGCCATTTTATGATTGGTGAAATGTGCAAAAATAACCCTGAAAAAAGGGGAAGCCCTGAAATGTACAGGTACAAGGGCTTAAATATAAAACTCGATCCATTGTCGAAGGCCAAAGAAAAGACGATTTTTGTTAGAATTGGTGCTCTTGAGGCTGAATTTAAAATAAATTCCGGTGAAAAAAATTCCGGTGCTTTGTCTCCAGAGGAAGAACATTTGGTTAGAATTTGGATGGGGCAAAGCGAAAATAATTATTTGATAAAGTCTGTGTTTAATCAGAACAATTCAAAGAAAGAAATTGAAATAATCCCGTTTGATTTGGAAGATTTTTTTACCAAGGTTTAATTTGAATTAAAATTTTTTAAAAGTTTTTCTGTATATTCTTCAAAATAATTTTCAATTATTGATTTTCTTATATTCTCTACTAAATTAAGTAAAAAATGAATATTATGTATACTTAAAAGTGTTGCTGCGGTTGCTTCTTGTGTCTTATAAAGGTGTCTTATATAAGCTTTTGTATGATTACGGCATGTATAACAGTTGCATTGCTCATCAAGTGGTGTAAAATCTTTTTCAAATTGTTTGTTTTTAATTATTTTATTGCCTTGGTATGTAAAAAATGTTCCATGGCGTGCATTTCTTGTGGGAAGCACACAATCAAACATGTCTATTCCGTATTTTATTCCATTTATTAAATCTATTGGTGTTCCTACCCCCATCAAATATCTTGGTTTATTAAACGGTAATAATGGTGCTGTGATTTCGGTTATATGATTTTTTATTTCTGTTGGTTCTCCAACAGACACTCCACCAATTGCATAACCTGCTGCGTCAAATTTTGATACAAATTCTGCTGATTCTTTTCTTAAGTCATCAAAAAATGCTCCTTGTACTATTGGAAATAGTGCTTGATTGTAATTTTTATGTGCTTTAAAACATCTTTCAAGCCATGATTTTGTTTTATCCAGGGCATTTCTTGCTTGATCATAGTTGCAGGGATAAGGAGTGCATTCGTCAAAAGCCATTATAATATCCGCCCCTAAATCTTCTTGAATTTTCATAGATATTTCAGGCGATATAAAGTGTTTAGAGCCGTTTTTTGGATCTTGAAAATATACTCCGTCATTTGTTATTTTTCTTAATTTTGATAGTGAAAAAACTTGAAAACCGCCCGAATCTGTTAAAATTGGTTTATTAAAATTCATCCATTTGTGCAACCCGCCCGCACTTTTAATTAATTCGCATCCGGCTCTAAGGTATAAATGATATGAGTTTGCAAGAATTATCTGAGCTCCGGTCGCAAGTATTTGTTCATTTGTGAGCATTTTAACAGCACTATTTGTGCCAACAGGCATAAATATAGGAGTTTCAATTTTCCCATGTGGCGTAGTAAAAATACCCGCTCTTGCCGTACCGTTTTTTGATGTTTGAATTATTTCAAAGTTAAAATAATCACTGTATGACATCTATTCTTCGCCAAGTTCATCAAGGACTATTTCGAACATATTTTTGTAGTTGTTGCAGATTTCTTTTTCGTTAAAGTAAAGATTTAATTCTCTTTCTGCACTTTCTGGTGAGTCTGATGCGTGAACCAGATTTGTAGTGGAATAAGATGAAAAATCAGCTCTAATTGATCCGTCATCTGCTTCATCGGGGTTTGTTTTGCCAACAAGGTGCCTCACACCTTTTATTGCGTTTTTACCTTCGACTGCCATTGCAACAATCGGCCCCATTGTAATAAATTTAATCAGTTTGTCATAAAAGGGTTTTCCATAGTGTTCTTCGTAGTGCTTTGCTGCAATATCGGATGTAACGTTCATCATTTTCATTGCAACGATTTTATATGATTTATCTTCAAATCTTTGAATTATTTTTCCTATTAATCCTCTTTTAACGCCATCTGGTTTGATTGCAACAAATGTTCTTTCCATTATTTTTTCCTCTTTTCTATCAATTTTATTAGAACATATTTTTAAAAATTACGCAAATTTAACTTAAGTTAATTTTTATTAATTTTTTCATCATTCAATTTTTTTTATATATAATAAACATATCGAATATTAGTGGGAGTAAATAATGCAAAGAGGTGGCAATTTGAATTGCTATTATAGTTCAATAAAAAAAGAAATAAAAAATGAGGATTATTATTCAAATATAAATACAGCTATTGCCTTGGGTAAAACACATGTACCTATGAAGCATAAGCAACTGGCATCAAACTATGTTTTAATTAAAAAGATATTTGGCTCAAGTATTGCTTCTATTCCTATAACTAATGCTGATAGAGCGACTTTGTCGAGACATGGGTTTTTGCCTTTGGAAAATAGTTCCGTTTCTCAAGTAAACAGGCAGATTGATCAATTAAAATCTTGGGCTAACGGTGGGGATATACTGCTTGCTGCTTATGCTAATGAGTTATTTGAAATTAGAATTAAGGAACTTAAATTTTTAAGATTAACTATTACGTCTGGCAGAAGCGTAGAATTTAAGGATGGATATAAAGCTTTTGAGAAATATGTAGAATATATTGCTCGTTAGTAAATTAAAAATTGTTAAGTCGGATTGCCTGCTTAGTGTTGAAAAAATCCAATTTTATGGTATTTTTTATTTAGGAGGCTATATGAAAAAAATATTTTCTTTGTTTATGTTGTGTTCTTTGACTTTTGTTTGTGGCAATGCATTTGCTGTTCAAAATGATAATTATTCGGATGGTCAATCCGGATATACTTATGATTTGGACGAAAATTATAATTTTGATGACAACTCATATTATATTAGTGACGAACAATTAAAGGATATAGAAGATATTAATAAAATTGAAGATGAAACCACTCTGGAAACAAAAGTAATTAACTCCAGCCATTTTTCATCGGGTACTGCAACAAGAACCTATATTCCAATAAATAAGAAAAAGTAATTTACCATAAAGCTTCTGGCATGTGTCTTTTAAGAAATCTTACCGGTACATTGTCGTAGTTTTGTAATGGAAATTCTTGTTTGAATTTTTCGTCAACGCTTATTGCGATAATTGGAATTTTGGTTGTCTCGGAAACTTGTTTTATTATGTTATATCCCCTTGTTATGTCATCTATGGTTGTTTCGTTTCCCAGGTGAGTGTTTGAGATAAGACCGGTTATTTTTTTCCAAGGTTTTTTATTTTCTCCACTGTTGAATTCAATGTATTCGATTATTGATTCTTTATCTTTTGTTTCAAATTTTGAAGTATTAACAACCAGATATATTTGTATATTTTTTTCTTCGTCTATATCTGTTAGTATATCTAAAGTGTCTAATCCTGTTACTCCATATCCTATATCAATTATTATATCCTTATTGGTTGATTTAAGGCAATTGATTTGTTCGTTTGTAACATAGCTTCCGGCTTCGCCCAGTCCAAAGTAATCTGATTGCAGTATTAAATTTATCCCGTAAGCTTTTAATTTTTTTTCAATAGGACGCATGCAATATGCTGGTTCTACTGTATCTAAATCAACAAGCGTTATTTCTTTGTGTTGTTTTGTAAATTCTATTGCTCTGTTAAGTGCGTTTTCACTTTTTCCTGACGCATACGCACCTGTGTATATTTCAATTGTTCTCATTAAAACTTTCTATTGGATGTCCTTTTTCGTATTCTTTGATTTCTTCTATTGCATCAGGAAGAATACTCATAAATATCTGAACTAAATCGGGATCAAATTGTTTCCCTGCACCTTGTTGCAATATTTTTACAGCTTCTTCTGAGCTTAGACTTTTTCTATATGCTCTGTTTGATACAAGTGAATCATAAGCATCCGCTATTGCAATAATTCTTGAACCCAGAGGAATTTCTTCACCTTTTAAACCGTAGGGATATCCGCATCCGTTATAGTATTCGTGGTGATATTTTATTATTTCTGTTATTTCATATAATTGTTTAATGTCTTCAAGAATTTTAACACTATAATGCACATGCATTTTTATTTTGTCGTATTCTTCATCTGTTAATTTTTGGGTTTTATTTAAAATTTCTTCTGCGACACCAATCATACCTATATCGTGCAAAAGCCCCGCTAATTCAATTTGACTGACTTCTTTAGGGCTTAGTGCTAATTTGTTGACTATTTTTAGTGCATAAAAAGCTACTCTTCTGCTTCTTCCGAGAGTAAATGAATCTTTTGCGTCCAGTGCCTCAATAATAGCTTTTATTGTTCCTGAAAATAAGTCTTTTAAATCCGTAATAAGATTTTCGTTGTCTATTTTTAATTGATAACATTCAAGTGCTGATTCAACAATCATCAAAAGTTCGTCGGGTGTGTACGGCTTTTTAATGTATCTGTATATTTTTGCATAATTTATGGCATCAATTAATATCTTGACGTCAGAATAAGCAGTAACCAAGAGTCTCATTGTTTTTGGCTGCATATCATAAACTCTTTTTAAGAATTCAACGCCGTCCATAATGGGCATTTTGTGGTCAGATAAAATACAATCAAACTTTTCTGTTTTCATTATTTCAAGTGCTTCAATTGCACTGCTTGCTTTTGTTATATCGTATTTTGAGCGAAGAGTTCTATATAAAAGTGCCAAATTATCTTCTTCATCGTCAACTATTAAAATCCTGTATCTTTTATCAGTCATTTTCCTTAACTCCGTTTTCTTCGCGTAAGTCATTTATTATTTTTTCTTCCATTGTTTCTTCTTTTGCGTCCTGATTTATTGGCAGTGTGATTGTAAACTTTGTTCCCGCATTTACTTTTGATTCAACTTCAATAGTTCCGTGATGGTCATTGATTACTCTGTATGAAATACTCATACCTAATCCTGTACCTTTTCCTACTGGTTTGGTTGTAAAAAAGGGGTCGAATACTTTTTTAAGATTTTCTTCCGGAATTCCCTTTCCTGTATCTATAAATTCTATTTTAACTTTTGAATGCTCTTTATATACATTAATTGTTAGGGTGCCCTTTTCTCCCATAGCATCTTGTGCATTATCAAGTATATTCATAAATACTTGGTTTAGCTGTCCGCCATAAGCTTCAATTTTGGGCGTATCAGGTGAATAGTTTTTTATAACAGTGATTCTGTTTTTGTATTTATTGTTTAAAATATTCAATGTTGTATCGATTTCTTTTGGAATGTCAAGCTGTGTTAGTACTCTTTCTTCCATTCTTGAGAAGTTTTTTAAATCCAGTACAATATTTTTTGTTCTTTGAGTACCTTCTATGCAGCTTTTTATTAAATCTTTTATATCCCCTCTCAGAAAATCAAGATCTATTTCTTTTTTTAGTGCTTCGATTTTTGTTTTTATGTCTTCAGGAAAATTTATATTATTTTCTTCATATAAATCTATTAATCTTAATAGGTCATCTACGTAATTTTGCAGAATCATTATATTTCCATGGATAAAATTAACCGGGTTATTAATTTCATGAGCAATTCCTGCAACAAGTTCACCTAGTGATCTCATTTTTTCAGAATGCACCATCATAGCTTGAGTTTCTTGTAATTTATAGTTTGCAGCTTCAAGAGCCACCGTTCTTTCTTGAACTTTTAGTTCTAATGACGAATATAGTTCATTCAGTTGAAGTCCCATTTCGTTATAAGAATTTATAAGTTCATTAATTTCCGTAAAGTTTGTTTTTGGAATTTGCACATCAAAATTTCCGTCAGTTATTTCTTTTGCTGCTTTGGATAATCTTTCTAGCGGTTTTGAAATAATACCTGACATCATAACGCTCACTGCTATACCGAAAACAATAAATAGCGTAAGGATGTTTGTTATCATTTCAAAAAAGCTTTCATAATAAACATCCATGTGATTTTTGGCAGGTATACCAAAATATACGGTATATTCCCCTATTGTTTTAGTTAGTTTTTGAACGCTTTGCTTTGTATCAGGTTTATAGTTTTCTAACATTGTGTTTTGCGAATAATCACCTAGAATAATTTTCCCTGTATTATTATCTTTTACATAGGTATAGGATAATAAGTTATCTTTTTTTAGTAGGTCAATAATACTTTTTGTAGCTTCAAAATTATTTCTTTTAGTGTCTATAATTAATGATTGAACAAGTATTGTTGAGAGAGAATATCTTAGTTTATATATGTCCGACTCATATTCACTTGCGAGATTTTTTATATTAAACATTGTATAAACTGCAAAAAGTGATGTTGTAACGATAATTATGATACTAAGCAGGACTGCAAAGTATACACTTAATCTTATTGATTTTAATTTGAGATTAAATTTTTTCATAATATATTAAACTCATCATTACTGTATTCACTATTATCTGAAAACATACTTGGTATTTCGTATGCTTTTTTTTCTTCGGCAATTTTCTTTACAATAATTTTTGTATTTAGACCGTCTAATATTTTTCCTATAATATAACCTATAAACCAAAAACAAAATGATGCAGGTAACACAATTTTTAACATTAAAGTAGTGGTATATAAATCTATTGAAAAATTATTTAAAAGACAAAGAAGTGAAAGAATAAGTATCGAACTTGAACAAAATAATGATGATATTATTTTTGAATATTTTATTGGTTTTTCTTCTTTGCTTTCGTATATTGAATTATTCATTTTTATTAATCTTCTTTGTTTTGATTTTCCATTTTAATTTTAAAGGCATATTGTACAAGTACAATCCTGTCCACATTTTCTAAATCTGTAAACTTGCCCGAAATTACGTATGCTTTTTTATTTTGGTATTCTGTTTCGGTTATTCTTATGGGCAGTAAACAACAATTTATTTTCATATTTGTTGATAAATTTATTTGTATTTGATAGTGTTTATCGATTTCAAGAGGGGTTGAGCTTATAATTTTTAAACCGCCTGCTGAAATATCTTCTACTTTTAATATGCACTCTGGTGAGATATCTTTGAATAATACATTGCCTTGATTTAATTTTACACGAGAATATTCTCTTCGCTGAATTAGACTGTAATCATTTGTTGCAGCTAGCGTTACAATATTGTTTTCTTTTGCAAGTATTTTTGTTTCAAAATAAATTAAACCTACATTATTTACACCGAATACTTCCACGTTTTCTTGAACAATATAGTCTTTTAGCTCATCTTCGTTAAGCTTTAAGAGTTCAACTTTTATTTCATTATCGTTAATCTCAATTAATTTTATCGCACAAGAGCTTTTAAAATTGTTCGGTATAATTTTTAAATCTTTTGTTGTTTGGAGCAATTCTTTCATTGTTTAATCCTTTTATATGGCTGCTGTTTTTATGTTGGCTTTTATGATGCCTACAGATTTTGCTTTTACATTGTTTGTAACTTCATTATAAGACATAATTGCTATTTGTGGGTATGTTCTTTCAATTAAACGTCTAAAAATCAACCTTATGGGTGAAGAACATAAGATTACGGGTTGGTTTCCGGTTTGTTGTATTGCTTTTTCAAATTCCGAATTCAGGCTGTCCATCAAGCGTTTTACAAAATCGGGATTTAAAGTTAAGCTTTCACCATCAGGGTTTATTCCTTTTGCTATTTCTTGTTCAACTTCTTGAGTCATTGTTATAACAAGTAGTTCACCAGTGTCTGAAAGATTTTGCTTACAAATAGTCCTGCATAGAGCTTGTCTGCATTGTTCCGTTAAGAAGTTATAGTTTTTGTTGATTTTATGCTGTAGGCTCATTGTTTCAAGTATTGTTTTTATATCACGTATTGAAACACGTTCTTTAAGAAGATTTTGCATTACTTGTTGAATATCCGCCGTGGTTAATTCTTTCATTAAATCGTTAACATAAGTTTCGTTGGTTTCTTTTTTAAGGTTGTCTATTAATTGCTGAACATCCGAACGTGTCAGAATTTCACTGGCATTCTTTTTGATTACTTCAGTTAAATGTGTTGAAATAACTGCAGATGATGATACAACGGTGTAGCCTGCCGTTTCTGCATATTCTTTATCCTTTTCAAGAATCCATGTTGCAGGTAAATGGAAAGCGGGTTCTATTGCACTAATTCCTACTACATTGGGGTCATCTGCTCCCCCCATGGAATTCATTGCAAGAAATCTGTCTGGATATACTTCGCCTGTTTCTATTGTAATTCCTTTTAATTTGATTTGATATGTATTTGGGGGTAGTTGCAAATTGTCTCTAACACGAATAGAGGGAAGCACTATGCCCAAATCCAAGGCTGTTTGTCTTCTTATTTGAGAAATTCTATCTAATAAATCTCCGCCTTTTTCAACATCTAACAGACTAACCAATCTGTAGCCTATTTCAATTTCCAAAGTTTCAACCGCTAAAAGTTCAAGTACACTTTCTCTTGTCGCTTTTTTCTTCTTTTTACCAAGTTTTTCCGCTTTTTTTGCATCTTTTTCTGCTTGTTGAGCCAGTTTTTGAGCTTCAATTTTTTCTTTGTATTTTTTGTAGCTAAATCCGCCGGTGAGGGCTGAAATTGTCAAAAACGGTATAGTCGGCATGCCAGGGACTATTCCCATACAAAATAACAGTCCGCTTATAATGCCGAGAACTTTTGGGTTTTGGAACATTTCTTTTCTTATATCTTCAGATAGAGAGTTATCGGAACCTGATGCACGTGATATAATCAAGCCGGTTGCGGTTGATATAATTAAAGCAGGAATTTGAGAAACAAGACCGTCTCCGACGGTTAAAATAGTGTATGTTGAAAGTGCAGTCATTGGTTGCATTTTCATTTGTACTATTCCTATGATTAAGCCCCCAACTATATTAATTACCGTTATAATAATACCTGCGGTTGCATCACCTTTTACAAATTTTGAAGCACCATCCATGGTTCCATAAAAATCAGCTTCTCTCAGAAGGGCTTTTCTTCTTTTTTTCGCTTCGTTTTCATCAATTAATCCGGAGTTTAGGTCCGCATCAATCGAAAGTTGTTTTCCGGGCATAGCATCCAACGTAAATCTTGCACTTACTTCCGCAACTCTTCCTGCACCGCCGGTGATAACCATAAAATTAATAATAACAAGTATTATAAATATGACAGCACCTACAACATAATTACCACCGACCACAAATTGTCCAAATGACTCAATTACAGCCCCTGCATTTGCTTCCAGAAGAATTAATCTTGTAGAAGTAACGTTTAGTCCTAATCTGAATAATGTTGCTATCAGAAGAATAGTGGGAAAACTTGAATATTCTAAAGGTTCTTTTGTGTATAAGCAAACAAGAAGTATTAAAACGGAAAGGGAAATATTTAAGGTTAATAATAAGTCGAGTAATTGTGCAGGAATAGGAATTACCATCATTAAAACAATGGTAACAAGACCTATTGCCAACACTATGTCGTTATTTTTAAGTAAATCCTTTAACTTCCCCAAGTTGCTTCTAATTCCTCCACTTTTATTTTATCATCTTCTTTTTTGTGCGTAAACGTATTGTAAAATTTCCGCAACGGCAACATATAGTTCTTGTGGTATTATACCATCAACTTCAACTAATTTGTATAAACTTCGTGCTAATGGTTTATTTTCTACTATTGGTATTCCGTTATTTTTTGCAATTTCTCTTATTTTAAAAGCAATAAAATCAACTCCTTTTGCTACCACGACAGGAGCGGGGACTTTTTCAGGGTTGTACATTAGTGCGACGGCATAATGCGTAGGGTTAACCACAACAACATCTGCATCTTTAACTTTTGACATCATTTTTTGTTGAAGAATTTTCATCTGGAAAGAGCGAATTTTACTTTTGATTTTAGGGTCTCCTTCTGTATTTTTAAATTCATCTTTTACTTCTTGTTTTGACATTTTAATTGATTTGTTGTATTCCCAGTCTTGGTATTTTTTGTCAATAATTCCGATTATTATTAATAGAATACAAATTGTTGCAAGCAGTTCAAATATAACAGAACCCATTACCATAAAACCTGTTGCAGGATCTGCTCCTATAAGACCAAATAGGTCATTTTTTCGTTTCATTATTACGTTAAATCCAACCATAGCGACTATTGTTGTTTTTACGATTGATTTAATCAGTTCTACCATTTGTCTTGGTTTAAAAATATTTATTTTTTCCAGTAGTGCTTTCATGGCTGATGATGGTGAAAGTCTTTCAAAGTTTGGTTTTAGGGCTTCTTTTGCAAATAATGCACCAGTTTGAAATCTTAATATTAGTGCTGCTGCTATTGCCAGAAATGCGAAGAACAAAAGTGTAATTTGTGCATAGTCCTTAAAATAAACTGTAAGTATGCCTATTGCATCATTATCTGAAATTTCATTCGGATTCAGGTGTGAAAGTGTTTGAAAGAGCATGTTTTTTAGTTTTTCAAGCATGCCTGAACCCATTGCATAAATCAAGCCCAGCCCGAATGTTAGGACAAGGGATGATGTAAAGTCTTGACTTTTTGCGATATGACCTTTGTCTCGTTCTTTTTCCCGTCGTTTCGGGGTGGCTTCTTCGGTTTTTTCGTTTTGTTCGTTTGCCATAGTTTATGTAAATAACGCACCAATGGCACGCATGTATTCTTGTATAACTCCTTGTAGATATATATTTGTTGCACTTAAAAATGCAAGCATTAAGAAAAGACCTATATATATTTTAACAGGAATTGCAACCATATAAATATTCATTTGCGGCATCATTTTACTCATCATTCCGAGTAGAACATCTGATATAAGTAATACTGAAAATATTGGAAAGGCAACCCCAAATGCAATTTTAAAACATTGTGAAAAAATTTCAAGCATTGAACCTACAACATTTGAATTTAGCAGAGGAAAAACCCCCATTGGAACTGCATGAAAGCTGTTTAAAAGTGAAGCAAAAAGAAATTGGTATGCTCCTGTTGCAAGAAATATGAGTGTAGCGAGATACACATAAAGTCTTGATATTTCCGTTGCATTGACACCTGTTGCGGGATCAAGTGCTTCAGACATCGAAAGCCCCATTTGAATTGAAAGTATGCTCCCGCTCATTCTTACACCTTCTAACATTAAGTTTGCTATAAAACCGATTAAATAGCCGACGAAAAATTCTATTGCAATTAATATTATGAATTCAGCAGCGTCTTTTGGTAAAATAAAACTTTTTTGTGTATATATTATGGGATATAAAATAAAAGCTATAATTCCCGCAAACCAAATTTTTGTCATAACAGGTGCTTGAATGGTTGAAAAAAAGGGTGCTGATTGAAAAAGACCCGTAATTCTTGTAAAAACAAGCATAAAAATAATTATATTGTACGGAGATAAAAGATTTAAAAGATTTGGTGCTTGTGTCAATTATTATCTCCTTTTAGGATATAAAGACCTTTATATATTCGAACAATTCTTTTGTGGTTGTTGTGAATATATCTATCATCCAAGGTGCTGCAACAATTAAAACCAATAACGCAGCAAATATTTTAGGGACAAATGTCAGTGTTTGTTCTTGGATTTGTGTTACCGATTGAATTATGCTTATTGCAAGACCTACTACTATTGCTGACAATAATATCGGTGCTGCGATTATCATTGTGAGCAGAATTGTTTTTTGAAAAACTGTTAATATTAAAGCTTCATCCATATTTCATCCTTTAAGTTGCAAATCCTTCAACAAGTGATTTAGTTATTAAAAACCATCCGTCAACCATTACAAACATTATTAATTTAAAAGGCATTGCGATAGTTGTGGGCGGTAAAAACATCATACCCATTGAAACCAGAACTGATGCAACAACTAAATCTATTACCAAAAATGGCAGGAAGATAACAAAACCTATTTTGAATGCTGTTTTTAATTCCGACAAAACAAATGACGGAATTAGAACATAAGTCGGGACATCTTTTTTTGTTTTTGGTTTTTGAATTTTGGATAATCTGACAAAAAGTGCAAGTTCTTCTTCGTGTGTTTGTTTAAACATAAAATCACGAATCGGAACAAGTGAATTGTCAAGCGCTTGTTGTTGCGTTATTACATTTTTCATATATGGTTGATAAGCTGTTTCATTTATTTTTGATAACGTAGGTGACATCACAAAGAAAGTTAATATTAATGCAAGTCCAACTATGACTTGATTTGGTGGAAGTGTTGTTGTTCCTATTGCTTGTCTTGTAAGTGAAAGTACAATTACGATTCTAATAAATGCTGTTGTCATTATGATAATGCTCGGAGCTAATGTTAGAATCGTCAGCAAAATTAAAATTTGCACACCTTGAGTAAATTCTTGCGGTGTCGATATATTTTGCATGCCTATACTAATATTTGGCAGGGATAAAGCAGCATTTGCCGCTAAATTTCCGCAAAAATACAATCCTAATCCTATCCATAATTTTTTAAATTTAGAAAAAAACAAAACTTACCTGCTTTTCTGTTGTTACTGTTGAAATATACCCATGTTTCTGAATTTAGAATATCTGTGATTTCTCAATTCATCAGATGTCATATTTTTAAATTCGTTAAGTGCATTTATTAGCGAAGTTTTTAGGTTGCCGGACATTTCTTCGGCACTGTAGTGAGCTCCGCCTGTTGGTTCTTTAATTACTTCATCCACAATATTATATTTTAGCAAATCTTCGCCTGTTATTTTAAGTGCATTTGTTGCTATTTTTGCCATTGAGGCATCTTTCCAAAGAATTGAAGCACAGCCTTCGGGCGAGATTACTGTATAATATGCGTGTTCTAATATCATTACTTTATTTGCAACAGCCAAACCTAAAGCACCGCCAGAACAGCCTTCGCCGGTAATTACTGCTATAATTGGTACTCCTAATTTGGCCATTTCTTTAAGATTTACAGCGATAGCTTCTCCTTGACCTGTTTCTTCTGCTTTCATGCCTGGATACGCACCCATTGTATCTATTAAAGTAATAATGGGTAAATTAAATCTGTCTGCATGTTCAAATAATCTTAAGGCTTTTCTGTATCCCTGCGGTTGAGGCATGCCAAAATTGCATTCAAGATTTTCTTTTGTGGATTTACCTTTCATTGTCCCTATTAGCATTACGTTATGCCCGTCGATTCTTGCGACTCCACCTGCTATTGCTTTATCATCATAGCCGTGCCTGTCCCCGTGAAGCTCTATAAAGTCTTCACACATAAATTGAACATAATCCATAAAATTCGGTCTTTGCGGGTGTCTTGCAATTTGTAGTTTTTGATAAGGTTCAAGTTTTTCGTATAATTCTTTTTTGTACACTTTTGTTTGCTCTTCCAATTTTTTTATCTCATCATCGTAATTAATATGCGTTTCTTTACTTGTTTGCTTGAGTTCTTCTATTTTATCTTGTATTGTGTATATAGGTTTTTCAAATTCCAGAATTTGAACTCTTTGATCATTTTCGTTCATTTTATTTTCCTTATTTATTGGAGTGAAGTGCAATGAGTTTGGCCAGTTTTTCTTTCATATCTTTTCTTTCAACTATAAAATCAATTTGTCCGTATTTTAAAAGATATTCTGCAGTTTGAAAGTCTGCGGGAAGTTTTTGTCTTATGGTTTGTTCGATTACTCTTCTTCCTGCAAAACCTATACGAGCACCTTTTTCTGCTATAATAATATCGCCAATTGTTCCGAAAGAAGCCGTAACACCGCCAAAAGTCGGTTCACACAGTACAGTAATGTAGAGTAATTTTGCTTCATTTAATTTTGCAACCGCACAGCTTGTTTTTGCCATTTGCATTAAACTTAACGCACTTTCTTGCATTCTTGCACCGCCAGAAGCTGTAAAGACTATTGATGGAAGTTTGTGTTCAAGAGCATATTCAAGAATTCTTGTTATTTTTTCTCCTACTACAGAACCCATAGACCCGCCCATATAATCAAAATCCATGACAGCTATTGCTGCTTTTTGCCCTGAAATTAAACAGGTACCTGTTATAACAGCTTCATCAAGTCCTGATTTTTCATGTGCCTGTTCTTGACGGTGTTTATAGCTTTGAGTGTCAACAAATTCCAATGGATCACAAGGTTTTATATTTGAAAACATTTCTATAAAGCTATTTTCGTCTGATATTAGTTTTATTCTATCTTTGGCCCCTATTCTAAAGTGATAGTCGCAATTCGGGCAAACCATAAGATTGTTTTCTAAATCTTTTTTTGGTAGTTGGCTTGAACAGTTATAACAAAGCGTCCAAAGTTTCCCTATTGAATCATCTATATGGACATCGTTGTCGCGTGCTGCTATTTGCTGCATTTTTCTTTTATTAAACCAATCGGTTAATGTCATAATATTAATATCCTCACCAAGTATTTTTATAAATTATATTATAAAATAAAAAACCGTACAAAACATTGCACCGTATAAAATTTTTATTTATTATTAATTTATGCAAGCTCAAGTATATAAAATACATTCGGATTTTTATTATGTTAAGAATTTTGAACATGATGACTTTACTTGCAAATTAAAAGATACTCTAAAAAAGCAAAAAGAAGATATAAGGGTTGGAGATATCGTTGAATTAAGTGAAGATAATTGCTTTATTGCTAAACTCATTATGAGAAAAAATTTTCTTGTAAGACCTAAAGTCTCCAATATTGACTTAGCGTTAGTTGTTTGTTCTCTTAAAGAACCCGAGTTGGATTTAGTTCAATTAAATCGATATTTAATTTATTTAAAGTATCAAAATATTGATTGCGGAATATGTTTTAATAAAGAGGACTTGGATGATAATTTGCGTGATTCGATTATAAACATTGAAAATATCTACAAGAAACTTGGATATCCTATGTTTTTTATCAGTGCAAAAAATAAGGTTGGGCTTGATGGAATTTTGAATTATATAAAAAATAAGACAATTGTTTTGGTTGGTATGTCCGGAGTTGGAAAATCTACTCTTTTAAATGCACTTAATTCAAATATTGATTTAAGAACAGGTGAAGTTTCTAAAAAAACTTTAAGAGGTGCTCATACAACGAGACATGTTGAAATTATCGAATGCGATAGTTTTAGAGTAATTGATACTCCCGGTTTTTCAAATTTGAAGTTTGATTTTATACATCCGAGTAAATTGGCTGATTTATTCGACGATTTTCTTCCATATATTAAGAATTGCAAATATTCAAATTGTTTGCACAATGTTAATGAAAAAAATATTTGTTCAATATATGATAATTTAGATAAGATAGATGAGTCCAGATATAAGAGTTATTTGTCTTTTTTGGATGAGTGTTTGAAATATAAAGAAAAAATTTCAAAAAGAAGTATTAAATGTGAGAATTATAAAAAAGAAAGCGGTTCAAATACTTTTGTAAAAATTTCAAAAAGAAAAAGAATTCAATCAAGAAAAACTGTAAGGCAAAATATTAAAGAAACGGATTAAAAAGTGATAAATGAGTACAAAAACCTTGTTGTAGAGGAGTTAAATAAATATTTTGATGAATATTCCTGTAATTCTTCATATTCATCAAAGATATGGGAAGCGATGCGATATACTACATTGCTTGAAGGTAAGCGACTTAGGGCTGTTATGTGTTTAGAGGTTGCAAATTTATTTAATGCTGATATTGTTGATGTGCTTCCTTGTGCTTGTTCGTTAGAAATTATGCATGCATATAGCTTAATCCATGACGATTTACCTTGTATGGATAATGATGATTTAAGAAGGGGCAAGCCGACCAATCACAAAGTTTTTGGTGAAGCTGTTGCAACGTTGGCGGGTGATGCTTTGATTTCTTTTGGCGGTCAAATATTAATTGACAAACTTTCAAAGAAATTTTCTTCGGAATTAGTATTGGATATCGTGAATGATTATTTGAAGACAGCGGGTGCTTTGGGGATTGTTGCGGGACAAATTGCGGATATCGAGGCTGAAAACAGGGAAATAGATTTTGAAAATTTAAAATATATTCATAAGTATAAAACAGGTGCTTTGTTTAATTGTGCTGTTACAATGGGGGCTAAATTAGCAAACATCAGGCATGAAATACTTTTAAAATTGCAAAAATATGCTGATAATTTCGGTGTTTTGTTTCAGGTTTATGATGATATTATTGACTGTACTCTATCTACCAATGAACTTGGTAAAACTGCGGGAAAAGATTATTTTTCAAATAAATTAACATACGTTAGTGCATTCGGATTGCCTGAAGCCAAAAATATTTTTTATTCGCTTATTGAAAAAAATCGTGATATACTAAACGAATTAGAAATTAAGTCTTCTGTTTTTGAAGATATATATAATATGTTAATTAGTAAAGTAAAAGGCAGATAATGAGTGAAATAGAATTTTTTAATACGGGTTACGAGGCATTGTTTTCGGGTTTGCTTTCGGCTTTTATTGCTCAATTTATTAAAGTTGTAACATATATTTGCACTCATAAAAAAATAAATTTTAAGATTTTCACTACAACCGGCGGAATGCCAAGTTCACACACAGCTGGAGTTATTGCTTTATCTACCTCTGTGGGGCTTATTGAGGGTGTGAGTTCTATTGCTTTTGCTATCTCAATCGGATTTTCCCTAATTGTTATGCAGGATGCGTCAGGGATCAGACGTGCTGCCGGAAAAACTGCCGCTACTTTAAACAGGCTTGTTGATGAGTTTGTTCAAAAAAATCATGAAGTTAAGCCTTATGCTGCTTTAAAAGAATTGTTGGGGCATACTCCGTTGGAAGTTTTTTGCGGTATGTTGCTGGGAGTTTTAATTCCTTTTATTGTGCATTTTTCAAGAGAAATTATTGCAATTTTAGCATAATCATGGTTAGTTTATGCTTCTTTTTAACATTTGCGTTAAAGTCGGATCTTTTTTAATTCTCTTTTTGACTTGTTCTTTGGCATTTGTTAATTTAAAAAAGTCATCGTTAAATTTGCATAGACCTATGGCACAGCTTTCGTCATCATTAAAATTAAAAAGTTTTTTTATTATATCCATTAAAACCTCCGTTTTTAATAATTTAATTTTTTTAAAGTAAAAGTCAATCTTTATTATATATTTTTGTTGATAATTTTTGCTTGCAGTTTTTGATATGTTTTAATAGTGAATATGGCTAATGATATTTTAAAAAATTCTTTAAGTAAGGTTGATGATTTTTCAAAGATTTTTGAAATTATTAATATTGCTGAAATAAATTCTTGTGATGAAGCTAACAGCCTTATATATTATTTAACCGACTGTGCTAATCCTTTAAGAGAGGCTTGTGCTTTTAAATTAGAGGAATTGTGTCCTAAAAATCCAAATTATTTTTTGAATGATTTTTCTAGAAATAAATTTTTAAACGGGATAGTGGATATTAATCCGAATGTTTCACGTGCTGTTTGTTCTATTTTGTCTAAAACTGTCGAAATTTCGCAATCGCTTGAATTGGATATAATATTAAAAATAAATAGTGTTCTTGATGAAATAAAAATTTATGAAAAGATACATAAAGATTTCTTTTCGGGTTCAATAAGAAATACAAAAAACCATGCTAAGAATAAAAAATTGTTCGCACTTTATTGGTTGTTAGAGGCTTTGTTTTTTTGTTTTAGCGGAAAATATAATTCTGAAGTATTAGAAATATTAAATGTTACAATAAATTTTTATGATTTTACAATAAGAGAAAAGACGGCTCAGCTCTTGACGAAAACCATAAATCCACCTTTGGAATTATTAAAAAAAGCAAAACAAGACCAAAATTTTTATGTAAAAATTCAAGTTTATGATAAAATTAACTTTGATGATTAGACAAACAGGAATAATATATGATTTCAGTTAATGATTTAAAAACAGGTTTAACTTTGGAAATTGATAACGGGCTTTGGTCTGTTGTTGAGTTTTTACATGTAAAACCGGGTAAGGGTGCTGCTTTTGTTCGTTCTAAGTTAAAAAATGTTGAAACTGGTCAGGTTGTTGAAAAGACTTTTAGAGCAGGTGAAAAAGTTGCAAAAGCAATGCTTGACAGACGAGAAATGCAATATTTGTATAAAGAAGGCAATGACCTTGTCATGATGGATTTGGAAACTTATGAACAGTTGCCGGTACCTGCAGATAGGGTTGGTGACGGGATGAAATATTTACAGGAAAATATGACTGTTCAAATTTTGTTTCATGACAGTAAAATTATCGGTATAGATTTACCTAATTTTGTTGAATTAAAAGTTATTGATACTCCACCTGCAGAAAAAGGTAATACTGCACAGGGTGGTACAAAGCCTGCAACACTTGAAGGCGGGGCTGTTGTTAATGTACCTTTCTTTATTCAAACGGGCGATACCTTAAGAATAGACACAAGAACAAATGAATATTTAGATAGAGTGTAAGGATGCAATATATGAAATACGAAATTGATTACATTGAAAAAATTGCCAAAATATTAAATGATAACCAGTTAAGCGAGATAGTCTTGGAAGATGGTGAGCAAGCTATAACCATAAGGAGAGATTTATGTACTGCCGTTCCTGCGGTTAGTCCTGTTGTTTCAGCTGCCCCTGTTGCTCCTGTACAATCTGCTTTACCTCAGACTAAAGAAGAAAAAACTTCTTCCAAGGGTACTCCAATTGTTTCTCCAATGGTCGGAGCATTTTATGCTGCTCCTGCACCGGGTGCCAAACCATTTGTCAAGGTCGGAGATGTTGTAAGTGCCGGACAGGTAGTATGTATTGTTGAAGCGATGAAATTAATGAATGAAATCGAATCGGAAGTTTCGGGTAAAATAGTTGAAATTTGCGTTGAAGACGGTCAAAGTGTCGAATACGGTCAAGTTTTAATGTATGTTGAATAAAACTGTATATAAAAGCTAAATGCTTTTAAGCCAAGGAATTGTTATGTTTAAAAAAGTTTTAATTGCAAATAGAGGCGAAATTGCCATTAGGATTATAAGAGCTTGCAGAGAATTAGGGATTGCAACTGTTGCTGTTTACTCTCAGGCCGATAGTCAGAGTTTACATGTATCGCTTGCAGATGAAGCATATTGCATAGGTCCTGCACAGAGTTCAAAAAGTTATCTTTCAATACCTGCATTGATTTCTGTTGCGTTAACTTCAGGTGCTGATGCAATACATCCGGGATACGGATTTTTGTCTGAAAGAGCAGATTTTGTTTCAATATGTGAGGAACATCATATTAAGTTTATAGGTCCATCTGCTGATGCGATGTTAAAAATGGGTGATAAGGCAAATGCAAGAGCTACAATGGAAGCTTCGGGTGTTCCAATTACTCCCGGTTTGGGTATTGTTAATGATACCGCAACAATCAGAAAGTTCGTAGAAAAAGTCGGATATCCTATAATAATAAAAGCGACTGCAGGTGGTGGCGGTAAGGGCATGAGGATTGTAAGAAAAGACGATGAACTTGATGATGCTTTCAATTTGTGCAGAAATGAAGCTCAAAACGCTTTTGCAAATCCTGAGGTATATGTTGAAAAATTTATAGAAAATCCAAGACATATTGAAGTCCAGATTTTAGCAGATAGTTATGGTAATGTTATACACCTTGGTGAAAGAGATTGCTCAATTCAAAGAAGAAATCAAAAACTATTAGAAGAAGCTCCAAGTGTTGCTATCACTGAAGATATAAGAAAACAAATGGGTGAAGCAGCCATAAATGCCGCTAAATCTATTAATTATGAAGGTACGGGTACAATCGAATTTTTATTGGATGAATCAGATAAAAAGAATAAGAAATTTTATTTTATGGAGATGAATACTCGTGTTCAAGTTGAACATTGCGTTACTGAGATGATTTCAAATGTTGATATAGTTAAGGAACAAATAAGAGTTGCTCAAGGTGAGAAATTATCTTATAAACAAGAAGATGTAAAATTATTTGGTCATGCTATTGAATGCAGAATTAACGCTGAAGATTATGAAAAATGTTTTATGCCTTGTCCCGGAATGATTGAGGGGTATATTGCTCCGGGTGGTTTCGGAACACGTGTAGATTCTCATGCTTATACCGGGTATTCAATTCCGCCTTATTATGATTCTTTGGTAGGAAAAGTAATATGTTGGGGTAGAGATAGAGACGAAGCAAGAAGAAGAATGCTAAGAGCATTAGATGATTATGTTATAACAGGAATTAAAACGACTATTGGTTTTCATAAGAAGATATTAAACAATTATAATTTTATTTCGGGTGATTTCAATACAAGTTTTATTGAAAAGAATTATCCTGAAGTGCTTTCAAAAAAATAAGGTTTTAATTTTGGATTTTAAGGTCGATAGTAATACTTATGATTTTATGAAAATTCTTGCAAAAAACGCCCTTAGAAAAAATGTCAGGGTGTTTTTTGTGGGGGGTGCCGTTCGTGATTTAATCTTAGGTTGTAAAACAAAAGATATTGATTTTTTGATTCAAGGAAATGCAATAGATTTTTCAAAATCTTTAAGTGATGATATTTCTTTAATTTCTATTCACGATGATTTTTCTACGGTTAAAGTGTCGTATTTGGGTAAAAATTATGATATTGCTTCAAGCAGGGTTGAAGAATATCCTTTTAGCGGCTGTTTGCCGGTTGTTCGCAATGTTGGTGTAGATATAAAAGATGATGTTGTGAGGAGAGATTTTTCAATTAATTCATTGTATGTTGAGTTTTTTATTAAAAATGATACATTAACATTCCAACTTATAGATTTGGTTGATGGAGTAAAAGATATAAAAAATAAAGTTTTAAGAGTTTTACATAATAAAAGTTATATAGATGACCCCACGAGAATTTTGAGAGGATTAGAATATAAATATCGTTTTGGTTTTGAGTTTTCAAAAAATGATATTTTGCTTATCAGGGATTGTTTGTCAAATATTGATTATTATCATTTGAGTATTGATAGAGCTTATTCGGTATTGAAAAAGATACTTTTATCTAATGATAATAATAAAATTTTTAGGGATTTAATTGAACAGAAATATTATAAAATTTTTACTGCTCAAAATTTGGATATTGATTTTGCAAAAATTTCAAATTGTTTGGATTTGATTTCCTTAAATTTAGATGAGTCAAGCGAATTTTATATAAATATCATTAAAAACACAGTAGTAAAAAAGTATAAATTTAAATCAAAAGTTGAGATGATTAAAGTTTTTTCTAAGTTGGATAAGTCGTATTTGGCATATTATTATTTTAAAACATCAGATAATAATGTACTTTTATACAATAAAATAAAAGATATTCAATTAAATATTACAGGTTATGATTTAATTAACCTTAATTATCCTGAAGGTGAATTGATAGGCAGAATTTTATCTTCGTTGCTTGAAAAAAAACTGTCAAATTTTAAAAGTTTTTTGACCAAAGATGATGAGCTAGGCTGGGTTAAAAAAAACTTCCCTTTATTTTGATTTTATAACAAGTTTAAATTTTTTTTACAATTCTTAATATTTTAATCTTTATAAATTGAACTCTTGTTTGAATTTTAGCGATTTTTAATTGTTAAAAAAATTAATATTTTGCTCTTTTTGTTATGAAAATATCCTTTTGGTGCATTGTCTTCATATAACTATTTTTTGAATAAACGCAAGGATGTATTTATAAAAAGCTTAATGAAAGGAGCTCATTTATGTCAGTAGTTATTAACACAAACGTGGATTCTATTAAAATCCAAAACATTTTGTCAAATTCTACATCTGCCTTGTCTCAGGCAATGGAAAGAATGTCATCTGGTTTAAAGGTAAATTCAGCAAAAGATGATGCCGCAGGTACTGTAATTTCTGCTCGTATGCAGGTTCAATTAAACGGTAATCAGGTTGCACAAAACAACGTTCAAAATGGTAATGCATT
>CALVGZ010000020.1 GCA_944327225.1 Candidatus Gastranaerophilales bacterium | reverse complement strand
GAACCGGAAGTGGATTTGCAAGAAGTTGCAAACGATATTCGTAAAGTTCAAACTGAAATAAAAGATATTGATAAAGACTTGAAACCGTTTTTTGATGAATTGGGATTAGATTTCCCGTTTGGAGAAAAATAGAAAGGACGAATTGAAGTTATTGCATATTATGCAACAACTTAATGCGATAAAATATGGATAATAATAAATCAAAAGGTGAAATTGTAATATACACAAGTGATGACGGTAAGGTATCACTTGATACAAAACTGGAAAACGACACCATCTGGCTTACTCAAAAAGATATGGCTGAACTCTTTGGTGTAAAAACTCCTGCCATAAGTAAACACCTAAAAAATATTTTTAATGAAGGGGAATTAAAAGAAGAAGTGGTTATTTCCATTTTGGAAACAACCACGAAACATGGTGCGATAAAAGGAAAAACGCAAAAATCACAAACGCAATTTTATAATTTAGATGCAATAATTTCAGTTGGATACAGAGTCAATTCTTCAAGGGCAACACAATTTCGTATCTGGGCTACTAATGTTTTAAAAGAATATCTAATAAAAGGATATGCCATTAACGAAAAAATATTAAAAGATAAACAAGAAAAAATACAGAAATTGCAAACGACTGTAAATTTATTATCAAGGAGTTTAACAAATCAAATAGAATCGCTTGATGATGCACAACAAGTCGCAAAAATTTTGGATAATTTTGCAAAAGGGCTTGATTTACTTGATAATTTTGACCATAAAACATTGGACGTAAAAGGTTCTACGCAAAAAGAAGCGGTTAAAATTCCTATTAAAGAATTTTTATCAGTAATAAACAAAATGAAATCAGAATTTGCTTCTGATGTATTTGCCAATCCTAAAGATGATAGTTTTGAAAGTTCCGTTAATCAAATTTATCAAACATTTGGCGGAAATGATTGCTATCCTACACTGGAAGAAAAAGCTGCAATGTTATTGTATTTGATAACGAAAAATCATTCATTTTCTGATGGGAATAAACGTATTGCAGCAAGTTGCTTCTTATACTTTTTAGAGAAAAATGGAATTTTGTATAAAAATAATTTGCCTATTATTGATAATGGAACACTATTTGCCTTAACCATATTAATTGCAGAAAGTAATCCAAAAGAAATGGAAACAATGAAGCAAATTGTTATCAGCGTGCTTAACAGAGGGGGAGTTTGTGACTAATTCTGAAACAAAAAATTTTTCACAAAATGTATCCTCAAGTTATCATCTAAAGGATAAAGGGAATAATGCCCCAAAACTCAGATTTAAGGGGTATAATGATGAGTGGAAACATTATAGGCTGAAAGATATCGTGCAAATTTATGATGGAACTCACCAAACTCCTAATTATATTGATGATGGAATAAAATTTGTAAGTGTTGAAAATATTAATAACCTTGACAAAACAAATAAATATATATCAAGAGAGGATTATGAAAAAGATTTCAAAATAAAACCTGAAATAAATGATATACTAATGACTAGAATTGGTGATATTGGAACCCCTGCAATAATAAATACAAATGAAAGATACGCTTATTATGTTAGTTTGGCTTTATTAAAATCAAATTATGCAATTTTGGCTCCAAAGTTTTTGATTCAGCGAATTTCGTCAGAGCAATTTCAGCATGAACTATGGAAAAGAACTTTGCATGTTGCATTTCCTAAGAAAATCAATAAAAATGAGATTGGAGAATGTAATGTCTATATACCACACTTACCTGAGCAAGAAAAAATCGCATCATTTTTGACATTAATTGATAAGAAAATAGGAAAACAAAAAGAACTTGTAGAACTCCTCAAGAAGTATAAAAGAGGATTACTTTCTCAAATATTCAGCCAAAAATTGAGGTTTAAAGACAAGAACTGGAATAATTACCCCGATTGGGAAGAAAAAACGCTTAATAATATATTTGATACAGTAACCGATTTTGTTGCAGCAGGATCATTTGCCGATTTAAGAAAAAATGTGCAATATAACGAAAAACCCGATTTTGCTCAATTGGTACGAACTATTGATTTAAAAAATAACTTCAAAAATAAAGATTTTGTATTTATAAGTGAATCAGCATATAACTATCTATGGAGGGTTAATTTAAATGAAGATGCATTAATCTTGCCTAATATTGGAGCAAATATTGGTGAAGTATATTATATTTATTCTTTTAAATTACCGTATAAAAATAATGTTTTGGGTCCAAATGCCATTTTATTAAAATCATCAAATAATAATTTGTATTATCTGTACTCTAGGTGCTTAACGGATAATTTCAGAAAACAATTATTTTTACAAGTTGGAGCAAGCGGACAGCCGAAGTTTAATAAAACAGATTTGAAAAAAATTAAAATTAAAATATCAATAAATATTGATGAACAAAATAAAATATCGGAGTTTTTGTCAAAATTTGATGAAAAAATTTTACAAGAAGAACGTATATTAGATAAGTTACAGAACTATAAAAAAGGTTTATTGCAGCAGATGTTTATATAAATAATTGTTGAAGCAATCCTTTTTTGTATGTTTCAAATAATTCTAATCTTTTAATGTTTAAATTTAATTTATTTTCAATTAATAGTAATAGATTTGCAATTTTCTTCTGTTCATTATAAACAGGATATTTAATAATAGTTTTCTTAATTTCCTTTTTGCTTATCGAAGAAACTTTTATTCCTGTAATCAAAGGGATTAGCTTATCATGATATTCTGCAGAGTTTAGATAATAGCCTAAATAACCCTTTGCAAAATTTCGTTTGGGACGGCAAGGGATTGTGTGTAAACCTGATAAGATTTTTGTGTTACAAGAAACTATTTCGCAGGTCTTTCCCACTGTATAATCCTCTGCAGTATCAGCCAAAATAACGTCACCAACTGTAAGATAATTATCATCTGGAATTTTATTTAAATTTATATCAGAATTAATATTGGGAATTTTGTCTATTTCATCGTTTATACAAGTATGATATTTTACTAATATGTCTCCATAATGTATATTTTTAACTCCAATATTTGTATAATTTAAACATTCTCTTGATAAAGTGTTATTCCCAAGTATTTGAAATATTTCATCAAATTTACATTCTTCCCATTCCTGATAATCGTTTCCATTCTTGTCTTTAAACCTCAATTTTTGGCTGAATATTTGAGAAAGTAATCCTCTTTTATACTTCTTGAGGAGTTCTACAAGTTCTTTTTGTTTTTCGATTTTCTTATCAATCAGAGTTAAAAATGACGCGATTTTTTCTTGTTCGGGTAAAGTTGGTATTTTAAAATCTATTTTACCTAATGTATCTAAATATATTCCTCCTTGTGCTGATTGATTTACTTTTGAATAAAATTGCTTTTTTATAAAATCTGTTTGCAAAAGATACAAAATAAATTGTGGATTATTATATTCATTTGCTCTTAATATTCCTACACTTCTTTGAAATGCATATTTATTGGTTATATCACTAACTAATGCAACTCGTCCTATTGTTCCAACTATTGTTAATAGAATATCATTAATTTTTAAAGAATAATTTTTATAAATATCATTATAATCTGATAAGGAAATTCTTCTGCAATCATCGGGTATTATAACTTTTCCGTTATCAATATCTTTTGCACTTAATAATGGAATGCCTTCTGATAAATCATTATAGCTGCCGTGAGTTCCATCTTTAATCATTGTAGTTATAGATTTAAAATTTAAATGTTTCCACTCATCATTATACCCCTTAAATCTGAGTTTTGGGGCATTATTCCCTTTATCCTTTAGATGATAACTTGAGGTCAGAAAATCTTCTAAATACCTTATTTAATAACTATATGGAGGTATTTATTATGACAAAGCTAACAAAAAACACAACTTTTAAAACATTGGCACATTTATGGTTAAAAGAAAAACAGGCAATGGTTACCCAATCAACTTATGCTGGATTTTTACTTATTTTAGAAAATCATTTGATTCCATATTTTGGAGTACAAAAAATCCATGATATAACAGAATCAAAAATTCAAGAATTTATATTTTATCTGTTTAATGAAGGACGACTTGATAATGCAGGCGGTCTTACGGTTAAAACAATTAGGGATATTGTTCTTGTTTTAAGACTTACATTGAATTCTGCATATAAAGCAAGAGTAATTAATGCATTAAACTGGGATTTGATAGAGTATCCAAAAGATTTAACGATTAAAAAAGTTGTAGCATTATCAAAAGATGAAGAACAAATGCTTATACAGGCAATTTACTTGAATTTGACAAGAAAATCCGTCGGCATTTTAATGACTTTATTTACAGGATTAAGAATAGGAGAACTTTGCGGGCTTCAAATGTCAGATATATCATTGTGCTACAACACGATTACTGTAAATAAAACCGTACAAAGAATTTATGACAAATCGAAGAAAATATCCTACATTCACATTGGAGCACCAAAAACAAAAAGTTCTCAAAGAACAATACCGGTGCCATCATTGCTGATGAATATAATTAAAAAGTTTTATACAAACAATCCCAATCACTTCTTTTTAACAGGCAAAATAACACCAACAGAACCGAGGGTTTATAGGCAGTTTTTTGCAAGATTTGTTAAAAAGCACAAACTTACACCTGTAAAATTTCATGAATTAAGACATACCTTTGCAATAAGAGCAATAGAAATAGCTGATTTTGATATAAAATCTCTATCTGAAATCTTAGGACACAAAAACGTCTCATTCACTCTAAATGTTTACGGCAGAGCAAATCTTCAACAAAAAATCAAGTGCATGAATTTGCTGAATGATTTGTTATAATGCTGGATTCATAATAATATAGGCTTTATGTTTGTTATATAATATTCAAGAAAGATTGGATATATTAATAATGGCGAATTTAAAGCAAAGCATTATAGAAAAACATCTTAAAACACATACTGAACAATCAGATGAAGATCGTTCTGCGGTTACTCTACTTCAATCTTTTTTGAGGTCAGATGGGAAAATAAATTCAAACTTTGCACATGGAGATAAATGGCCTAATATTGATGGATTTTTTGAATTTGTACCAGAACCATTGTTATCACGTTGTCCAAAACAAAATTTTAGTGTTCAGATAAAAGGAACTAATAATTATAGCGAAAAAGACGGTATAGTAAAGTATTGTCTAAAAAGCTTAGGTTTCCCTGCATATATTTATGCAAAAGTAACTTTTGATCCTGGAATTCTTTTTGTTGTACTAAACCCAAATAGCCGAGGTAACGAAAGAGTTTTTTGGAAATATATGTCAACTGATTTCATTAATTCAATTAATTATGATCGAGACAGTATTACACTTTATTTTACAGAGGAAGAAGAAATTAAAAACACTGATGAGAGTATAAATGAATTCTGCCAAAAACTACTTAATATAGTTGAACATCACAGTTTTATAAATCAATTAGATGATATATATTATTCAAAGCAAGACATAGAAAATATTATCAAATCTTGTGATGAAGAAATTTGTGAAAATATTGATAGGTGGGATAAATATAATGATACCCGCGATAATATTTCCAAAAGGATGCTATGTAGATTACAAGATATATGTAAATCTACTCTCTTGTTAAATTTATTACTAAAAAGAAGTGAAAAAGTTAATATTAAGTTAGCCTGGGAATATTCTATTCTTAATTCCCAAACAAAATATTTAGGAAATTTTTACAGGGCACTTAAATACATAGGAAATAGAATTCCTAATGACGGGCAATCTGAGCGACTCATGCTTAAGTATTATAATTTTTTATGGCAAATAAGAAAATTTTTATATGAACAATATGGAATGAAAGTGCTTCATAATCTTGAAAAATTCCCGATTAACATCGATAGTCTAGATCTTCAATATTATGAATTAGTTGCAAAAACTTTTGACACTTCCATACCTAAAGCTGTAAAACTAAGTGCTTCCAGATATTATATTAAAAAGAAAACATTATTTTTTGTAGATGGTGAAAGATATTATGAAATTACATTGCAATTAGCAGATATATATGCAACCAAATATAACAGAATTACAGCATATACAAAAGAAGATATTTCGACAAATTATTCTATACAAATAGGCTATATTGATAAAATTGTAAATATATGGAATGTTAATTCCAAAATTAAAATTATTACAAATTGGGAAGTTTCAATAAATCCTAAAAGTTTAAATAAACTTGGCAAAATTTTGCAAACTCCAATAAAATTATCTTCTAAACATGGTGAATATACTACTTTAATGAACTTTCTTACAGCAACAGGATTAAATTTACTAGAGTTAATAGATTTACAAGAAGATAATTATATTGAAGTAATTAATAAAATATATAATAATGTTAATACGTCTTTATTTAAAAATATTTTGAATATTTTAAGAACTAATTTTTCATATAGTACAAATAAAGTTGGACATAATACGATACGGTATCTCTTACTGAACTTAAGAGAAGATCTTTTTGATAACATAATGCCAAATTCATACAATTCAAAAGTTTTGAAAGATGGTCCATGTATATCTACAAAATGTTTACCATTTGAAAAGAATCCATATATATTTAATTTAGTTGGCACTAAAACTAGCGACAACGATATTGTTAAGATGATAGATATAACAACTGAAGATAAATTAAATATTGCAAGACCTTATATTACAATTAAAAATGAGATTAATAAAACCGGAGAAATATATTTTGATAGAAATACTATTGTAAATGATGATGACATAGTGGCATATAATATAGCCCTAGATACTTGGGAAAGGAAAGCGGGTTATAAAATCAATACAGATTCTGACAACATTTGTATTGATGCATATGAAAGAAGCACACTCTACATATTACAACAATTGATAGCACATTCACAAGGTGGTATTAAAGGACAAGAAGCATTTAATAAAAAATATGTCAAAGAAAATTTATCTCAATTTACAGATTTATTGAAAGAAAAAGCAATAAGAGAAATTTTTGTGAATTCTCGTCTATTATTAGTTTATGGGGCAGCAGGAACTGGCAAAACCACGTTACTAAACTATATTTCAAATATGATGGTAGATCATAAAAAATTATTTCTTACGAAAACGCATACTGCATTGCAAAATTTAAAAAGACGTATTGATAATCCAGGGCAAGATGCTGATTTCATAAGTTTTGACAGTTTTACAAAACGCGTACAATTACAAGATTATGACATTATTTTTGTAGATGAATGTAGCACTATTGATAACAGAAAAATGGAACAGTTTTTTCAAAAAATTAATGAAAATACTTTGTTGGTATTAGCTGGTGATATTCATCAAATTGAATCTATTGATTTTGGGAATTGGTTCTTTTATGCAAAAAAAATAATAAATACTGTTGGTGCGAATGTTGAATTGCTCAGCACTTGGAGAACAGATGATGAAAATCTTAAATGTTTATGGAACGAAGTAAGATGCCATAATGAATTAATTACAGAAAAACTTGTTATAGATGGTGATTTTAGTGAAACAATTGGGCAAAATATATTAAATAATTATGAGAAAGATGAAGTAATACTGTGTCTAAATTATGATGGTAAATTTGGCTTAAATAATATGAACAATTATTTCCAAAATGCAAATCAAAATGAAGCTATATATTGGCAAGAGTGGAGTTATAAAATAGGCGATCCAATTCTATTTAATGACAGTAGACGTTATTCAATTTTATATAATAATCTTAAAGGACGAATTGTTGATATAGAAAAGTCAGAAGAAGAAATTATTTTTACTATAGATGTAGACATGATACTAACTGAAAAATTATGTGAAAAAGAAGATATAGAATTTATTGAAACAATTGATGATAATACTACTCGTATACGCATTAAAGTATGTAAATATGATGGGAATAATACAGAAGAAGATTCTGAATATATGCACATGTGTTCGATAATTCCATTCCAATTGGCATATGCCGTTTCTATACATAAAGCACAAGGTTTAGAGTATGATTCGGTAAAAATTATTATACCTAATAGCAACTCAGAGAAAATAACACATGGAATTTTTTATACAGCTATAACAAGAGCAAAGAAAAAATTGAAAATATATTGGAGTGCAGAAACAATGCAACAAATTATAAATAGTTTTAATATAGATAGTTCAACACATAGAAGTTTGGATATCATAAAACAAAAATTATCAATGCACAAACCATCTCCATCTCATAGTTAATTACATCTTGTTCTGTATGTTAAATTACATTTGTCTTTCGGGCAAATTGGTTGGTATTATTCATTCGTCTGACTTCATAGCTGCCTATAATTAGAAGTTAAGTTTCCTCATTGAAATTATAATAGTGTCTTTATGTTGTTTTATTATTTAATTGCCAAATATATTAAATATAGTGTTTCTTAAATTTAAAATTATGTAAATTTGTATTTGGTGCAAAAATTACCCTTTCTCCTGAGGACAAATGCTTTTATTTCTTTTATTTTGAAAAAAATAGGAGAAAAATTATGGATATGTTTTGTTTTCAATGTGAGCAGACAGCAGGTCAAAAAGGCTGTATAAAACAGGGTGTTTGTGGAAAAACATCTACTTGTGCAATTCTTCAGGATGAATTGTTGGATGAATTGATTAAACTTGCAAATTGTTGTGAAATAACGGATGAAAATATTGAACTTGTAACAGACGGTTTATTTATGACTATTACAAACGTTAATTTTGACGATGGTATGATACAGGAATATATCAAAAAAATAAAAAAGCAGTTATATTGTGATTTTGATTTCAATATAAAAATGTTGTGGAATACAAATATTGATATAAGAAGTTTAAAATCGTTAATTTTATTCGGTCTTAAAGGAATTGCGGCTTATTATCATCATGCAAGAGTTTTGGGATATAGGAATTCGGATGTTGAAGAATTCTTTTTTGAAGCTTTAAAATCTATACCTAAAAATTTATCCAAAGAGGAATTGTTTAATTTGGTATTAAAAACGGGTGAAATAAATTTAAAGTGTATGGGGCTTTTAGATGAAGCAAACACAAAAACTTATGGAAATCCATCTCCTAAAAAAGTTACAACAAATATTGAAAAAGGACCTTTTATAGTTGTAAGCGGGCATGATTTAAAAGATTTGGAGCTTTTGTTGGAGCAAACTAAAGATAAAGGCATAAATATTTATACTCATGGTGAAATGTTGCCATGTCATGGATATCCCGAGTTGAATAAGTACAAGCATTTAAAAGGTAACTTTGGTACTGCTTGGCAAAATCAACAAAAAGAATTTGATAATATTCCGGCTTCCGTTTTATTCACGACAAATTGTATTATGCCTGTAAAAAACAGTTATAGAGATAGAGTTTTTACAACTTCTGTTGTGGGATATCCTGATGTATCTCATGTTGAAAATGATTTTAGTCCTGTTATTAAAAGAGCAGTTGAACTTGGTGGGTATAAAGAAAATAAAAAAATGACCGGAATAAATGGCGGGAATACTCTAACAGTCGGGTTTGGACATAACAGTATTATATCAATAAAAGATAAATTGGTTGAATTAATTAAATCAGGAGATGTTAAACATATTTTTCTTGTCGGTGGTTGCGACGGAGCAAAAACAGGCAGAAATTATTATACTGAATTTGTAAAATTGACTCCGAAAAATTCTCTTGTTTTAACTTTAGCTTGTGGTAAATATCGTTTTAATGATCTGGACTTAGGTGAAATTAAAGGTATTCCTAGACTTATAGATTTGGGGCAGTGTAATGATGCTTATTCTGCAATAAAAATTGCACTTGAACTTTCAAAAACTTTTAATTGTAGCGTTAATGATTTACCTTTATCCATGATTTTATCTTGGTATGAACAAAAAGCAGTTTGCATATTGTTGACTCTTTTGTTTTTGGGTGTTGAAAATATAAAACTCGGGCCCACTTTGCCGGCTTTCGTTTCTTCTGATATCTTGAAAATATTGGTTGAAAAATATAAAATTAAACCTATAACTACAGCAAAGGAAGATTTAGAAGAAATTTTAAATAAATGGCAAAAATAAATTTAAAAGATATAGAATTTTTAGATATTATAAATAAGAAATTTGTTTTCGATAATGAACAGAGTTCTCTTACCTTGCTTTCATTTAAAAAAGGGCATGAAAGAAGTTTACATTGTGACGAAAAAGATGAGGTCGCAATAATAATTGAAGGACAAGCCGATATAATGATAGGGAAAGAAGTTCACAGATTATACGCTAATGAAATGATTGTAATGCCCGCCAAGGTGCCGCATGGTCTTAAAGCTGTTCAAAATACCAAGATGTTGTTATTACGACCGAAACATACGCACGATTAATCTTTTATCTTATGTTCTTTGTTATATTGAACGGAGCGCATGTAGGCTTTATTTTTTTCAAATCTTTGCTTGTACAGTTTTTCAAAATTATCTTGTGAATATTTATAATTTTCAAAAGTTACAAGAATCGCCTTATTGACTCCTATAAGTGCTACAGGTGTCATAATACAGAAAGTTATTACGGATACAATTAAGTGCAGAAGTAATTTTCTTTTTTTGTTTTGTACTTTTTTTTCATCCTCTAAATCCATTTTAATTTGGATTGCATCATTGATATATGCACTTCTTTCATCTGTTGTGAGGTTATCTATGTATGGAATAAAGTCTTTTGCAATATATACAATATATTTTTTAACAACAGCATTATTCTTATCCAGCTCTTCCCATTGGGAAAGTTCCGTTTCTTCTTTTGGAGAATTATTTAAAGAGGTCTCTTCTTCTATTTGTTGTTTTTGATTTTCTGCTTCGGATTCTTTCTCTTGGATTGTTGTTTTCTCTTGGGTTGTTTCTTGATTTTCTGCTTCGGATTCTTTCTCTTGGATTGTTGTTTTCTCTTGGGTTGTTTCTTGATTTTCTGCTTCTTTTTCCAGATTATCAAGAATTTCAATATCTCTTTTTATATCCGAAATTTGATTATCGTCATCATCAAAATCCGAAAAATCTTCAAAATGTTCTTCATTTTCTTTTGAGAAGTTATCTTTTTGCTGTTGTTCTTCCAATTTTAAACTCCTTAAATAATAATTTGAATTATATCATATTTTTTATTAAAGGGAATGTAACAAAATTATGATATAATGCTTTTATGAGAATTTTGGTTTTGGGAAATAATTATTCTGCTGAAAGTTTTTTTAATTTGTTTAGGGCAAATTCTGATAATATTGTTTTTTCCAATATAAGAAAGTTAGAAAATTATGTGGAATTTGTTAATTCGCAAGATATAAAAGAATTTTGTCAGGCAAATGAAATTAATCTTGTTTTAATTTTGGATGAGGAAATGATTAATATTGGCTTACAGGAAGAATTGAGTGCATTGAATATAACTGCTTTTTCGCCTTCCGTTGAAGCTGTTTCAATTGTTGTTTCAAAATCGATCGCTAAAAAATTCATGCACAGAAATAAAATCTTAACTCCTAAATTCATAATTGCTGATAAACCTCAGATGGTTTTTGATTATTTAAAAAATATGCAATCACCCAAAGCAATAAAGCCTGATAATCATAGTTATAGAGAATGTACACAGTTTGTTGAAACTTATAGAAAAGCACAGGAAACAGTCGATAAATTTTTTGAAAGCGGAAATAAAAAGGTTATAATTGAAGATTATATTGAAGGCAGAAATATAAGTGTTTGGGCTATTTCAGATGGATACAGTGCAAAAATAATTGCTTCAACAGCAAAATATCAAAATAATGTTGCTATTTTTGAGCCTGAGTTTATTAGTGAAGAATTGAAAGAAAATATTTTAAAAAATGCAATTTTACCTACAATAACTTCGTTAAGTACTCAAAATGAAGAATATGTGGGGATATTGGGTTTTGATTTTATTTTAACAAGAGAAAATGATTTTTATCTTTTAGGGTACAACAGTTTTTTTGATGATATTAATGTTGATTTTTTTATAAAAGGTTTTGATTTAGATTGGGCTTATGTTTTTGATAGTTGTATTGTAGGAGATGTATTATCTAAGTACGATTTTGTACCTAAGAATGAATATATGATGACATTAAGGCAAGATGATAAAATTTATTTTATTTCTGCTAAAACAAAGTCAAATATAAAAAGATATGTAAGGGAATTGGAGTTGGATGACAGAGAATTAAAAGAGGCGGAAAAGATATGGAAATATTAAGTATAATTCCTGCAAGGGGCGGTTCAAAGGGAATAAAAAGAAAAAATATAAAACCGATATTAAATAAACCTCTTGTTGCATATTCGATTGAAGCTTCTTTAAATTCAAAGTATATTACAAAAACCATAGTTTCATCAGAAGATGATGAAATTTTGGAAGTAAGTAAAAAGTACGGTGCTGAAATTTTAAAACGTCCTGTTGAACTTGCTCAGGATGAAACAAAAACAGCACCCGTAATGCTGGATGTAATTCAAAATCTTGAAAAACAGGGTTATATTCCTGATTATGTGGTTCTTTTACAGCCGACTTGTCCTTTAAGAGATGAAAATTATATAGATAATGCTTTCGATTTTTATTTTAAAGCTTTAAAAGACGGGTATGACAGTTGTTTTGGAGCTTATGATATAGGTTTTACGCACTCTAAGTGGCGAGTTTTGCATAATAAAAAGCTTGAAGCATTATACGATTTTAGAATTCGTCCAAGAAGACAAGATATAAACGAGCATTATAAAATGTTAGCTGAAAATGGTGCCTTCTATGTTTTGCCTTGCGATATTTTAAAAGATGTAAAAGATTTTATAGGTTATAATCCTGTTGCGTATGTTACTTCAAGAATAATTGATATAGATACCGAGGACGATTTTATAAAAGTTGAAAATATTTTGAAGGCAAGAGAAAATGTTTAAATCATTTTGTCTAAAATTAATTTTGGTTTATAAATTCTTTTCAAAATATACTCCTTCTGTATGCAGGTTTGAGCCTACTTGTTCAACATATACTTATGAAGCGATTGAAAGATTTGGTATATTGAAGGGTGTATATTTAGGTTTGAAAAGAATTTTAAGATGCCATCCTTATTATAAAGGGGATAGATTTGACCCAGTTCCTGATAAGTTTCATTGGTAATTTTAATAGGATTTAGTTAAAAATTTTTGATAGTTTATTAGTGTTGGTTTTGTTTACTTTATATAATCTTAATTTGCAACAAAAAAATCTGTGTATTAAAATAACAAAATAGAATAAATGTGGAGTAAATATGTGCGGAATAATAGGATATATAGGTAGCAGAAAAGCAAGCGAAGTTCTTATTTCGGGGCTTTCTCATCTTGAATATCGAGGGTATGACTCATCGGGTATTGCTTTAATGCATGGAAATTCCGTAGATGTATACAAGGCACAAGGTAAACTTGTCAATTTGATTGAAATTTTAAAAACAAAACAAGATATTTGCGATATTTCCCACATAGGTATCGGTCATATAAGGTGGGCAACACATGGGCTTCCAACTACTGTTAATGCTCATCCTCATACTTGTAATTGCAAAAATTTGACTCTTGTTCATAATGGTATCATAGAAAATTATCAAGAATTAAAAGAAATTTTACAAAAGGAAGGCTGTATATTTCAATCTCAAACGGATACTGAAGTTGCAGCTCATTTAATTGCAAGAGAATACGGCAAGACTAATAATCTTTTGAAAGCTATGCAGTCTGCCGTTAAACAAATTAAGGGTGCTTTTGCATTTTGTGCAATTCATAAGCTTGAGCCGGATAAAATTGTTGTAGCAAAAAGGAATGCACCTTTGGTTATTGGTCTTGGGGAAGGTGAAAATTTTGTTGCATCTGATATTCCGGCAATTATCGAATATACTAAAAAAGCAATATATCTATCGGACAATGAAGTTGGTGTTGTAGAAAAAAACAGTATTCAAATATTTGATGAAAACGATAAATTAATTATAAATAAAGTGGAATATTTGCCTTTTGAAGCTGTTGCCATATCTAAAATGGGTTATAAGCATTTTATGTTAAAAGAAATCCATGAGCAAAGTGATGTAGTAAGAAATGTTTTGTCAGGAAAGCTTTTGGGTATTAATAACGAAATAAAATTAGAGGAATTTAAATTAACACCGTCTGAAATAAATAAGATTACAAGAGTACAGATTATTGCATGCGGAACAAGTCTGCATGCGGGTATGGTTGGAAAATATATAATTGAAAAATTTGCAAAAATTCCCGTTGATGTCGAACCATCAAGTGAATACATATATAGAGACACAATAGCTGATGAAAATACTCTTGTAATAGGTATTTCTCAGTCGGGAGAAACAGCTGATACAATAACAGCAATAAAACAAGTTAAAGAAAAAAAATCTCATATAGCTATAATTACAAACAGAGCTGATTCAACAATGGCTCGTTTGGCGGACAGTCTTTTGCCTGTTAATGCGGGAATTGAAGTATCTGTTGCGGCTACAAAATCATATATGGCACAATTAATAAGCTTATATTTGCTTTCGATATTTTTGATGGAGCAAAAATTTGGTCCGAGTGCTATAAATGATGAAGTTAAAACTTTAAAACAAGAATTAATTGAGCTTCCAAGTAAAATTGAAGCATTGCTTGAAAATGCTTCAAATATTCAAAGAGTAGCTAAAAAATACGCTAATTATAAAGACTTTATTTTTATTGCAAGAGGTATAAATTATCCTTCCGCACTTGAAGGAGCATTGAAATTAAAAGAAATAAGTTATATAAATGCAACAGGCTACGGTGCCGGAGAATTAAAGCATGGCCCTATTGCAATGTTGGATGAAAATATGCCTGTTCTTGCGATTTTAAATACTGGTATTGTTTATGATAAAGTTCTTTCAAATTGCGAAGAAGCCAAAGCAAGACAAGCTAAATTGATTGGTGTTACAAATTACATTGCAGATAAAGATGTCAGGTTATTTGATGATATAATAACTGTTCCATCTGGAAGTGATTTAATAAGTCCTGCGGTAAATATTGTAGTACTGCAACTTTTAGCATATTATATAGCAGAATATCTTGGAAAAGATGTCGACCAACCGAGAAATTTAGCTAAGTCGGTCACCGTTGAATAGTTTTAGAATTTTAAGGGCATGCTTTGATAATTTGAGGCATGCTTTTTTGTTGTATTTTTTACATTTGTTTACAGAATTAATTTTTATAACATTATGCTCTATCATGCTTAGTACATGGTTTTGGAGTATGGCTTTTTGTGAAAACCCATGTGAATACATGGTTTTAAGCTGTCCTTTATAGCAAAATTAGCTTGCTGAAAGCTTTATCATGATTGTTAAAACTCGTAATAATTCCTGAAAATTTGCTTGATAATTGAAACTGAAACGATATAATTATATTAAAGCCAAGGGGCAGTAAGATAAAGCTTACTTCTCGTTTTGGAATTATAGACATATTGGGAGAGTTTATAAAGTGTTAAAAAGTAGAGATTTTGGCAGAGCAACTGCAGTAAGAAGATGGACACAAACTGCAATAGAATGCTACAAAAGAGGTTGTAATTGTGAAGGATGTTTTTATACGGATTTTTTCAATAATTCTAGTCAAAAATGTCAGATGAAAGCTTCTGTTCTTGAGTTAGTAAGAGTTTTGGGGAAACCTGATATTGAATTAAAACAAATTTTGACTGATGATTAATTTTAAATTATTCATCGAATTTGAATCCGAAAGGAAAAATATCTTTTAAAGTAAGAACCTTTGGTTCTTCTTTTTTTTCTTCAAGAATAATTTTGATACTGTCATCATTTGAAAATTCGCAAAGCCATTGTCTGCAAGCTCCGCATGGCATGCACATTTTTTGTTTTGGCGAATATATAGCAATTGCTTTTAATTTTGTTTTTTCACCTTCCGAGATAGCTGTTGACATCGCATTCCTTTCAGCACATATTGAAAGTCCGTAACTTGCGTTTTCGACATTACACCCCAGATACATTTTTCCGCTTTCATATAATATGCAAGCTCCAACAGGAAAATTTGAATATGGAGAATATGCGTTTTTACTTATTTCTTTTGCTTTTAATAACATATTTTTATACAAAATATCCATTATAACCTCATAAAATATTTTTATTGCAGTGTATTTATTATTATAACTCGAAAAATTAAAAAACAATTTTTTTTGTTAGTTTTTTTGGAAAAAAGGGAATTATCTAAATAAGTGTATTCACACGAAGGATAGCGTGAGAACTATGTCAATTAATGCGATAACAAGTCTTTCTTTATATGAATATTATTATCAGATAAATAAAGATAAAAAAGAAAAAGAAGAATCACCCATTGCTCGTGAATTGCGTGAGTACGGAATTGAGCCGACTGATAACGAGCAGTTGAATATCGCTATGTTAAAAAAAGCTAAAGAAGTTAGAGAAAATCAAGATAATGGTTCAACGGCGGATATTCCGAATTCTGAGCGTCCTTGGGCTGATATAATGTATCAGTTAAATTTAACTTTTAATGATGATCCTCGTGATGATATAGAAGATATTAAAGATGAACTTCAACTCCTTCTCAGGGGTTTGAATGATGAAGAATTGGAGCGTGAAATAGAAGATTTAGAAAGTTATGTTGAAGATTTGTATGTAGATTTCAATAAAAATTACGGTAATTCTACAGATTTTTCAAGTGTTTTGAGCAGTCAATTAAATAATTTATCTTTGTTAAACAGAGCAAATTTGTTTTAGCCTTTTTTGTTCTCTTAACTTAAATTCACTTGACCCGTTATAAATAAAATCCCATCCAACCGCTTTGATGTTATTAAAAAGGGTTTTTGTCGTTGAATTGAGTGGCGGCAAGACCCCATTTTTATTATATTTTCTCCAAGTTTTTTTGAATGCTCCCAAATTTGCTCCTTCATTTGCTACTTCAATTAAGAAATCGGCAAGACTTTTGTCATAAATTGACAGAATGCTTTGGATATTGTCCCATTCAATACTGGGAGCCCTAAAATTAATGCCCAGTTTATGAAGATTTTTTTTAAGAAAATTAATTTTATTTTCAAGAGTTTTTTTATCTTCTCTAATTGCGTTTTCAAAAGGTGTATGAGGTTTTGGAATAAAGCTTGAAGTTGAAAATGTTATTTCAAAATTTCCTTTTGTTTTTTTGATTTCATTTTTCATTTTTTGAGCTAATTTAATAAAAGCTTCAATATCTTTATCGGTTTCTGTCGGAAGACCAATCATAGTATAAATTTTAATGCCTTTAAGTCCGCCTTGTTTGCATATTTTAATCGTATTTAAAATTTGTTTTTCGTTTAAATCTTTTCCAATGAAGTCCCTTAACCTTTGGCTTGCAGCTTCTATTGCTATGGTTGCAGTTTTTTGTCCGCATTTAACAAGAGTTTTAACAAGTTCAATATCTGTTAAATCTGCCCTTAAAGATGAAATTGAAAGTTCTATGGGACTTTGTTCACATCTTTTTGCAATATGTTCAATTATTTTGTTAAATTTCGGATGCCCAGCTACATAAGCTCCAAGTAATGCAATTTTATTTGTATAATTTAATCCGAAGTCAATTGTTTCTATAATTTTTTCATAATTTACAAATCTTGTCGGAATATTAAGCCAGCTTGCAAGACAGAAGTTGCACATTTTTGGGCATCCTCTTTCAAGCTCTATTACAAAAGTATCCTTAAAAAAACTCTTATCAGATAAAATTGGAGTGTAAACAGGTTCGTTTACGATTTCGTCTCTGACAGTTTCTATTTTTTGTTTTTTATATTTCGGAACATATATTCCTTTGATTTCGGATAGTTTTTTTAGAATTTCGTCTTTTGTATACTCTTTTTTCTTTTTTAAAATTGTGCAGGCATTTCTTAGTGCTGTTTTTTCACCGATTATAATAAAATCAAAAAATTCTTCAAATGGCAGGGGATTAGACATTAAAACAGGCCCGCCTGCAAAAATTATCGGGTCATTTTCTTTTCTTTCATTTGATTTTAGTGGTATTTCATATTTTTTTAACATTTTTATTATTGTTAAGATATCAATTTCAAAACTAACTGAAAATCCCATAAAATCTACTTGATTTTTGGTTAAAAATGTTGTTTTTGAATCAGCATAAATTCTTTCTGTAAAAATTTCACAATCGCAATCAAACATTTGAAAAATAGTAAGATATCCTAAAGATGCCATTGCAAAACTTTCAATTGCAGGATATGCAAACCAAATATTTATTTTTGGTTCTTTTTTTTCACATTTTTTATATAAGAATCTTTCCATCATTCCTCATTTATTCTATTTAAATATAATTCATCCACCAAAACACATATAACAGAAGCTATTGCAGGAGATAAAATTACTCCCCAAAAACCTAAAAATTTAGCACTTACTAACAAGGCAACAATTATAACTAAAGGATGCATATTTAAAAGTTTTCCAAAAACAATTGGACGTAAAAGTTGATTTTGTGCCCATTGAGCAATCATAAATACAATAAAAGTCAAAAATACAAATAATATTCCGTCGGATAAACTTGTTAAAAGCCCGAGTCCTATTGCAATGGCAGGACCGATAACGGGTATGATATCAAAAATACAAGTTAAAAAACCAAGCAAAAAGGCATGGTGATTGTGAATTAACAGTAATCCCAAGGTTGTTAATGCACCTACAAAAACCATTGCAATACCTTGGGCAAATACATAATTACCGACTTTAGATGATATATTATTTAAAATATCAAGGGCTTTTTCTTTTTGCTTTGGTGCGAAAAATTCAATAAATTTATTTTTTAATCTTTTTTCATCGTAAGCAAAATAAAATACCATAATGGTAATTGCGAAGAAAGTTGTAAGAAAATTTGCAATCCATTTTCCTGCTGTGATTGAATTTTCAAGAAGGCTTTGAGCCCCTTGTGCTAACGGTTGTTTTATTGAATCAAAAGTTATCATACTTGAGATTGTTCTGTCAAAAATTTTAAAATTTAAAAATTTATCGATATTATCAAAAGCGTCTGTAAATTGGCTGATAAGACCTGCCGCTTCTCTTACGCTGATTGAAATTAAAGGTATGAGAATCAATATGGCTGCTAAAATCATCAGCAACAAGACAATTGTAACTGCCCAAACACGAGGGATATATTTTTCCATTTTATCTATAATGGGATTTATTGCACAAGTTATTACAAAAGATGCAAAAAGCATCATTAATATATCGAGAGAAAAAATTGCAAGAGTTATAATCCCTATTATAATTATGAAAACTATTATATTTTTTAAACTCAAAACTTTTACATTTTCCATTGAAAACTCCTTTAGCTTGTTTATCTTTATGTTATAATTCTTTAAGAAAATAAGCAAGGAGTAAATAGTATAATATGGGTTTTGTAAACCAGAATATTAAACCACTTAATACAAAAGTTAACAGTAAGGGTAATATTGAAATTTCAGGTTGTGATTTGGTTGAATTAGCAGAAAAATATTCAACTCCTTTATATGTTATGGATAGAGTTACGCTTGAAAAAATGGCGAATGATTATAAACAAGCCTTTTCAAATTATAAAAATACAAGAATGATGTATGCCTCAAAGGCACTTATGACATCTGCCATAGCTTCAATTTTTTATAAACTTGGTTTTGGTTTTGATGTTGTGTCTTTGGGGGAGATGTATATATTAAAAAATGCCGGAATAGATTTATCACATGCAACTTTTAACGGAAACAATAAAGGCTGTGACGAACTTGAATATGCTGTTCTAAATAATATTGCAAGAGTCAGTGTAGATAATTTTTATGAGCTTGAGCTTTTAGATAATATAGCAAAAAAAATGAATAAGGTTCAAAAGATTTTATTAAGAATTACTCCAGGGATTGAATGTCATACGCACGAATATATACAAACAGGTCAATTGGATTCAAAATTCGGATTTGATTTGCACATGATTGATGAAGCGATTGATTTAATTCAAAAACAGTATAAAAATCTTGATTTAAAAGGACTTCATGCTCATGTAGGTTCACAAATTTTTGAAACTAAAATTTTTGAAGATGAAATTGAAGTTTTATTGAAAGAAATCAGAAGAATTAAAGATAAATTTAATATAGAGTTAAATGAAGTTAATATTGGTGGCGGTCTTGGAATAACTTATGTTGAAAGTGATGCCCCCCCTAACGTATATGAAGTTGCAGAAATCACAATTAAAGCAATTGAAAAATATTGTGCTTTGTACGAATTAAGTGAACCTGTTTTATATATTGAACCCGGACGTTCTTTGGTCGCAACTGCGGGAGTTACTCTTTATACAATAGGAGCTTCTAAAAATATAGAAGGAATAAGAAAATATATTTCGGTTGATGGCGGAATGGCAGATAATCCTCGTCCTTCAATGTATTGTGCTGAATATTATGCTGAAATTGTAAATAAAAAAGAAGGATATAATCCTGAAAAGGTTACAGTAGCGGGAAAATTTTGTGAATCAGGGGATATTTTAATTAAAGATATTGAACTTAATTCGCCAAAAGCAGGCGACACATTGTGTTTATATGCTACAGGTGCATATTGTTATTCAATGTCGTCTAATTATAATGGTGTATTAAAGCCGGCTATGGTATTAATAAATGAAGGAAAATCGGATATAATAGTAAGAAGGCAGACATTGCAACAGCTTGTTGAGAATGATGTAGTTTTGTAGAGGTTGGAAAATGAATTTTACAAATTTCGATATAATGTTAATGGCTCAAATACAGCATTTTTTTAAGGGAATGGATAGGGTTGCCCTTGTAATTAATATATTTGAAATTTGTGTTCTTGCTTTTATACTGTATTATTTGTATTGCAGATTTATTAAGGGTACACAAAGTGAAAATCTTGTCAGAGGTTCTTTAACTTTGGTTGTTATGTGGGGAATATCCGAGCTTTTAATTAGAATTAATTTAAATATATTTGGTGTATTTTTAAAAACTCTGGTTTCCATTGTTGCCTTTGCTTTAATTGTTATATTTCAGCCCGAGTTGAGGCGTTTTTTAGGCTATATAGGGCAGGGGAATTTATTTGAAAAACTTTTTATGAGCAATGCTGATGATTTTGATAATGCTAAAAAAATTGATGTTGCTAAAGAATTAATTGAAGCAATAAAATATATGTCAAAATCAAAAACAGGCGGTTTAATTGTTCTTCAAAAAGATAAAACATCTTTAGCTCAATCTGATGTTGGGGTAAAGCTTAATGCTGATATATCGCAGGAGCTTTTATTGACTATATTTTTTCCAAAAACTCCTTTGCATGATGGTGCTGTAGTTATTCGTGATGATAAAATAATTTCTGCTGGAGTGTTGTTACCTTTAACAGAAGATCCTAAGTTATCTTGGAGATATGGAACTCGACATAGAGCTGCAATTGGGGTATCTGAAGTTTATCCTGATTGTGCTTGTATTGTTGTATCGGAAGAAACAGGCGATGTGTCGGTCGCAATAGACGGAATATTGAAAAAGTATGAAGATTTGGGCAAATTGAAAAGTGATTTGGTAAGAATTTTGGGTTATAAACAGGAAGAAAAATCTTCAAGTGAAAAAAGTTTTATAAAATTTGACAATATTTTCGGTAAGAATAATTAAAATAAAGTTTCTATGGATGAAATTGTGCAGTTAGAAAATGAAATAAATAAAGAAGAAAATTCAACAGTTATAAGAAAAAAATTTGTTTTAAAAAAAAGAACGAACGTAAAAAAAGACTATAAAGTTGATTATAAAAATGAATTAAACCAAAAACAATTAGAAGCCGTTATAGCAAAAGAAGGAGCTTATTTAGTCATTGCAGGTGCAGGTAGCGGCAAAACTAAAACTCTTACTTATAGGACTGCTCGTTTAATTGAAGATGGTATTAATCCTGAAAATATATTGCTTCTTACGTTTACAAAAAAAGCAAGTGCAGAAATGTTAAATAGAGCTTCTCTTGTTCTTGATGACAGATGTGAAAACGTAGCCGGCGGTACTTTTCACAGTTTTTCAAATATGATTTTAAGGCGTTATTCTAAGTTTTTGGGTTTAAAGAATAATTTTACAATAATGGATCAATCGGATTCTGAAGATGTCATACAGCATATAACAGGGCTATTGTATCCTAAAAAAGAAAAACGTTTTCCAAAGAAAGCAACAATTCTTGAAATATATTCAAAAAGCGTCAACAAGGAAATGCCCGTAAAAGAACTTATTGAAAAAGAATATTTTAATTTTGTTGAAGTTGAAGATAAAATAATTGAAATTCAAAAGGCTTATGTAAAATATAAGCGTGAAAAGTCGCTTTTAGACTATGATGATTTACTTTTATATTTAAAATTTTTATTATCGGAAAATGAAAATATAAGAAAAAAACTTTCAAATCAATATAAATATATTATGATTGATGAATATCAAGACACTAATACGTTACAAGCCGATATAATTAAGCTTTTGGCAAGCGAGCATAATAATGTTATGGCAGTTGGAGATGATTCTCAAAGTATATATGCTTTTAGAGGAGCAAATTATAAAAATATTCTTGATTTTCCAAATATATTCAAAGATGTAAAGATAATTAAATTGGAGCAAAATTATCGTTCAAGCCAAAATATCTTAAATTTGACAAATGTAATAATTTCAAAAGCTAAAGAAGGCTATCAAAAAAAGCTTTTTTCCAAGATTGTTAATGACAGAAAACCGGCTATAATAAGAGCTAAAAATTCCCAAATTGAAGCAGAATTTGTTTGCCAGAAAATACTTGAACTTTTGGATGAAGACGTATCTTTAAATGATATTTGTGTTTTGATAAGAAACGCAAGAATGAGTTATAATCTTGAAATCGAGCTTTCAAAGGCAAATATTCCATATCAAAAATTCGGTGGTCCTAAATTTATGGACTCTGCTCACATTAAAGATATAATTGCACATTTAAGGGTGATTTTAAATCCTGATGATACGGTTAGTTTAAATCGAATTTTATTGCTTTTAAAGGGAATAGGTGCGAAAGCCGTAAATTCAATAATTCCTATAGTTCAAGATGGAATTTATGATTATAAATTGCTTGAAGTTAAGTATAAAAATTCAATTAAACCTTTATTTGATGTTTTGTCAAATATAAATACGGAAGATGATTTACAAAAAATAACTGAAAGCATTGTTTCATATTATAAACCGATATTAAAAGAAAAATATGATGATTGGCAAAAACGTGAAAAGGATTTAGAACATTTTTTGTATTTATCGAGGCAATATAAAAAATTAGATTCTTTTTTGTCTGATTTAGCTCTTGAGCCTCCGGAAGCAAGTGTTGAAGGAATGTATAAAAGAAATATTAAAGATGATTGTTTAACTATTTCTACTATCCATAGTGCAAAAGGGCTTGAATGGAACAGTGTTTTTATAATTGGTGCGGTTGACGGGCGTTTTCCAAGTGCATATTCATTTAATTCCGTTGAAGAATTGGACGAAGAACTCAGACTTATGTATGTTGCAACCACAAGGGCAAAATCTGATTTATTTATAAGTTATCCTATTGATATGTATGATTATGCAACAGGTATGATTCTTTCAAAACCTTCAAGATTTTTGGATGATATAGATGAAAATTTGCTTGAGCCTTGGGATATTGAAGAAGAAGCTTAAAGATTTTATGTTATAATTTTTCTATGGAAAATGAAGATTATATTTCAATAGGTAAAATTACAAATTTTTTTGGAATAAAAGGCGAAGCAAAAGTCGGATATGATAATCAAAATCAACTTAAAAACGCAAAGAAGGTAATTCTTGCTGATGATATTTCAAAACGTGAGCTTGATATTCAACAAGTGAGATTTCATAAAAATTTTGCTATTGTAAAATTTGCTCAAATTAACGACATTAACGAACTTATTAAATATAAAGGACAAAGAATTTTTGTTTTAAAATCCGAAGTAATAAAAAAACTTGATAAAAATGAATATTTAATTTCGGATTTAGTTGGATGTTTTGTATATAAAGAAGATGGTGAAAAAATCGGCGAGGTTGTAAATATTTCATTTAATTCTTCGCAAGATTTGTTAAATATAAAAAATTATTTGGGTCAAATTGATATTGTTCCTTTTGTGGATGAGTTTTTCCCTGTTGTAGATGTTAAAAATAAAAAAATTGTAATAAAACCTATAGAGGGGCTTTTAAGTTGAGATACGATGTTATTACACTTTTTCCTGAGATAATTAAATCTTATTGTTCTCAATCAATTACTAAAAGAGGAATTGAAAAAGGAATAATATCCGTAAATACTTATAATCCCAGAGATTTTTCAAAAGATAAACATAAAAAAGTTGATGATACTCCCTATGGCGGCGGAGAAGGTATGGTATTAATGTGTCAACCTATTTTTGATTGTTATAATAGTATTAAAAAAATTGAGACAAAAGAAAAATATGAATTTATTATGCTTTCGCCGCAAGGAGAGAAATTTAATCAAAAAATAGCAAAAGAGCTATCTAAAAATGAGCAGATAATTTTTCTTTGCGGACATTACGAAGGGTTTGACGAAAGAATAAGATTCGGATTGAAACCCAGAGAAATTTCAATCGGAGATTATGTTTTAACAGGTGGTGAGCTTGCTTGTTTGGTTTTAATTGACAGTATTTCAAGAAATATAAAAGATTATTTAGGTAAAGATGAATCCGCACATAATGATAGTTTTTCGGATGGATTGAACGGTTTGTTGGAATACCCGCACTATACAAAGCCAAGAGAATATTTAGGTTTTAAGGTTCCAGAGGTTTTATTAAATGGGAATCACAAGGAAATCGAAGAATATAGAAGACAAGAAAGTATTAAAAGAACAAAAACAAGGCGCCCTGATTTGTTAAATTAAGTTCTTTTTAGCTTGCCTAGACCATCCCTCCTTTGAATACAATTAAACATATATAATATAGCAGGTCTTTACTTTAAAAGCTCGTTTTTGACTGAAAATTTGTAAGGACTTATAAAAATACAGCGATTTTCTCGAGTTTTTTGTGATTTTATGGTATAATGACAGGTTATTTAAAAGGATTAATTTCTCCTTTTTTTAATTTGTAAATTTCGCCACATTTTGAACAAGCTAAAATTCTTCCTGTCGAATCAATCGGAACAAAAAGATGATTACATTTTTCGATTTCTTCTTTTTTGGAAGGATTATTTTTTGGTTTTTTGTTTTTTATATCGTTTTTTAGTTTTAAAAATAATTCAATTATATACATTTTAAAATTCAGTGTTTTTAAATTATAATTTAGTTGTGATGAAAAATAAATTACAAAGATTTATATCTTCAACCGTATCATATCATGATTTTAGACAGGCATGTAATATTGCTTCAGAATTGGGTTGTGGAATTGAGATTTCACGTTTTGGAAGATTGGCGGATTTTGAAAATAATTATGAAAAAAATAAGATAGAATATAAGGCAATTTTGGATGATTTTGACAACGAAGTGACCCTTCATGGTTTTTTTTCAAATTTGAATATAGCTGCAAAAGATCCGCTGATATCTGAAATAAGCAAAAAAAGATATTTTCAAAGTCTTGAATTAGCTGAAATTTTTGATGTTTCAACCGTTGTTTTTCATACTTGTTATAATAATCTTTTAAAACATAAACAATATAAGGAGATGTTTTTTCTTAAAAATATAGAATTTTTTAAAGAATTTATTAAAAATTTTGAACGATTGGGAATAATTCTTACTATTGAAAATGTCCATGAACCTAACTCTGATTTTATAAGAAATCTTATTGCGGCAATTAATTCACCTTATTTTGGAGCAACTATTGATATAGGTCATTGTAATTTACATTCGGATATTTTGCCTTCTAACTGGATTAAAGATTATGGGATTATGCTAAAACACATGCATTTTCATAATAATTTCAAAGAGGAAGATTCGCATTCAAGTCTTTTAAAAGGTAGTATTGACATAAAGTCGATATTAACTACTTTAAAAGAATTACATTTGTACCCTACAATTACATTTGAGATATTTGATAAAGAGGAATTAATTGAATCTGTCGAGTATTTCAATTCTTTATGTAATGAAATAGGGCTTGAGTATTGTTAAAATCATAGTTCAACGTTTCTCATCATATCTTTAAGAGTTTGAATTGTTGTTTTCATTGATACGATATCAGTTGTTTTTTGTTGTAAAAAAGCATTAATCTGGGGCATAAGCTCAATTGCGACATCCAGTTTAGGGTTTGTTCCCATTTGATACATGCCGACATCGATTAAATCTTTATTTTCACGATACAGAGCCATTAAATTTCTCATTTTGCCCGCGGCTTCTTTGTGCTCAGGGTCTGCAATGGCACTCATTAACCTTGAAATTGAGCCAAGTGCATCTATAGCCGGATAATGATTTTGTTCTGCAACTTTTCTTGAAAGAAAAATATGACCGTCTACAATACCTCTTACAATGTCAACAATAGGGTCTGTTATATCGTCTCCTTCCATTAACACCGTATAAAGTGCCGTAACAGAGCCTTTTTCAGAATTACCCGTTCTTTCAAGTGCTCTTTGTAGCCAAGAAAAAATACTGGGTGGATAGCCTTTCATAGTTGGGGGTTCACCTAATGATAAGCCTACTTCACGACCTGCCATAGCACAACGGGTTATTGTATCCGTCATTAAAAAAACTTTTTTGCCTTGATCTCTAAAATATTCACACACAGTTGTTGCTGCAAGTAAGCATTTCATTCTGATTAAGGGTGGCTGGTCTCCTGTTGCACAGACTATTACAGATTTTTTCATGCCTTCTTCTTGAAGGGCGTCAACTATGAATTCTTTAACTTCTCTTCCACGTTCACCAATTAGGGCTACAACATTTACATCAGCATCAGAGTTTCTCGCAATCATACCAAGGAGTGTTGACTTTCCGACACCTGAACCAGCAAAAAGACCCATACGTTGACCTGTCCCCATGGTTAAAAGACCATCTATTGCTCTTATTCCGGTTGATATTTGTTCTGTAATAATGGGTCTGTGGAAAGCATCTGGAATTGTTCCGTTAATATTCATATATTTTGCATTTGTTAAATTAAGAGGCTTTGAATCCATGGGTTCTCCCAAAGGATTAACGAGACGACCCAATAAAAAATCCCCGACCGGAAAAAGAATTGGTGCTCCCGTTGATTCTACAAGAGAACCTTGCCCTATTCCTTCGCCATCATATAAAAGCAATAATTGAGCGACATCACCCTTGAAGGCTTGGACTTCCGCAGCTTTTTTTTCACCTGTATATGTTTGAATGTAACACAAGTCTCCGATTTTAAGTCCCGGCAGTTTAACTTCAACCGTTAAACCCAGAAGTTTAGATACAACACCTTTGTATTTATATAAATTGGCATTTTCGATTGTTGCAAATGCTTTTTGTTTTAGATTATGAATTTTGTATTCTAATTCTTCGTTCATCAAAATAATTATATCATTTTTTATTTAATTTATTTGTATGATTTTTAAAAATTTTCTAATAAAATTATATGAATTTTTTTTAACACTATCTTATTTTATGTAACTTATTGTATAATTTGGATATGATAACCTTGAGGGAGATATTATCAGTTTAAAATTCAGTAATAATAGACGTAAGGAAGATGTAAAATTGTTTGATTTTAATTGTGACGTAGCACAAAGCTATGGTGTATACAGGAATGATGGAGAGCTTGAAATAGCTAAATATGCAAGCTCTGTTAATGTTTCAGCGGGATTGCATTCGGGAGATCCTATAAGTATAAGACAAGCTTTATTGTTTGCCAAAGAAAATAATGTTGCAATAGGGGCCCATATAGGTTTTCCGGATATCCAAGGTTTTGGTAAAAGAAAAATGGATTTTACATCCGAGGAACTTGAAGCAATTATTATTTATCAGATTGGAGCAATAGAAGCTTATGCTAAGACTATGGATTTAGCTATAGAACATGTAAGATGTCACGGTGCATTGAAGGATATGATTAATGAAAATTCGGAGATTGCAGTAGTTGTAGCTAATGCGATTAAGAAAGTTAATCCTTGGTTAAACTTATTTGTTCAAAATTATGAAACAAAAGAGTTGATTGAAAAAGCAGGTTTAAAAGCGGCTTTAGAAGTTGATTTTAATGAGACAACATCAATCAGACAAATTAGAGAATTACCTAATAAACCCGATACAATACACTTTAGAAAACTTGAAGATATAAAGCGGGCTTATGATGTTATAAAACCGACTCCGATTAATTATAATCGTGTTCAAAGTCAAATATAGAAGGCAAAATCAAATGAAAATGTTTAATAAAAAAGTTAAAATGCCAAAAGATGCAATTTGGCTTGTTCCGGGGCTTAGGATTAAGCGTTGGTTTGCGTTGAGTATCGTAGGGTCAATTCTTGCTTTTGTTGGAGTAACTTTTGTTTTCAAACTTGAACCTTTGTATTATATTGTTAAAAAGGCAAAAGAGCTTTTTCATATTGTTCCGCCTGAGCCGGTTGGAATTTTGTTTATATTTGTAGGTGCAATTTTATTTCTTTTAGCTTGGAAAAAAACAAATATTTCAATGATGGAAGTTGACAGTGCGGAAGAAAGACGCAAGAGAAAATCTATGGGTGAAGTTTTATATAGAAGAATGAAACTTGACCATGGACCTAAGATTGTTGCAATTGGCGGTGGTACGGGGCTATCTATGTTGCTTCGGGGCATTAAAAAAATTACAAATAATATAACGGCTGTAGTGACGGTTGGTGATGATGGCGGTTCATCAGGTCGTCTGCGTGAACAGATGGGAGTTTTGCCACCGGGGGATATAAGAAATTGTATTGCTGCTTTAGCAGATGATGATGATATAGTTACAAAGTTATTTCAATATAGGTTTAGAAATGGTGAAGGCCTTGAAGGGCATAGTTTTGGCAATTTGTTTATAACGGCAATGACTGCTGTATGCGGGGACATGGTAACGGCTATAAAAGAGTCCTCAAAAGTTCTTTTAATTAGAGGAAGGGTTTTGCCTGCAACTTGTGATGATATGAAATTATACGCTAAAATGGAAGATGATTCTATAGTAAGAGGCGAAAGTAACATTCCTGAAGCAGGAAAAAAAATTATGCAATTATGCTGTGAACCTTCAGATTGCAGACCGACACCCGACGTAGTTGAGGCTATACATAATGCAGATTTAATTATAATGGGCCCCGGCAGTCTTTATACGTCAATTATTTCAAATTTTTTGGTTAAGGATATTACAAAAGCGGTTTGGCAGTCTAAGGCTAAAAAAATATATGTATGTAATGCCATGACACAAGTGGGTGAAACAGATAATTATTCTGTTTCAGACCATGTGAAAACTATTTTTGACCATGTTAGAATGCCTGAAATAGATGATAGTAATAAAAATTTCTTTGATGCGGTTTTAGTCAATAATTATATGCCGAGAAACTTAGCGGAAAAATACGAACAGGCGGGTTCTCTGCCTGTTGAAATTGACATAACGGAATTAAGAAGATTAAAAGTTGAAGTTGTAGAGCGTAATTTACTTGAAGATAACAGAGAAGGATTAGTAAGACATAATTGCTCAAAGGTAGCAAAGGCAATATATTATTGGTATAAAAGAGCAGTTAAAAAGTAAAAAGAATTAGTATTTACGGAAAATGAGAAAAAGCATTCAAAAAATACAAAATTATAAAAAAGAAGGTAAGAAAATTACGGTACTTACTGCTTACGATTATTCTACCGCAAAATATATTGATAATGCCGGTGTAGATATGATTTTAGTTGGGGATTCTCTTGCTCAAGTTGCTTTAGGATATGATAGTACAACAGATATCGGGATGGATGAGATGCTTGTGTTTGTTCGTGCTGTTTCTCGTGCCGTAGAAAATGCTTTGTTAGTGGCTGATATGCCGTTTATGAGTTTTCAGTTGGATAAAGTTGAAACAATGAAAAATGCTTGCGAGTTGATTAAAGCAGGAGCTAATGCTGTAAAAATTGAAGGCAGTTCAGACTTTACGGTTGAAAATATAAAACATTTAACGCAAAATGGTGTTCCCGTTATGGGGCATTTGGGCTTTACCCCTTTAAGTATAAATACGATTGGCGGACATAAGGTTCAAGGAAAGGATGCAGATAGAACTATTGAATTACTTAAAGATGCTCTCAGACTACAAAATGCCGGATGTTTTGCGATTGTGCTTGAGATGGTGCCGCTGCAGTCCGGACAATTTATTTCTCAAAGATTAAGAATTCCTACCATTGGTATTGGCGGGGGCAGATTTTGTGATGGTCAAGTGCTTGTATCAGATGATATTTTTGGAAAATATGATAGATTCAAGCCAAAATTTGCTCGTCAATATTCCAGCCTGAAAGATATTATTTTTAATGTTGCAAAAGCTTTTTGTTCTGATGTTGAAGAAGGTAATTTTCCAAATGTAAATGAATCATTTACGCTTGAAATTGGGGAGATAGAAAAACTTGAAAATTATAGATAATATTAAAGAACTAAAAGAAGAAATTAAGAAATTAAAGGGTTCAATAGGGCTTGTTCCTACTATGGGAGCACTTCATAATGGACATTTATCTTTAATAAAAAGAGCTGTCAACGAAAACGATAATGTTGTTGTTTCAATTTTTGTTAATCCTATTCAATTTGGTATAAATGAAGATTTAGATAAATATCCTCGTCAGTTAAAACAAGATGCTTTTTTATGCGAGAAAGAGAGAGTTGATATTATTTTTGCTCCTAAAGCAAGTGAAATGTATTCGGATGAAAAAAATAATTTAACTTTAATTTGTCCTCCTTATGAAGTTGTTGATAAATTATGCGGAAAATCCCGTCCGGGGCATTTTGATGGAGTTTGTTCGGTTGTTGCTAAATTATTTAATTTGACAAAAGCAGATAAAGCATATTTTGGACAAAAAGATGCTCAACAGCTTTTTATAGTTAAAAAAATGGTAAAAGATTTAAATTTTGATGTTGAAATCATATCTTGTCCTATAATAAGAGAAGCCGATAATCTTGCATTATCCAGCAGAAATCAGTATTTAACCGAAAATGACAGAAAGCTTGCTTTAAATATTTCAAAAGCGTTGTTTAATATTAAAAAACTTTTTTCTGAAGGTATTGTTGATATCAAAGCTCTTGTCGATGTTTCCTTAAAAATAATGGAAGGATTAGATGTTGAATATATTGAGTTTGCGGATAGAAATACATTTAATTTTCAAACTAAAGCGGATAGAAATACAATTGTTTTGATTGCGGCAAAAGTGCCTGAATCAAAAACAAGACTTATTGATAATATTAATTTATGGGAATAAAAGCAAAAAATTTAATATTTTTATTTAAATTTTTAAAGATATTTTCGCCTATTATGGCAGGCATTTATCTTATTATATGGGTAATACAAATTTATGTCGACAGTTTATATGTTTTTTTGGGGAAAATATTCGGACTTTTTCCTTATATTATTGAAAAATTATTTTATGTAGAAGCCGACATAGCAGGCAAAGATATTTCCATGAGCTATATACACGCTGCTTGTATTATGCTTTTAATTATGTTTATTTCTCAAAAAATATTAGTTAGTCTTGAAAAAGTGAACAAAATTCAGGAAAATAAGGAACTGGAAAGACGCTTTAATGCTCAAAAAGAACTTAAAAAACAAAAAGAACTTAAAAAACAGGAAATTATATTAAAAAGAAATATTTTCTTTGGGCTTTTTGAGTTTAAATTGGATTATTTTGATTATTTTGGAAAATACAAAAGTGAATTTCAGGAGCTTAAAACATTAAAGGCGGAATATTGTAAAATGATAGTAAAAAAGCTGGGTGCTAAGTATCCTAAAATAAAATTTTTGTTTTCCGATAAATTATATTTTATTTGTGCTGATTTTTCTGTTTTTTCAAATTTAACCAGAGATTTAATTAAATTATTTGGAATTTTTTTAAGTATAGGTAATGAAAAAGGTATAAAAACCGAAATGTTATTGTCTTATTGGGCAGGAGATAAAAATGCAAATGCAAAGGGTACATATAATATTCTTTCTAAAATTAACGAATTAAATCATATTAATCAGGTAGTAGTTGCAAGCGGGGTTTATTTCAGATATAAAGATGAGCATGAAGAAAATGAGATTGAATTTAGTCCTCTTGGTGCTTCAAAATTAATAAATGCTATATCTTCAGGAGAAGATTTGGATATAACTTTATATGTTTCAAAAAAATTATTTAATACTCCTTTTTCCTAGTGCTATTGTAAATATGTCATAAGTAAATTGACCTTTAGAATCAGCAAGTCCATAGGTGATTACTCCGCACGCATTGTTATTTGTTTTTGAGTCATGATTTTCTGAAAGGTATTCTTTTGTATATATTTCAAGTGAACATTTTTCATCTAAATAGAAAGCAGCTATAACATTTGGAGAAAAAATAGCACATTGGGCATTACTTAAATAATCCGAAATTAAAGAGGATTCATTTTTTAAGTCAGAACAGGGAGTGTCTTCTCCATCCATATATTTTATAAAATAATTTTTTAAGTCTAATGAATTGATTGAATTGTCGTTATTGCTGTCTTTCAAATTTATTATTGAACCATTTGATGTTTCTTTGTATAGAATTTGTAAATAAGTATTGCTTATATTTGTATAAAAATTTTGGCTTACTGATAATATTTTCTTTTCTTTTGCTTCATCTAAATTTAATGTCGAAAGTATAGTGATAGTCACAATTAAAGCTATCACTACTATTACAGTAAGTGTTTCCGTTAAAGTAAAGGCTTTTGATTTTATATACATTTTTATTTTCCTATTTCAATATACATTTTTTTATAAAATTTTTCAAAAAACTAATATATTTGATGTAGCTTTTTTATCGTTTTTCTTGAATAAAAAGTTAAATCAGTTATAATAGTCCTGTGAAGGTATGTCTATTTAAAAAAAATGCATTTACAATTTCAGAGGCTATAATTGTCTTGGTTATTTTGGGAATAATTGCAGGGCTTTCGGTAGCTGGAGTAAAGTTATATAATCCTGTCGATAAAGGGAATCAGACATTGTCTTGGAAAATGGCGGAGAATATTGAATCCGCAACTCTTCAGATTCTTTTAAATCATTCAAGTTACGATGATTTTTTAAGGATTAAGGATGGTGGTGGATATTTTTCTATTGAAGACGCTAATATTACAAAAAGAATGTCTAATTTGTATGCAAATTATTTGTCGGATGTGAAATATGGTATAGATTTAAGCGATGAATATTTTAATAGTGAAATTCTTGATTATGATAGGAGTTCTACAGGTGAAAAGTTAAAAGATGCTTATTCAAATTTTTTCTATGTTACGGATGGAATGGTAATAGGATTTAGATTTTATCAAGGATGTAATTCGACGGAACAAAATGCTAATCCACCAGAACATAAAGGCAGATATCCCATAAGTGATGTATGCGGATCGATATTTTTTGATGTAAATGCTTTTAAAAAACCTAATAAATTAGGTTCGGATCAGTATATTTTGCCCTTGGGTGTTCGTGGAATTGAATATAATAAAGATTAAAAGGAGTAAAAAATGAGAATAAAAAAAGCTTTTACAATGGCTGAAGCGATATTAGTAATGACTATTTTAGGTATTATTGCAACTATTATGATAACTACTTTAAAGCCTGCTGAATATAAAGATAAGGGATTAGCAATATTAGCAAAAAAAGTATTATCTGAAATTGATACCGCAACAACGCAAATTTTAATAAATAATTCTTCAGGCGGTACAATGTCAACTTTGTATGTTCCCGGTTCATCTACAACATTTTCTTTTGCCACTTCAACTCAAAATGCCAATGCGGGTAAGTTGTATAAAAAATATTTAACTGCAACAAGAAAAGCTTGTAATAATTCATCTTGTCCATGTAACGCTTATAATAATAAGTTTTTTCTAAAAGATGGAGCTTGTATGGGTATCAATACCGGAGCACCGGCTTCTAATGTCAGTACTTGGTTTCCCGGAGAAACCAGTGCTACAAGTATGAAACCGAGTCATGGATTAATATTTTTTGACACAAACGGATCGGATGAACCTAATGTAATGGGAAAAGATCAGTTTTTGCTTCCTGTAAGTACTGAAGGTATTCAATACGCTACTGATTAATTTTAGAAAGAGCTAAATTTGAAATATAGAGCTTTTACATTGGCTGAATCTCTTATTGTAATGATGATTGTCGGCATAATTTATGTGGCAATGCTTAATATTTTACGTCCTGGTGATATAAGTAAGGATGTTTTGCAAAAATCTGGAGCCAAGATGATGTATCAGTTGGACTTTGCATCTAAGCAAATACTTGCAAAAAATTCTGTAAATTATAATTTTTATAATTTAAAAACAGCTTCAGGTACTCAGTTTTCAATAACAGCTGATAAGGCAGATGAAAAACTTATGGATTTATTTAAAAAATATCTAAAAGGCTTACGAAATGTTACCGTTAGTGCGACATATTTGAGTGCTACTTTAAGAAATGAATCGAACGGTACTATTACAAATGTTACTCCTTCGACTTTTAAGTATGGATTCTCTATGAATAATAATGCTTATATCGCAATTAAATTAAATAAAAATTGTACAACAACCGAAACTTATATATATAGTCCTGTTTTAAGGTCAAATACA
>CALVGZ010000019.1 GCA_944327225.1 Candidatus Gastranaerophilales bacterium | reverse complement strand
AAATAGCCGATGATGGGACTCGAACCCGCAACCTACGGTTTACAAAACCGTTGCTCTACCATTGAGCTACATCGGCACTTTCATAAGTACTATATTATTGTGGATATAAAAAACTGTCAAGTAGTAATTTGACAACTACTAAAACAAAATCCAAAAAATAAAATTGCAAAAAATACATATTTTGATGTAATATAATAAAAAAAAATAACTTTTATGTTGGATTATGAAATTTTTATTGGTATAATTAACTTACTACTTTTAAGAAAGTCTACAAATGCAAGTTGCAAATACTGTAAACAATAGTATAAGAATACTTTTTAACCCCAGAGTGGAAGATTTTAGATTATTTGATTTTTTAATGGTAAAATCGGATAACAATAGATATATTGCACAAATTATTGAAATTTATGACAACAAATTTGATGCATCACAAAATATTGCAAAACTAAAACTTTTCTACAAAATTGCTGAAAATAATGAAGTCATGCCCTATGACAATTTTACACCCAACAGAGAGTGCGAAATTGTAAAAGTAAAGCAAGAAGAAATTGAAAACTTTATAAATCAAGATAAAAAAACTTTTATTTTTGCAACAAACACTAAAACCTCTTGTTCACTTGATGTGCAATATGACTTTTTCAACAACAACGCAATTATATTGGCGGATAAAATTGAAAATGCTAACGCAATTTCACTTAATCTTGCGAAAAATTTATCAACCGAAAAAAATGTTGTAATTATTGATTCAACCGGAATTCTGGAGTTTGAAAACGCAAAAAAAATAAAAGCTTCTAAGAATTTCAGAATGCCCCTAAATTATACAACAATAGATTTTATTTTTGACAAATGTCTATCCGATGCAAGCCTTGAATTTCAAGCGATTGGCGGAGAAATAATAAACGAAATTAAAAAATTTGCAAAAAAACAGGAAAACGGTTTTATCCCGTTTAACGCATTTACGAGAGTTCTTCTTGAACAATATAAAGCGACACCCTATCCTGAATTAAAAGTTCTTTTAACAAGACTAAAAAGATTTCAAATGGATGAGATTTTTGCTCGCACAAAAAAAGATAATGAAACTCTTTTTAAAACAATCGAAAAAAATCCGATAACAATCCTTGATTTATCAGGCATTGAAGCATCATGGCAGAAAGCATACCTTGAATACATAGTTGAAGACACAAATCAAGAAATTTATTTAATTACAAGAATTAATGACGAAAATTGCGATGTAGATTTAATTAATGAGATATACAACCAAAAGAAAAACATAAAATTTATACCAAACGTATCTTATAACTACAAAAAATTGCCTTCGATTATGCAATATTGCAAAAATTATGTTCTTCTTCCAAGTTTATATCAAAGAACCGACTTTCTGGATGCAAATTTTGCACTTTCAAATTTAATATCAGAAGGTTGCATAATTTTTGGTGAAAATACGGATGATTTTCTTTATCTTGCAAAAGATTACGAGCTTGAAACTCAAGAAAAAAGAAAAAATTACAGAAAAATTGCTCTTTCATTAGTAGAAGAAGATGAAGAAAGGCCAGACGAAAAAGAAGAATTACAAAAAACCGACTCCGAAAAATTAATGGAAGAACTTACAAAATTTGAAAACGAAACCAAAAAAGAACAACAAATTAATGATACAGATGATTTCTTTGAAGAAGAAATTCAAAACGAAGATAAAGCTCTTGAAGATCAAGACAAAGAAACTTTTGAAGAAATAGAAAACCCAAAAGTAATAAATCAACAAGAAAAGAAACAAGAAGATGATTTTGAAACTGTTTCTGGCGGTTTTGACTACAGTCAAAAAAATACATTAGAATCTAAAGATGAATTTCAAGAATTAAAAGAATCCCACGAAACTATAGAGGAAAATAACTCGGAAATTAAGATAGAATCTTCGAACAAACCTTCTGAAAAAACTCAAGATACAACAGAAAATACGGAACCCGCCATTAAAGAAGAAGAAATAAAATCGTTTACTCAAACTCTTGAAGAAGCACAGGACAAACCGGAAAATAAAAGTTCCGTTGTGCAAAAAGTTATCGAGGAAAAAAATACTGAAGAGGAACAAATTTCCAAAAATGAATCAACGGAACTTAATAGCGAGGAAAAAGAAGAGGATAATGAAGAAATAACAACAACTAATGAAAATAAAATCAGTGCAATATTTAATAATAACAATCAAAAAGTAACTGTTGAATTAGATGACAATCAAGAATCAATTAAACTTTCTGATGAAGAATTAGACTTTTTCCAAATGGCAAAAGAAAGTTCAGAAAAATACGAAAACAAAAATATAGATATTGATAATATTGAATATAAAATTCAAAATACGGATGAGGACGACGAGCTGAATTTAAGCGAAATTGCAAACACTTCACTTGATAACAGTTTCGAGGAAATTATAGATGCCAAACCCAATCAAAATGAAACTACAATAGAAATAGACGAAAACACTTCAATAAATACCGATATTATCGAAAAATCGTCAGAAAACGAAAACTTGCCGATTTTTAAAGAAGAAATAAATGAAAATACAACACCGACTTTTAAAACCGGCGATATAATAAGTCATAAAAAATACGGCAAAGGAACCGTAACAAAAACAGTTAAATATGAACAAAGACAACTTGTTCAGGTTGAATTTGAAGAATTTGGCAAAAAACTGCTTGACCCCAAAGTTGCAGACATTAAATTAGAACAATAATTCTATGGGCGACGAGAATAAACAATTTGAAGCAAGCCAGCAAAAACTAAGAAAAGCAAGAGAACAAGGACAAGTCGTAAAATCAAAAGATTTATCTACAGCTCTTGCTATAATAGTTATGTTTAGTGCTATTTATTTACTCTCTCCACTAATTTGGGGACAGTTAACAGCATTATTTACAATAATATATGAACAAATTCCAAACAAACACCTTGATGAAATAGGTTACGCTTATCTATTTACCAAAACAGTCGTTCCAACAGCCCTTATACTTTTACCGATTCTGGTGCTTGCTTCCATAATGGGAATTTTAGGAGACCTAATTCAAATAGGACCTCTTTTTACAACAAAGCCTATGGAATTTAATGCTGAAAAATTTAATCCGGCAAAATATTTTAAAAACTTAATGAGTCCTAAAACTTTATTCGATTTATTCAAAAATATAGCAAAAGTTATAGTTTTAGGGATTATAGGCTACATGGTATACAAAGAACACTTTGAAGATATACTGATGCTTGCCGCTATTGACAATCATTTTGCAATTATGATTCAATTCGGCTCCCTAATGATGGACTTCATTATAAAAGCAGGAATAGCTTTTTTAATAATAGCAGCAGCAGACTATGGCGTGACTAAATGGAAATTTTTACAAGACCAAAAAATGTCTTTTAAAGAAGTTAAAGATGAATACAAAAACTCTGAAGGTGACCCAAATGTAAAAGCAGCTCTAAGACAAAGAAGACAACAACTTTTACAACAAAAAATGATGGATGCCGTCACTACCTGTGATTTTGTTGTTACCAATCCGACCCATATAGCCTGTGCTATCAAATATGATGCCGAAAAAATGGAATCACCCATGCTTGTTGCAAAAGGTACGGAACTTTTTGCACATAAAATAAAAGAAATTGCTCGTGAACATAATATTCCAATTATCGAAAATCCGCCTGTTGCAAGGGCTTTATTTAGACTTGTAGAAATAAACAGACAAATTCCGCCGGATTTATATAAGGCGATAGCAGAAATTCTCATTTTTGTATACAAACTCAAAAGAACAACAACTCACCAACAAGAAATAATCGAAAAAACAGCAGAAGAAAGAGGCGACATTCAAACACAAAAAGAAATTCAAAAGAAAAAAGAAGAGTCACTCAAAAAATTTAAAAAAGAAGAAAACTAGTTATGCTGCGTTTTTCTTGCATTTCTCATAGAATCTAAAATTATATTTCTGGCATCCATTGCTTCTTCTTTAGTCAAAGGAGGAATGTCTTTCAAAGGATATTCTTTACCTAAGCTTTCGTATTTAGGTTTTGCCATATCATGATATGGCAAAACGTCTAATGCCTCAATATTATTCAAGGTTGCCAGAAACTCACCCAGTCTTGTCAGATAAATTTTATTATAAGTAATTGAAGGCACAACAACATGTCTAATCCAGACAGGAACTCTTTTTTCAGATAAATATCTGGCAAAGTCAAGTATTTGATCATTTGGATGACCTGTCAATTTATTATGCTGAACATTATCAATATGCTTAATATCAAGCATAACAAGGCTTGTATACTTTAAAAGTTCATCAATTTTTTTTGTATCGCTTCTGTTAAATGTAACACCTGATGTATCAAGAGCAGTATGTATATTTTTTTTTCTTGCTTTCTTAAATAGTTCCACTACAAAATCTATTTGAGCCAAAGGTTCTCCGCCTGTAACCGTTAAACCACCGTTTTTTAAAAATTCCTTAACACTGTCATACTTTTCTAATATCTCATCAGCTGTCATTTTTTTATTAACGTTAAAATCCCAACTGTCAGGGTTATGACAATATAAGCAACGCATCGGACAACCTTGCATAAATACGACAAAACGAATACCGGGGCCGTCAACCGTTCCGCACGATTCCAATGAATGAATATTTCCAATAATTTGTGTCATTTTCTTTTCCTAAGTTAATTATATTCTAAGCAAAAAAATTTGTAAACTTTTGTAAAAAATACTTTATTTGTACTAAAGATTCATTAAATATAACCCGTAAACACTATTGTAAGCAAACAATGGAGGCAATGACAGTTATGGGTATGGCAGCCAGTCAAGCAAGGTTTCTGGGTTTAACAGCAAGAAAAAGCAATGTTGAATATCAAGGTCAGCAAATTAACCAGCAAAGAACTGCTCTTTCAAATGAAAGTGCTAATTTATACAATGAAATGATGGATTTAACGGTTCCAACTCCGCCTGCAACATCAGACTACTACTCAACAAGCTATGTTCTGGAAAATTCTTCAAGCTCCTATGCTTCAGAAGATTATGTTATTTCCAATTTAACAAAAACCTACAACAAAGAAAATGAATATATAGTAAGCTTAACAAGCAAACAAGAATATATGGATTCAAAAAATACTTCATATAGCCTTGGTAATATCATTAAAAAAACAGTAGAAAATGATGACGGAACAACTTACAATACATACACATTACCACTTATTGACACAGGAAACAAAGTTACGACTTCGATTGTATATAATGAAAATGAAACAAATGCTTACACGGGAGAAAACGGTTCGCTTTTAGTCAATCAGTATCAAATATATAAGGCAGAAGCTAATAAAAATCTTCCGGGATACGATAAATGTTGTACTGAAAAAGATGTGCAATATTATTTCTTTCAAGATTCTCAAGGCAAAAATCACTTTTTAACAGAAGAACAGTTGTTAGACATGACTTCTGATAACCCTCAAATCGATAAGTATAACATCTTATATCCTTATACTTATTTTAAAGAAGTAACTACCCAAGTAACCGCAACATTAGAACAATCAGACACCGGAAGATATAGTTCGATTATAATAGCAGACGATGATTCTTATCCTAATGATTTAAAAGGAATGACTTTTTCTCTTTCAACCGTTCAAGAAATGGATCAAAACGCTTATGATGATGCTTATAACGACTATGAATACGAAAAAACAGTATATGAAAAGAAAATTTCTGATATAAATGCTAAAACTGAAATTATCCAACAAGAAGACCAGCAACTTGAATTAAGATTGCAACAACTGGACACAGAACAAAACGCTATCGCAACAGAAATGGAATCAGTTGAAAAAGTTATAAGCGACAACGTAGAAAAAACATTTAAAGTTTTTGCTTAAAAATTGTCATTGACTCCAAAATATAATAAAGGGGCAAATATGCCCCTTCTTTTTACAACATTTTATAAACTTTAAATTCACCCGGTCTTAATTCTTTAAATATAATTTGTTTAGATATATCATTCTCAAGAGGTTTTTCAACAAACATACATTTGTTCAACTCATCCAATTCAAAACTAAAATATGAAATCAATTTTTTGCCTTTTTTTAATTTTACAATGTTATCTCGAGTAATTGTACCTCTGACATTTTTCTTTTCTATATGTCCGTCTTCAAATTGAATATCTTTAATTTCATAAGGAGAAAAATAATTAGCAACAACTAAATACGTATATTGTTTTTCACCTTTTTTAGCTTTTTTGACTTCATCAGGAACAATTTCCCAACAAACAAAACCGTTATTCTCCTGATTATGCAATACAGCCCTTCCGGAATTTAAGAGTTTATCATTTTGAGCAAAATAATCCAACGCATTAAATTTTTCAAAAAAATCCCAATCATAATTTCTTACCATTGATGCTTCTTTCGAAATAACTCTTTCAATACCTACTTTTGTAAAACTTTCATCTCCATCAACAAACATAACAGGACGTTTTGCAAACTTTCCGCCCGGAATAAATTTCATCTTAAACCACTTAAACAAAGCCCCCTGAGCCCCTAATTGACCGGGATATTGATTTATATCTCTAAATTCTCCGTCTTGATTATTATATGTTTTTAAAATTGCAAGAGGATTCGTCTTAGCATTTCTTTGATTATAAGTAGACAAACGCAAATTATCATTTATTATTTGTTCAGGTGTTTTTGTACTTTGAGAAACTATATCATCCCCCCAAAGAACGTCAAACTTCATATCCTTATGGTACTCCTTAAAATACCCATCCCAAAGCATATATTCAGCTAATGTAGCAAAATAAGGTATTTTCTTTTTCATTAAAGAATTAACCTTAGCTAAAACTTTTGCAGGAATTCTATAACTCAAAGGTTGCCCTTTTTTATCTTGAGAAACTTCATCTACAATATGATCTATATGGTCTATTCTAAAACCGTCGAAATTGTACTCTTTTTGCAATTTTGAAACATAATCCACATAGAAATCTATAACATCACCATTATATTTATTTATCTCAAAATGATAAAAGAAATATGGGGTCTGACAATCCAAATTTGCAAAACGGGTAACATCCTCACCTTTATAGTTATAATGTTTAAATAAAGGATATTGTGCACCTTTGCTCATTTTATCAAAGGCAGGAACACCCGCAGAACACCACGCCCCACCGGACATAGTCCAAAGACCCGCTTTAATCAGCTCGGATACAATCTCATCTTGATTTAAAATATCATCCTCTGATTTAATATGCTTCTTTGCTATACAATCTATTATATCTTTTGCTCTTTTAGATAATTCATCTTGCTTTTGAGCAAAACTCATTTTATACGAAACAAGAATCTTATATTCCTTAATATCTTCTTCAATTTCAGCCGCAATTTTTTCTTCTTGAGCGGAATACTTTTTATAATTACCTTTCAAATTTTCAATATATTTCTTTTGAGTACTTATAACATCCTCATCCTTGTAAATTCTTTTTTGCATAATTTGAGCACACAAAGCATTTAAATAACCGATAATGCTATTTGTAAGTTCATTTATATCTATCCAACGAGCAACATAAGGATTTGCCAAGACAACTTTAGAGAATCTGGCAGTTTGAGGTAAAATATCGTATATAACAGGATGATTACATAGTTGAGCCAATTGAATAAACAATTTTACCTGATTTTTTACATCAAGACCTAAAAATTTCATTAAATTATCATCTTGAAGCTTTTCTGAAACTTCGGATGACTTTGGTAAATAAGCACAATCAAATTCTCGCTTATTAAAAGGAATAAGATACAGTGTTGTCGGCAAAATCCCGAGTTCTTCATTTCCGGAATTTAAAGTAATAAGACATTTCAACCAATCAATAAATTTTCCCGCATTTTCAGTTGCATTTCCATCACCCAATCCGCTTAAAGAAAGAAGTTTTATATCATGACCTTCTTGTTTAAACCAATCAGTATTTTTAATATTTTTTCTCGCTAAAACCGAAGGATTATCAAATTCAATAAATTTATTAACCACAAACGTTTTAGCATAAACTAATTTTTCAACTAAACAATATATGGTTTCTGCCGGAGTCAATTCTTGCAAAACCTTAAACTGAGGATACGGAAGATAGCCGAATTTTTTAATTGTTTTCGATAAATATCTTTTCCTATCCGGATTAATTTCTTCAATTCTATATATCTGAGCAATTTTTGCAAGTAACGTATCTAATTCCTTAGAATCGAAATTTGCACTGCATTGTTTTTTACGGGAAAATAAGCTAATCATATAATACCTCTATCCTTCTTCAAAACCATTTTATCAAAAAAAACTCAAACCACATATCGTTTGAAACAATTTTTAATAATTAATTATTCATACTATGAATAGGTGCAGGAACTCTTCCACCCCTTTTTACAAAATCTAAAGATGAATAAGGATTAACCTTCATAATGGGGGCATAGCCCAATAAACCGCCAAATTCTGCTTTATCTCCAACATTTTTACCTATAACAGGGATAATTCTTACTGCGGTTGTTTTTTTATTAATCATACCGATGGCCATTTCATCAGCTATCATACCCGCTATTGTTGAATTTGGGGTATCACCTGGTATTGCAATCATATCAAGGCCGACGGAACAAACAGATGTCATTGCTTCCAATTTATCTATTGTAAGAGAACCTATTTCAGCCGCTTCAATCATGCCAGCGTCCTCTGAAACAGGAATAAAAGCCCCTGATAATCCGCCGACATAGCTAGATGCCATAATACCGCCCTTTTTAACCGCATCATTCAACATTGCAAGTGCCATAGTAGTTCCATGAGCTCCTGCCTGTTCTAATCCCATCGCCTTGAAAATTTCAGCAACACTATCTCCTCTTAAAGGTGTCGGTGCAAGGGATAAATCAATTACACCAAAGGGAATATTCATTTTTTTTGCAAGTTTTCTTCCAATAAGTTCACCTGCAACCGTAATTTTAAAAGCCATTTTTTTAATCAAATTACTAACTTCACCAAAATCCGCTTCGGGTGATAAATCATAAATAGCACTAGAAACAACCCCCGGGCCGGATACTCCTATATTTAAAGCACATTCAGCTTCATTTACACCGCAAAAAGCCCCTGCCATAAAAGGATTATCCGTTACTGCATTACAAAAACAAACAAATTTAGCAGCACCAATACTATCCAAATCTTTTGTTAATATAGCAGTTTTTTTAATAACGTCTGCGGTCTTTAAAACCCCATCCATATTAACGCCGGCTTTTGAAGTGCCAAGATTAACAGAAGAACAAAGCTTTTTCGTATATGCCAAGGCTTCAGGAATTTGCTCAAAAAATCTTAAATCTCCGTTTGTAAAACCTTTATCAACAATAGCTGAAAAACCTCCGACAAAATCAACTCCAACTTCATTAGCTGCTTTATCAATCATTTTTGCAATATAAACATAATCACAATTGTCGCAAGATTCTCCAACCAATGATATAGGAGTTAGAGCAATTCTTTTATTAATTATTGGAATAGAATATTCATTTTCGATTTCATTAGCTAAGGATACGAAATTTTTAGCATATTTTATTATCTTATCATATATCTTAACTGCAGTTTTTTTTGTATCTTGACTCATACAATCTCTAAGACTTAAAGAAAGAGTTGTAGTTCTTATATCAAGATGATGAATTTTTATCATCCTTATTGTTTCAAGTATTTGTTTTTGATTAAAATCAGACATAAAAAACCTTATATAGTGTGCATTTTATCAAATATATCTTTCTTTTGAACCCAAATTTCCATTCCGAGTTCTTCACCTAAATTCAAAAGATCTTCTTTAAATTCCTTAAAAGAAACAATCATTTTTTCAATATTGCAAAGCATAATCATAACAAAATTATCCTGCATTATAGTTTGCTTAATATCTTCAATATTGACCTGATTTTTTGCCAAACACTTCGATACAGCAGAAACTATACCGACTTTATCTTTTCCCGTAACGGTTATTATAATCTGATTTGAATTATTTTCTTCCATTATTTAACATCTTCCTTAATAACAATAAGATTATTCATTATTTTCATTGCAACAGTAGGAAATACGACATTTTTAAGTCCATCAGCAATTGACACTACGCTTCCTGCTTTTAACACTACTTCTTCACCCTTATACATAAAAGTATAATCGGTATCCCTATCAGAACGAATTGTAATTTTGTTTTCTTCTTTAGTCATTTTTAACCTCTCCTAACATAATATCAACACCGCTTGATGTTCCAAGTCGGCTTGCACCGGCATTAATCAAATCTATTGCCTGCTTATAATTCTTAATACCGCCGCTTGCCTTAACACCAAGTCCCTCACAAGAAACGGTTTTATACATTAATTTTACATCTTCAACCTTTGCTCCAACTCCATTTTTAACAAATCCCGTCGAAGTCTTAACAAAATTTGCACCAGCTTCAATTGCACACTTTGAAGCAATAACAATTTCTTCTTTTGTAAGTAAATCTGTCTCTAAAATCACTTTCAAATTACGTTTATCACAAATTTCTTTTGTTCTTTTGATGTCGGATACTACTTTTTTATAATTTTTATTTTTCAATTCCGAAATATTTAAAACGGTATCAACTTCATCAGCTCCCAAGTTTAGAACTTCTTCAGTTTGAAAAAGCGTTGTTTCAATTGTATTTGAAGCAAGAGGAAAATTAACAACCGTAACCACCTTGACATCTGCTGAGTCTATAATATTTTTAGCCAATTTAACATAAGAAGGATTAACGCAAACTCCAAAAAATTTATATAAAATTGCCTCTTTAACTATTTTTTCAATACTTAAAATATCAGCATCAGGTTTTAAAAGTGTATGTTCGATATAATTATTTATCATTTCCATAACAAAATAATTATATCAAAACTAAATTTTTCGTGCCAGAATTTATATCAAAAGAAGCCTTAATATTTTCTAAAGTCATATCCAAAATCCTCGTTTGTGCGTCAAATGTATTAAAAGCATTGTGAGGAGTTATTATAATATTATCTAATTTCATCATCTTTTGAATAAAGAAATATTTTTTAAGGCAATGCTCTTTAAGATTATCATTTTTTAAACATTTTTTATGACTTTCACAAAGCATTTCTTCACATTCTACAACATCCAATCCGCATGCAAAAAGTCTTTTATTTACAATTGTGTTATACAAAGCTTCCGTATCAACTATTTCGCCCCTTGCAACATTCACAAAAACAGCGGTTTTTTTCATTTTTGAAAATGCTTCTTTATTAAACATTTTTCTTGTATTTTCGGTCAAAGGACAAGAAACAACGACAAAATCAGATTTTGTTAATAATTCATCAAAGGAAACAAAATTATAATCATCATTTTTCTTCAAATCATAAACTAAAACATCCATTTTAAAGCCTTTTGCAATGCCGATTATTTCTTTTCCTATTGCACCGGCACCAACTACACCGATAGTTTTTTTGAATAATTCTATTCCCGTAATTTCATCTCTGTCAACTTTTCCTTCATATAGGTCATTTTTAGATTGAAGAATTTTTTTAGAAAGCATTAAAATTAAAGTAAATGCGTACTCTGCCACTGTCGAATTTCCATAATTAGGTGTATTAAAAACATAAATATTATTTTCTTTGCAATAATTCAAATCAACATTTGAAAAACCAACACACCTTAAAAATATATATTTTAAATTTTTAAATTTTGATAAAACTTCCCTGCTTAAATCTGAAGTAACAAAAACACTTAGAGCTTCGGCATCCAAATTTTTAGTATCTATATAAGCAGATGAATTTAAAGTTTTTTTAAAAAAAACAGGCTCAATTTTGTTTGGAATTTTTTCCAAAAAATAATCCAATTCAAAATTTCCCATATCATAAAATAAAATCTTCATAAAAACAGTATATTTTTTTATTTTATTTTTCAAATCAGACACAAGAATAATTAAAAAGAATAATTAATCTTTCTGAGCTAAAAATTTTACCATTTTCTTATGATCAAATTCATTTTCCCAACGAGCAACAACAGTTGTTGCAACACAATTACCTATTAAATTAACTGTTGTTCTTCCCATATCAAGGATTTGATCTATTCCAAGCAATATTGCAACCCCCACAACCGGCAAACCAAAACTTGTTAAAGTGCCTGTTAAAATAACCAAAGAAACCCTTGGAACTCCGGCTATACCTTTTGAAGTAAGCATAAGAGTCAACATAATCATTAATTGTTGTTCAATCGATAAATTAATTCCTGCAATTTGAGCACAAAATAGAGTTGCAAGAGTAAGATACAAAGTTGAACCGTCTAAATTAAAAGTATACCCCATAGGCATAACAAAACTGACTATGCTTTTTGGAACTCCAAATTTTTCCATTTGGCTCATTGCCTTAGGTAAAGCCGCCTCAGATGATGCAGTTGTAAAAGCCAAAAGTGCGGGATCTTTTATAGTCTTTAAAATTCCAAAAAAAGGAACTTTAATAATCCTACAAGCAACAACCAAAACAATTACAATAAAAACAATTAAAGAAAAATAAGTTATACCTATTAGCTTTGCATAACTTGCCAAAATACCTATGCCATTATGACCTATTGTGGCTGAAATTGCACCAAAAACTCCAATTGGAGCAAATTTCATTACATATTCCGTAAATTTAAACATAACATCACACGTACTTTGCAAAAAATCCAAAACCGGACGAGCTTTTGGCCCTACCGCACAAACAGCAAGAGCAAAAAATATCGCAAAAACAACTATTTGCAACAAATCACCTGTTGCCATTGATTCAACAACACTTTCAGGTACGGCATCCACCAACATCTGAATTAAAGAATGTCCCTGTGGTACCATCTTCATTTTTTCCACAACAGCCATTGAAACAGAACTTACATCAATATTAAAACCAACTCCCGGTTTTAATATATTTGCCATAACAAGACCTAATATAAGAGCGATTGTTGTTGCAATTTCAAAATAAATTATTGTCTTTAAGCCAATCTTACCAAGATTTTTAACATCTCCATGACCTGCTATTCCAACAGTTAATGTAGCAAATATCAATGGAGCAATAATCATCTTGACCATTCTTAAAAACATATCACCGAGCGGTTGAAGTTTAACGGCAAATTTAGGAAACAACCACCCGACTATAATGCCTGCAATTAAAGCTATAAATATATGTAGTGTTAATCTTTTTGAACTTTTCAAATATAGTACTCCAACCAAAGACAAAAAATATTATATTATAAAAGAACTAAATATTTACAAAAATACAAGCTTTTTTATACATTCTTAATATGAAAAAACCGATAGAAAATCTATCGGTTTTTATTATTTTATTAAATTTACTTTCTTAAGCACCTAATTGAGAATGGAATGTTCTTGAAATAACATCATCTTGTTGTTCTTTTGTTAATTTAATAAAATTAACCGCATATCCTGAAACTCTAACGGTTAATTGAGGATATTTTTCAGGATGAGCTTGAGCGTCTAATAATGTTTCACGATTGAAAACATTAACATTTAAATGATGTCCGCCTTTTTCAACATAACCATCTAAAAGATTAATTAAATTTTCTTCTTGTTGAGTTGTCATTTTTATATTCCTTTTCTTTTATTTAAACTTATAAGAGGGCGAAACAGAATTTCACCCCTTTATTTATTATTGAACACTACCACTGCAACATCCGCAATCAAGCTCAATATTTAAATCGCCCATAAATACATCATCTTTTCCTAGTGCATTAGGAATAATTGAGAATGTATTTGAGATACCGTCTTGAGCATCATTAAACGGAAGTTTTGCAACTGAAGCTAAAGATGCAACAGCACCATTGCTGTCGCGTCCATGCATCGGGTTAGCACCGGGAGCTAGAGGTATACCTGCTTTTCTGCCATCAGGAGTATTGCCTGTTTTCTTACCGTAAACAACGTTAGATGTAATTGTTAAAATTGACATTGTAGGAATAGAATTTCTATATGTATAGTGTTTTCTAATCATAGCCATGAATTTTTTAACAATATCTACTGCAAATTGGTCAGCTCTGTCATCGTTGTTACCATATTTTGGATAATCGCCTTCAACTTCATAGTCTACAACTAAACCGTTTTCGTCACGAATTGTTTTAACTTTAGCGTATTTAATAGCTGAAAGTGAATCTGCAACAACTGATAAACCAGCGATACCTGTTGCAAAATAACGTTTTACGTCTCTGTCATGAAGAGCCATTTGAGATCTTTCATAACAGTATTTATCATGCATATAGTGAATTACATTTAATGTATTAACATAAAGACCTGCAAGCCATTCCATCATATCTTCGTATCTTTCCATTACTTCATCGATATTAAGATATTCAGATGTAATTGGACGATATTTTGGACCGATTTGTTCTTTTAATCTTTCATCTACACCGCCATTAATTGCGTACAATAGGCATTTTGCAAGGTTAGCACGAGCACCGAAAAATTGCATTTCTTTACCTACAACCATTGATGATACGCAACATGCAATAGCATAATCATCACCGTGAGTCACTCTCATCATATCATCATTTTCATATTGAATTGATGAAGTTTTAATTGAAATATGAGCTGCGTATTGTTTAAAGTTATGAGGTAATCTCTTAGACCAAAGAACTGTTAAGTTTGGTTCAGGTGCAGTTCCTAAATTTTCCAATGTATGAAGGTATCTAAATGAGTTTTTGGTAACCATGTGGCGACCGTCAACTCCGACACCGCCGATTGATTCAGTAACCCAAGTAGGATCGCCTGAGAATAATGAATTATATTCAGGAGTTCTTGCGAATTTAACAAGTCTTAATTTCATAATGAAATGGTCAATCATTTCTTGAGCTTGTTGTTCGGTTATAACACCATTTTGAAGGTCATTTTCAATATAAATATCAAGGAAAGTTGAAGTTCTTCCGATTGACATTGCAGCACCGTTTTGTTCTTTTACTGCTGATAAATAACCAAAATATAACCATTGAATAGCTTCTTTAGCGCTTTGAGCTGGTTTTGAAATATCATAACCATAAGTAGCACCCAACTGCTTCATTTCTTCAAGAGCTCTGATTTGCTCCATAATTTCTTCTTTTAATTGAATTTTTTCTGGAGTCATTTCGCCATCTAATGAAGCGTGTTGTTCTTTTTTATCTTCGATTAATCTATCAATACCATATAGTGCTACACGTCTGTAATCGCCAATGATACGACCACGACCATAGGCATCCGGAAGTCCCGTTAAAATTGCAGCGTGACGAGCTTTTCTCATTTCAGGAGTATAAGCATCAAAAACACCTTGGTTATGTGTTTTTCTGTATTTTGTGAAAATTTCCGAAACTTCAGGGTCAACTTCGTAACCATAAGATTTGCAAGAAGTTTCAGCCATTCTGATACCGCCAAAAGGTTGAAGTGAACGTTTTAAGGGAGCATCTGTTTGAAGACCAACAATTGTTTCAAGGTCTTTATCAATATATCCTGCACCATGAGAAACGATTGTGGACACAACTTTTGTATCCATATCTAAAACGCCGCCTTTATCTCTTTCTTGTTTGAATAAATCACAACATTTTTCCCATAGTTTTGTTGTTGCTTCAGTTGGGCCAGCTAAAAAGCTGGAATCACCATCGTATGGCGTATAATTTCTTTGAATAAAATCACGAACATTAATCTCCGTTTGCCATTTACCAGGTTTAAAATTCATTATTTTCTCCTTTTTTAACTTTCACTTTACTAAAAATTATATCACAAAAAATTTATGTAAAGTTTTATAAAAAATCTTTATGCAATCTTTATAAATTACTTATTTTTCTTATAATAAAAGAACTTCGATAATAATATTATTATGAATCGTTATGAAAATTTTTTTTATTTTATTTTTAATAATTTTTTCTGTCCAAATCGCGAATGCTGAAATTATTAAAATTTCAGCCCAAGAAGCTTTTAATATTGCCTTAAATAATAATCTTGAACTTCAAGCCAAGAAAAAAGATATTGAAATTAAATATCAGGAAATAAAAATTGCTAACGAACTCAAAAACCCTCAATTTCAATCAAATTTTTTAATGGGAAAAGTTACAAGAGGTAATTCCAGTCAATTTGGAGGCTTTTTACCTATTGAGCTTTTTAAAAGAAAACCAAGAAAAGACTTAGTTATTGCAGAACTAAATAAATCTCAAGAAGAAATATCAGCATTCGAACATCAATTAAAAATAAAAATTATGAAAGCATATTTTGACGTTTTATATGCAAAATCCATCCTAAAAGTATATCAAGATAGAGAAAAACTCTTCAATCAAATGCAAAATATATCAAAAACAAAGACCAAAAATAAAAATTATGAAGCCGAACTTTTACAATCAGATATTAAATATAAAAAACAACTTGTTTTTATAAACGAAGCCAAATCAAACCTACTTGTAGCACAATTTAATTTAAATGATGTCTTAAACTTAAGAGATGATTCGAAAATGTATGACACTATTGAAAATAATCTTTTTGATGAAAATTTAGACATTTTGAATATAACCGTTCCTCAATACAAAACCATTGAAGAAATGGCTCTAAAATATAGCCATACGTTGAAAATTGCAGATAGTGAAATCGACATTGCAGAAAAAGATTTAATAATTCAACAACATAAAATCATTCCTGACATAGCTCTGGCAGGTGGAACCGCATATCAAACAGCTCACCAAACAAAAGGTGAAGCTCTCCCAGGTGCTTTTGTAGGAGCATATATCGATATACCTATCTTGAACCAATACAAACCCGATATAAATAAGGCAAAGGAAATAATAGAGAAGACAAAAACTAATAAAGAATCCTATGAGTGTCATCTTAAAATAGCACTAAAAAAAGACTACAATGAATTTAAATACGCACAAGACAATCTAAAACACTACAAAATAATATTAAAAGATGCTTACGGCATGGTAAAATTATATGAAAATAAATACAAAAAAGGAGAAGTGAGCCTTTTAGACGTCATTCAAATTGAAAACGAATATAAAAATACAATAGGTGACTATTTAAGTGCAATGAAACTTTTTTTCACTTCATATCTCGATTTAATGGAAAATGTAGGACATGATGTCTTGCTTAATGATGACGCACTATAGTTAAAATCTTTATGCAATCTTTATAAATTAAAAAATAAAATCGTGCTAATATAAAATAATCAGGGAAGAAAATGAGGAGAAAAATATGAAAATTCCTATTATCAATTCAAAGAGACAATATGAAACAATAGCACAAAAGGCAGAAGCTGCAGTACTTGATGTTATGAGAAGCGGCTCGTACATTTTGGGAGCAAACAATAAAGAATTTGAAAAAGAGATATGCGATTTTCTTGATGTTAAACATGCAGTAACTCTAAACTCCGGAACTGACGCACTTCATCTTGCACTTCGTGCCCTTGATATAGGCGAAGGCGATGAAGTAATATCGACAGCATTTACTTTTGTTGCCACTTCGGAATCAATCGGAATAGTTGGTGCTAAACCTGTTTTTGTCGATATTGACCCTGATACATTTAATATTGACGCATCAAAAATTGAAGCTGCAATTACACCAAAAACAAAAGCAATTATCCCCGTTCATTTATACGGTCAACCATGCGATATGGATACAATCATAGACATTGCAAAACGCCACAATCTTTTTGTTATAGAAGATGCTTGCCAAGCAATAGGAGCGGAATATAAAGGTAAAAAAGTCGGCACTATTGGCGATATAGGATGTTTCAGTTTCTATCCCACCAAAAATCTCGGCACAATGGGAGATGGCGGACTTTTAACAACAAACTCCCAATATATTAAAGATAGAGTAGTAGCTCTCAGAAACCATGGTGGTGCTATTCGTTATCATCATGATGAAATTGGCGTTAATTCAAGACTTGATGAAATTCAAGCAGCAATTTTAAGAATTAAATTGCCTTATGTTAACTCTTGGAACAAAGCAAGAAGGGAACATGCTGCATATTATAATGAACTGTTTGCAAATTGCGATTTAATTGAAACGCCAAAAGAGCTTGATAACACCTATTGTGTGTATCATCAATACACAGTTAAAATACCAAACCGTGACAAAGTTCATCAAATGCTTTCAGATAAAGGTATTGGTGCTATGATATATTATCCCATTCCTTTACATTTGCAAAAAGTTCATGCAAAATATAATTTTAGAGAAGGAATGCTTCCCATAACGGAAAAAAATACAAAACTGGTTCTTTCACTTCCGATGTTTGCGGAAATCACAAAAGAAGAACAAAAAGAAGTAGCGAAAACGTTAATTGAATGTGTAAAAGAAGCAAATTCAACAGTTGCAATATAAAATAAAAATAAACAAACAATAAAAATGCTCCCTGATATTAGGGAGCATTTTTATTAAATTAATTATCTATTTTTCTTTAATAAGATCAAGTGCATTATTTTTAATCACTTCTACACTATCAGCATTAAAGAAAGTATTATTATCCAGATGAGTTTTCTTGCCATCCTTAGTTACGACATAAACGGTCGGAAAGCCTTCAACCTGATATTCTTCAACATATTTAGCATTTTTTTGATCTTCGCAATTTACATAAGCAATTGCAAAATTAGATTTAATTTTTTTATCTTTCGTTACTTCATCAAAAGTTTTTATAAATCTTTGACAAAATCCGCACCAATCAGTATAGAAAAATACAATCATCGGTTTCTTTGTTGCAATTGCTTTATCTAAACTTCTTCCTTTATCATATTGCTTTGAAATAACAACCGGACCAGATTCCGATGGCACACTTGCACTATTAAAAGACATAACAGACAAAATTAAAGCTGAAATAGAAAATAAAAGCGAAGCTATAACTAAAACTAAAAGTAAAGTAAACTTACATTTCTTTTCAACTTTTTCTTCAACTTGATTTTCTTGTGACATACTAAACTCCTTAAATTAAATATAACTTACCTATATCATAAATTTTTATTTTTTAAAAGACTTTTGTTTATAAATTTTTCCCACAACATTTTTTATACTTTAATCCTGATCCACAAGGACATAAATCATTTCTGCCAACTTGGAAAGAGTTTTTTTCTTCTTTTTTCTCTTCAATTCCGAGCATGGTTGAAAATAATTCAGAATTAAAAAGCACCACAACCGGAGAATAAACACCTGAGTCAATATAAACAGCTTTTGTATTAAATAAAAGTTCTTCTAAATTATCAAATTTAGTATTCAAAGCATCATTTACAACATCAAAAAATTTTTCATATCTTTCACAGGCGAATTTTATAACACTCGGGGGAATTTTATCACTTGTTAAAAATTCTCTCACACAATCTTTTTTTCCTTCGACATCGCTTTCAAAACACTGGAAAAAAGTTTTTAAAAACGGAATTATATACAAGCCTCTTTTTTTGTCCATCCAAAGAGCAACATCATAAACTTCTTTATGTGATGCAAAACCGCCAACTGCATTTTGCATAAAAGTATCATCGTCACAGTTAAATTCGTCAATTTTTATATACCTTAATTGCTCGACATTTTCAATTAACCCGCTATAATCTTCTTTGTTACCTGACAAGCGATAATTATTGAAAAACTCAATTAAACTGTCAACTTTTTTATTTGTTGTTATAACAAATTGGGATTTAAAACATTCTTCAAATTTTTGATTAAATTCTTCAACACTTTTTTCAAGTTGAATTTTCTTTTCTTCATTTTTAAAGTATACGGTTTTTGGGTTTTGTAACATATATTTTATTGCTGTTGTTGTTGCCTTATACACATCAAACTCAGAAATTACATCGTAAATTTCAAGAATATATTGAACATTATTTAATTCGATTATCCTTGCCTGAATATAATCAAATTTACCAATTTGCTTTAAATGATCCATTTTAACCATTGGGATTATCGTTAAATTTACGTTTGAAGTTAAACAATTAACATCAAACGCATTAGATAAAATTTTATTAACCTTAAAAACAGAACAAAAAGAATTTAAAAGGGCATCAATTACTTCATCATAAGTCTTATTATTTCTTCTATAATATTCCAAAACTCTTAAACCGCTTTGCATTTTCATATCCAAAACATATTGAATTATTACATTATTAAATTCTTTTTCAGATTCTATTTCGATTCCATTTATCTCAAGATATTGCTGAAAATCATCAGCTAAAACTTTGTCATTAGCAACAAAATCTAAAATATTTTCCATGGTTTTACTTATTATATTTAATGTATCAACGACTCCTGCCATCATTTTCCCCTTTTTAAATATATTAAATACTCAATATTTTTACTTTTTGCACCTTGAATAGGGCTTTCTATCAACCCCAAAGTCAAAAAACCAATACTTTCACAATATTCTTTTATATCTTTGACTATTTTCATTCTTGTTTTTTCATCTTTCACAACCCCACCTTTATCTATTTCATCTTTACCAGCTTCAAATTGAGGTTTAATTAACAACACACATTCACAATTTTTAGAAATAAATTTTTCACAATTTTCAAGAACTTTCTTTATCGAAATAAAAGATAAATCCATGCTCATAAAAGTAGGCAACTCTTTATCATCAAGCTTATCCGTACCATATACATCTTCAAAAGAACAATTTTTTACATTTATTTTTTCAATTGATTTAATTCTACTGTCATTTCTTAATTTCCAAGCGAGCTGATTATAGCCGCAATCAAGAGCATATACATATTTAGCCCCATTTTGTAACATACAATCGCAAAATCCGCCTGTTGAAGCCCCCATATCTATACAAATTCTATCCTTCAAATCAATGTCAAACTCTTTTATTGCATGAGCTAATTTTAAACCACCTCTTGAAACAAAAGGAATCGAACTTATTTCAATCACAGCAGGATTATTTGAATCAAACAATGCGTTTTCATCAAACATTGTACCCGATTTTGTTATTACTTCACCGTTTATCTTAACATTATGAGCCAAAATATTGGCACTTGCAGCACTTTTTGTTTCAAAAAACCCATGTTCAAAAAGTATTAAATCAAGTCTTTTCTTAACCATATTATTCTTGAGAAAGATATCTTTCTTCCTGCAGAGCAACCCCAACAATATTACTTGACAATAACGATGCCTTTTTAATAGGACCTATAGGTTCAAATTCTACCATTTTAACTTCCGTTGAATTAATCAAAATTTTTAAATCGTCATAAACCTTTTGAGCATTATCAAAATATAGCACCATGGGATTGCTTACATCACGACAAAAAACCAAAACAGCCATTCTTGTTTTTATTGTTCCTTGAACTTGTTGTTGAGACATCTATTTATCCTCCAAATTAAAAAACTCTCTTGCATTTTTCGCTGTTTGAATAACAACACTATCATAAGATATATTCTTTATTTTGGCAATTTCTTTTGCAACAAAGCCTATATATTTAGGTGAATTTTCTTCGCCTCTAAAAGGATGCGGGGCTAAATACGGACAATCAGTTTCAAGCATTAAATCCGATAAATCAATTTCAAGTGCTACTTCTTTAATTGTTTTAGCATTTTTAAAAGTAACTACCCCTCCAAGTGCAATTTTATAACCTAATTTAACACACTCTTTCATGAATTCAGGCGAACCCGAAAAACAATGTAAAAGTGCCTTTTCAACTTTTTCAGATTTCAATATTTCAACAGTATCAAAATGGGCATCTCTATCATGAACAACAATAGGCAAATTAAGCATTTTAGCTATTTCTATTTGATTTATAAAACAACGTTTTTGAATATCCTTATTTTCCTTTGTATAATGATAATCTAAACCAATCTCACCAATTCCCACGACTTTTTTATCTTTAGCGAGACTAATAATTTTTTTTGCCGTTTCATCATTAAATTTTTCGCAATCCTCAGGGTGAATTCCCAAGAGAGCATAAGTTTTTTCGTATTTATGACAAATCTCAAGAATATAATCAAAATCTGCTTCAGATGCCGAAGGAATAATTATTTCACCAACTCCTGCAGCCCTTGCTTCAAGCATTCCTTCATCAGGATTTTTTAACATATTTATATGTGCATGAGTATCTATAAGCATAATTTAAGTGTATCAAAAAAATTTTTTCAAAAAAGTAAATAATTTATTTACAATTTACAAAAGAATCAACCATTACTTGACAATTTAATTTATATGTAAATTAACAATTTATTTTATATATAAAAATCGGATCCAGAGGGATCCGATTCATTTTAAGCTAAAATATCAAGTTTTAAACCATCTCTAGTCAATGAACGAACTTCATTACAGTTGATATTTAGCTTTTCCCCTTTACTCATATAATTCATAGAATTTTTATAAGCTCCTTGGGGATTTAAGGCAATGGGATTTGAAACCATTGTCCTGCCTGCGATTGCTTTAAGCGGTTGAATCATAACGCCTCCCTTGCTTAAAAAGCACACACTTACTAAAAATAGTATAACATAATAATATTAAAACAAATACACAATTTTTTTTGCTCAAAATGCAAATTTTTTATATTATAATTTCTTTATGAAAGAAAAAATTATAGCAATAGTTGGACGTCCCAATGTCGGAAAGTCCACGCTGGTAAACAGAATAGCAGGCAAAAGACTCTCAATTGTTGATGATAAACCAAATATCACAAGAGACAGAATTTATATTGATGCCAAATGGCAAAATAAAAATTTTATCCTAATAGACACCGGCGGTATCGTTGAGGGAAATGATGACGAATTTGTTAAAAATATTAACTCTCAAGTTAATCTTGCACTTGAAGAAGCAGACACGATTCTTTTTATTGTTGATGCAAAATCCGGTCTAAATCCTTATGATTATGACATTGCAAATAAACTAAGGCAAACAAAAAAAGAAGTTCTGCTTGTCGTTAATAAAATTGACTCGAACTCTCAAAATAACTTAGCAAGTGAATTTTGGGCATTAGGATTTGAAAATATGTATCCGCTAAGCGCTCTCCATGGTGATTGTGGCGTTGGTGATCTTTTAGATGTCATTACAAAAGATATAAAAACAGAAGAAGAAACAGAGCAAGAAGAAAACAAGCCCTTAAAAATAGCTATTGTAGGAAAACCTAATGCAGGAAAAAGCTCAATACTAAATAATCTTTTGAAAAAAGAAAGGGCCATAGTAAGTGATGTTCCAGGCACTACAAGAGACAGCATAGATGAAGAAATTATATATAATGATAAAGTCTTCCGCCTAATTGACACCGCAGGAATAAGAAAAAAATCCAAAGTAAATTACGGTGTTGAAATGTTTGCAGTTGATAGGGCTATAAGAGCCATAAGAGAATGCGATGTAGCACTTTTAGTAATTGATTCAACCGAAGGTCTTTCCGACCAAGATAAAAAAATTGCCTCGATATGTGAGGAAGCAGGCTGCGGCTTAATTTTAGCTTTTAATAAATGGGACTTAATTAAAAATGTTCAAACCCACAAATTTGAAGAAGAAATTGAAAAAGAAGCACCTTTTTTAAATTATGCACAAAAGATTTTTATTTCAGCCAAAACAGGTCAAAGACTTGAACATATATTTAAAATAGCACTTGAAGTTCAAAAAGAACGTGAAAAAAGAATCTCAACAGGTTTGTTGAATAAAATCATAAATGAAGCTTTTGATTTAAATCCCCCTACATCAATCAAAGGTAAACTTTTAAAAATTTATTACTCAACTCAAGCCAAAATAAATCCGCCAACTTTTGTAATTTTCATAAACAATAAAGATTTAATCCAAGATCATTACAAAAGGTACATAAATAAAAAATTAAGAGAAAACTTTGGCTTCAAAGGAGTTCCAATAGTTGTTTCATACAGACAAAAAGGAGATAAGCAGTGAACTTAATTTTATATATTATAATTTTTTCAACAATAGCCTATCTTATAGGCTCAATCCCAACCGGATATCTTATAGTTAAAGCTAAAACCGGAGATGATATAAGAAAAATCGGTTCCGGCTCAACAGGTGCAACAAACGTCAAAAGAGTTCTCGGTAAAAAATGGTTTTTTGTTGTTATGATACTGGATGCAATTAAAGGAGCATTGCCTGTTGTTTTGGGCAAAATTATAGCAAATTATGCAAACGACACGATAGGAATTATTGCTGTTTTTTGCGCTATTTTTGTTATAATAGGTCATTCTAAACCGATTTTTCTTCAATTTAAAGGCGGTAAATCGGTTGCTTCAGGAGTTGGGACAATTTTAGCTTTAAATATAATTGTCGGACTCTTAATAGCAGTTATTTGGGGAATTATAACCTATATTTCAAGATATGTTTCCTTAGGTTCAATAATAGCTTTAATTTTATCGCCGATTTTAATGTACCTATTTAAAAACCCGCCTTGTTATATTTTATATTGCTTGATTGCAGCAATTTACATAATTTATTTACACAGAGAAAACATAAAACGTCTTATAAAAAGACAAGAAAATAAAGTCAGATAAAATAAAAGAGTCTTGCAGACTCTTTTATTTTATCTATATAGACTCCTTTATTTTGCGTTTAGAAATGTTTGAACATTTGTAGTTAAACTTTCTTCCTTTATTTTCCACTTATCACCTTGTTTTGTAAATATAAAATAACAGGGTAAACCTTCTTTATCGCTTCTTGGAAGTCTTGTTGCAGTTAATTTATAGTCATTATCTACTTTTGTTACTTTTCTGTTTTCATACCTGTTTGTGTATCTTACTGTTTTTGCAAGTGTGGCTCTGCTTTTTAATTCATTTAAATATCTGTCAAAAGGTATGATAATAGCTTTTTGTCCGCCCTGTTTTTTATTAACAACACGCACTATTTTAGCATCATTCACATAGTATGAAGGAAGCGAAGTTGAATAAGTATTTGCAGCTTGAACATATTTATCAAATACCGCAAGAATATCCTCTTTGTCTCCCGCAAAAACCGTTGTTGAAAATGCAAACATAATAGCTAATATAAAAAATACTTTCTTCATTATTCCTCCACAAAAACTAATGGGTCGCAAATTATTATACACCAAATTTTTAATTATTGGTATAGTATAAAAAACCGTCAGAATAAAAACACTACAAATATTTTTTCAAATACTCACCGGTATAACTTCTCTTACATTTAACAATTTGCTCGGGAGTACCTTTGAAGACAACCTCTCCGCCGCCATCTCCGCCTTCAGGACCAAGGTCAATAATCCAATCCGCACATTTAATTATATCCATATTGTGTTCAATAATTAAAACTGTATTACCGTTATCTGCGAGCTGTTGAAGCATTTTCATCAATTTATCTATATCATAAAAATGAAGTCCGACCGAGGGTTCGTCAAGAACATATAAAGTTCTTCCAGTTGCTCTTTTATTTAATTCAAGAGCCAATTTAACCCTTTGAGCTTCCCCGCCCGACAATGTTGTTGCACTCTGTCCAAGTTTAATATAATCCAGACCAACATCATACAATGTTTGCAGACGATTTGCAATTTTTGGAACATTTTTAAAAAACTCCAAAGCTTCAGCAACACTCATTTCAAGAACATCAGCTATATTCTTGCCTTTATATTTAACTTCCAATGTTTCCTGATTATAACGCTTTCCTTTGCAAACATCACAGGTAACATAAACATCAGACAAAAAATTCATTTCAATCTTCAAAAGTCCATCACCCGAACACTTTTCGCATCTTCCTCCCTTAACATTAAAAGAAAATCTGCCTTGCTTATAACCTCGCATTTTGGCTTCCGGAGTCTGAGCAAAAAGTTCTCTAATATGAGTAAAAACTTCCGTATAAGTTGCGGGGTTAGACCTTGGAGTTCTTCCAATTGGTGATTGGTCAACTATAACTATCTTATCTATATTTTGAAAACCTTTTATTAAATCCACACCTAAAGGCTTTGGTTTATTTTTTAACAATTCATGGCGAGCATATTCAGAAATAATATCTCCAACAAGAGTCGATTTACCCGAACCTGAAACACCTGTTATTGCAACGATTTTACCCAAGGGAATATTTACATCAATGTTTTTTAAATTATTTAAATGGGCATTTTTAATTTCTAAAAATTCACCGCTACCTTCCCTTCTTTCTTTCGGGACAGGAATTTTTCTTTCACCTGAAAGATATTTACCCGTCAAAGATTCGGGACAATTTTTAATATCGTCTATTGAGCCGACAGCAACAATTTTACCGCCTTTAACACCCGCATAAGGTCCAATATCAACAATGCAATCTGCTGTCCTCATTGTGTCCTCATCATGTTCAACAACAATCAACGTATTCCCCAAATTTCTTAATTTCAAAAGAGTTGAAATTAACATATTATTATCTCTTTGATGAAGTCCAATTGAAGGTTCGTCAAGAACATATAAAACACCTGATAAACCTGAGCCTATTTGAGTCGCAAGGCGAATCCTTTGTGCTTCTCCGCCAGATAAAGTACCTGCCGAGCGAGCAAGGGTTAAATACCCTATTCCGACATCAATTAAAAATTTTAATCTTGCTCTGATTTCATCAAGAACTTGCTTTGCAATCTTTAATTTAAATTCATCCAAAGTTAAATATAAATCCTGAATAAAATCATATTCTTTTACAACAGACATTGAACAAAATTCAAAAATATTTTTATCTTGTAATCTAACATTTAAAGCAAAACTATTTAATCTTCCGCCGCCACAAGCCTTACAAGGATTTGAAATCATATATTTTTCAATTTCAGCTCTTATAATATCAGAATCTGATTCATATTTTTTCATCAAATAAGGAATAACTCCCATATAGCTCATAACATGGGTTCTATAATTTTTTGTACCAAAATCGGCATATCTTATTTTAATTTTTTCGTCACCATTTCCGTATAAAATTATTCCTTTTTGGGCTGGAGTTAAAGACTTAAAAGGAGCTTCAAAATCAATTCCATAATGCTCGCAAACACTTTCCAAAATATCCGAATAATAAGGATTTGTTGTCTTTGCCCACGGGTATATCGCACCTTGTTTTAATGATTTTTCACTATCAGGCACAACCAAATCAGGACTTATTTCATAATGTGCACCTATTCCGTGACAAACAGGACAAGCTCCGTAAGGATTATTAAAGCTCATCATTCTGGGAGTCAATTCTTCAAAACTTATATTACAATTAGGGCAGGCTAATTTTTGTGAAAATATTATATCTTTGTTATCTTTTATAATATTTACAGTCAAAAGACCGTCTGCTCTAGTTAAAGCCGTCTGTACCGAATCAAAAATTCTCGATTTTGCACTTTCTTTGACTATTATTCTATCTATAACTATTTCAATAGTATGCTTTTGAGTTCTGTTTATTTCAATTTCGTCCTCTTCAAGATTATATATAACTCCATCTATTCTCACTCTGATGAAACCTTCAGACAAAAGTCCGGAAAGCATTTGTTTATATTCACCTTTTTTAGAACGCACTATCGGAGCTAAAATTTGAATTTTCTCCCCCTCGGGAAATTTCATTATATTTTCAACTATTTCATCAATCGTTTGAGGAACAATAACCCTGCCGCACTTAGGGCAATGGGGAATTCCGACCCTTGCATATAAAAGTCTCAGATAATCATATATTTCAGTAATTGTACCGACAGTTGAACGAGGATTGTTTGAAGTTGATTTTTGATCAATGGAAACAGCAGGCGAAAGACCATCAATACGCTCAACATCAGGTTTATCCATTTGACCTAAAAATTGTCTTGCATAAGTTGAAAGACTTTCAACATATCTTCTCTGACCTTCTGCAAAAATTGTATCAAAAGCAAGAGAACTCTTGCCTGAACCTGAAACTCCCGTAAAAACAGTTAATTCATTTTTAGGAATTTTTAGATTAACATTATCAAGATTGTGTTGATTTGCACCATAAATTTCAATAAAATCATTCATAGTGAAATTATAACATCAAGAAAATTATTACTTTATAAAATTTATTCTTTATTGTTTATAATCTTTTATTGAATCTAAAAGATCTATCAAAAGAAAAAAATAACATTTTTATTCTCTTTAGATTTATCCATGCTTTTGATATTTTTAAATCTATTTTCATATTTACCAGTGCATATGTTTTTTTTGAATTTTGCAACAATATTTTATTTTCTTCGTTAAGAAATAATCTGTCTTTAATAAAAATATTAATTTTTATTAAATTTTTTTGTTAATTTTTTCATGTTTTTGTTACAATCTATGAACGAGTATAACAAAAAAGGAAAATAAAAAATGTCAATCAACTTGAAAAACAAACAAGAAATTATCAAAAAATTCGGAAAAACCGAAAAAGATAGCGGCAATATTGAAGTCCAAATTGCAATGCTTTCTCAAAAAATCTCTGAACTCACAGAACACCTTAAAACTAACAAAAAAGACTTTCAAGCAAAAAGGGGTCTTTTAGTTATGGTAGGAAGAAGAAAAGGCATGCTTACATACTTAAAAAATGCCAATCTTGAAAGATATCGTGCATTAATTAAAGAATTGGGTATCAGAGGCTAAAAACAAAAAAATAATTTCAAGTTAAAATGCTACAAGAGTTATACCTTGTAGCATTTTTATAAACAAGGCTTGCCTTTGAACCCTCAAAAGCAAGCCTTGCGGAGAGAAAGTTATAACCTTTTAGTTATTTTAGCCGCCAAGCAACGATAATGCTGTTTGTTGCATACTGTTTGCAACCGACAATATTGAAACATTTATCTGCTGCATTATTTGTTGGGAAGCTAGATTTGTCGCTTCCTCTGCTATATCAGTATCTGTATATATACTTTTTGCGGATTCTAATGACTCAATACGGATTGATAAACTATCGTATGAGCTTTCCATCCTGTTTTCAAACGCACCCAGTAAACCTCTGCGTGTCGTAATTTCAGAAATTGCATCCTGAACCATTGCCATATACGCCCTACAATTTTCATTTGTCGGATCAAAAGCAGGATCATCTGGATTTAAATTATCAGGAAGAAGTGCCCCTAATGCACTTACGTGGCAATCAGTCAATGCCGGTGAAATATCCAATGTTGATAATTCCGTCTCGTCCGGTCCCATCTGCACTATAATCTGAGCATTTATAGCAGAACCATCAAGCATTGTACGACCATTAAAATTGGTTGACTCCGCCAATCGATTAATCTCATCCAATCTTTCAACTATTTCCCTAACGGCGGCAGTTCTTGAATCAATATCATTCGTATCATTTGCCATGTTGGTTAACAAATCGTTAATTCTTTGAAAATGATCCGAAATAGACACCATTCCGTCTTCTGCGACGTTTAAATAATTTTCGGCAGTTTGAATATTATTCATTGCCTGTTTTGAACTACTGATGAACGCTTTCATGTTCTCAGAAATTACGAGTCCTGCAGCATCATCACCTGCTTTATTGATTCTTAATCCTGTGGATAATCTCTCCATAGTAGAGGTCAAATCACTTGTTACACTATTAAGTTTCATGCGGGTAACGAATGCAGGTACATTTGTCCCTAATGTGATAGCCATTTTTTTCTCTCCATTTTTTCCACACTACCTATATCGAAAATATTTTTTTATACTTTAGTATATTGTTTTCATACTTTAGTATAAAAAAATAATCAAAATCCAAGAGTAGAGAGGGTTTCAACAACTTTAAAATTAATTTAAAATATCCTACAAATGTATGAGAAAATTAGTATTCTGTGATAAAATTGAGTTGTTATGCCACATTTTTTAATAAAAAAAGAAGAATTAAAAGGAAATTTCATTGAACTTAATGACAATGAAAATTTCTTTCATTTAACTAAAGTTTTAAGAGTAAAAATCGGAGAAAAAATTAAATTTATAAACAAAAACCAAAATATTTATTTAGCAAAAATAACTAATATAACAAAAAATTCTCTTAAAGCTGAAATAATTGAAACAACGCAGAGTGAAAGATTTTTAAAAACAAAATTATGTCTCGTACAATCGATTTTAATGTCTGATGCCCAAAATATGGCTATTGCAAATGCAACTCAATCAGGAATTAAAGAAATTTATCCTGTTTTTTCGGATAATGTTTCAACTCCGACCAACTCAACCAAAAATAAAATCGAAAAATGGAAAAAAATAGCCCTTGAAAACTTTAAACAATGCGAGAGAGCTGATTTACCAAAAATACATGAAATTTCAAATCTAAAAACCGTTTTGAAAAACTTTGAAAAAGAAAATGTTTTAATTTTCGCAGAAAAATATGAAAATATAAGTCTCGACGAAAGCATAAAAACTATAGACAAAAACAAAAAAATTGCCATTATAATTGGCCCTGAAGGCGGATTTTCAGATTGCGAGTTTGACTACTTTAAAAAACAAAATTATAAATTAATAAGTCTTGGAAAAATGATATATAAAGCACCAAACGCAATAACAGCAGCAATTTCAAATATTATCACAAGAATTGAATAAATTATGTTTAACGATAAAATTTTAAACTCAATAAACGACATTATAAAAAATCAAGAAATATACCTTGTTGGAGGATATTTAAGAAACTATTTTATAAAAAATAAAATCTCAAAAGACAGGGATTTAGTTTGTCTTAAAAATGCTGAAATAACAGCAAAAAAAATAGCTACAAAATTAAACGGAACTTTTATTGAACTAGATAAAGAAAATCAAATCTATAGAGTAGTCTTAGATGATAAAGAAAACTATTTTGATATTTCAAATGCTGTTGAAAATAATATATTAAAAGATGCTCAAAGAAGGGATTTCACAATAAATTCAATATTTTATAATATCAATAAAAAAGAATTTTTTGACCCTCTGAACGGAATAAATGATATAAAAAATAAAATTATAAAAACATATAACCTCAAAAATCTCGATGATGATCCTCTAAGATATTTAAGAATGTACAGATTTATGTCGCAAACCGGTTTTAATATTGAAAAAGAACTTGAAAATTATACCAAAATTAATTTCAAAAAAGTCTTAGCTTGTGCAAAAGAAAGAATAAATTATGAAATAATACAAATTTTTGAAGGAGAATTTTTAATTGAAACTCTTTTAAAAATGTACGAAAACGAAGCACTTGAAATTATTTTTCCCTTTATTAAAGAAATTAAAAGAGTACCTTCAAATTCACATCATCACCTTGATTTAGTGCATCATTCCATCGAAACGGTAAAAAACATTAGAATCAACAATCCGATTTTAAAAATTGCAGCTTTATACCATGATATCGGTAAACCCTCGACATGGACAATTGAACCTCAAGGAAGACACCGCTTTATAGGACATGATATAAAAGGATCCAAACTGGCCAAAAAAGAACTTACGGAACTTAAATTTTCAAATAAACAAATCGCCTACATCTGCAAAATGATAAAATATCACATATATCCCGCAAGTCTTATAAATTGCGGTGATGATAAAAAGGCATACGCAAGATTTATAAGAAAACTCGGAGATGAAACTCCTGATATTATAGAATTATCTCGTGCAGACAGACTTTCCGCCAAAGGCATTGCAGTAAGTAAAAAAATGATTGACTTATCATTAAATCACCTTCAAAACCTTTTAAATTATTACAATGAAGTGCAGACTTTTGTTAAAAATCCAAAAAGCCTTTTAAACGGAAATGAAATTATGAAAATTTTAAACATAAAACCTTCAAAAAAAATTGGAATAATTATGGAAATGCTTAAAGAAGCCCAACTTACCGGCGAAATTTTAACAAAAAAACAAGCAATCAATTTCATAAAAAATATAAAATAAAGCCGTTAAAATTCTTTAACGGCATAAAATTAAACAATAGAGGAGAATAAGGAAACTTCTCTTAGACTTTTATTCAGCAGCAAATATATGAGCTGCAAAAGCAAGTCTATTATCAGCTGATAACATTGGCAATTCTTCTTCCAATACATCTGCTATTTTGCCTACTCCAATTTCAAATTCGCCCATCATGGCTTCAATGTCTGCTATTCTATCTTCCGTTAAAAAATCCGCAGGATCGACTTCTTTCTTTGACACTAAATTAACTTGTGCCAAATTCTGCAATCCTTGTGCTTCCATTGCACCCATAATTTTTTCGGGATTAAAGGTGCTAATGCTTTCCTTTCTAAATTCTTCCGCCTTGCTATCTTCAGATTTTTCCTCTTTAGCTTGCCTTGTATTAGAATTGCCAACCGAAAAACCACCAAATCTCACCTGATTAATGTCCATTGTCGAAGCTCCTTATTCCTATTGTCTTTATTGTCTACATAAGGAATATCGTCAAATATTCAAGTGAACTTTAACATTTAAAATATTTTTTTTACAATTTGTTACATTAATCCTGTTCTTTTGCTCTTTTAACTATGAAATAAAACTCTTGTCCTTCTTTAATTTGGACTTCATGCCCGTATTCCGCATAAGACAAAAAAGAATCATCATAAACCTGTTTTACGCCGGATTTCAATCTGTTATCTTCTTTATTTTCTTTTATACCGTCAACAAATGAAACCCCATACGAAAATCCCGTTACAAATAAATTTCCGACAGTACCAACTGCTTTTTTAGCTATCTTTTTAGGAGGAGTTTTTTTCACTTCTTCAACAGACAAAACTTTCTCGGCATATTTAGCAATCATTTTAGGTTCTATCTGATGAGTTCCTTTTTTATCCGAATAACTTATTACATTAAAATATATCTTTGCATCTCTTTTTGCACGTGTCGGATTTGTTGTTTTGTTTAAAGTACAATTTAAAATATCACCCCTTAACATATAAATACCGTTTAAAACTCCGTCTTCAACCAACATCACCTGAAAATTTTGAGTAGGATTTATTGAACTGAAATCGTTCATAGCACTAACGTGCAGTTTATCTGCCGCAAAGACAGGAGACATAATAATAAATACCAAAAAATATATTATCTTTTTCATAAAAACCATTTTCTATAAACTATTCCTAATATAATTTATAGCATATAGCAAATGAATTTAAATAATAAATTTACAGTATTAAAAATGTAATTAAATTTTTATACGATTTTATTCAAACCAGCATCAAACAATTTCTTACTGTTTCTATAAAAAATTCTGCTTATTAATTTACGTGCATCGTCCCCATATTCACCTTTTAAAGCTTCTTTTATACATCTGATATTATAATCGTAAGCACCATCTTGTTTGAGAGCAGCTTCACCAAAAACACCCAAAGGGGCATCTGTTCCAAATAATAATCTTTCTGTTTTGTCACCTCTGGATGTATTCATAAGCTTGCCCACCACATCAACAATATGGGGTTTTTTCGGATTATCCCAATCCACCCAAGCTAAGTCAGCGTACAAATTTGCATCATCATTTTCAATTGAATCAATCAAAGTTTTTATTCCGGCTTCATGAGCTTCATCTCCGCCCAGTCCCATGTGTCCTAATATTACCGGAATTTTGGAAATCTTCTTGCCATTTCATAAATCTTTTCAGGATCAGAAACCCCGCTTCTAACGAAATTTCCTGCTTCATCTGTAACAACTTCGCTATGAAATAAACATGGTTTTCTATATTTTTCAGCAAGCTCCATATACGGAACATATTTTTCATCATTTGCGGCCAAATTTAAGCAAGCAGGATGGAATTTAAGACCTTTAATCTTATGCGGATAAGCATTTAATAATAATTCAATATTTGTAGGGCAGCCAAATCCAGGCTGACAAACAACAAGAGGAATAAGCTTGTCATTATGCAAACATTCTTTAATCAATGAAAGATTTCCCTCAATCTCATCTCTATAAGGTTTTCCTTCCGGTGCATAAACGCAATCCAAATTTGATAAAACTACACTATCAACTGTATCTCTGCCATCATTATACCTTCTATTAAAAAAATTCAACAAACCACTTGTAGAAAAAGAATCATTGGTCCATTTCCCGACATGTCCATGGGAATCTATAATTTTACCTTTAAAATTTTGTAAACCCATTTTGCCTAAATTAACACTTTGAATATTCGTTTAATTCCTTTCTTAATTAATTTTGTATGTACAAAACTCAAAAAAATATTTTTTGTCTTACGAATTTTTAAATTAACATTACGAAGCTAATTTATCGATAAATCTGTAATAACCTGACATAATACCTTCTTTATGTTCTTTTTGATATTTTTCAAGTTCTTCTTTATTCATTTTTCTAAAAGGCATACCTGTAAGAATTCTTGCAACGGAATCTGTTAAAATAGTACTTATTGCTACAACCATAGCTGCTGCACCAATTGATTTATTGTATTGTTTTTTAAATAAATTATTTAAAGAGCCGGATATAATCAACTGAACCGTCATTCTAAAGAATTTGTTAATACCCCTTAATCTTGCGTCTTTTTGAGCTTCATATTTTGTAGCACCGTTTCTTATTGATGAATTAAATTCATCATTCATATTAAACCACATACCGGATAATGCACCTAAAGTTTGGGCTAAAACCGCAATTTTTGAATTATCACATGATGAGGAAGTGACATTATTATTTGCCCTTAAAAAAGTTTCTTCAATACATTCAACAAATTCTTTATTTAACTTTTTTTCATCATTACCATATTTTTCTTTAAATTCCATAAAAATTTTATAAATATTTTTTATACCGTATTTATCTGAAACAGCACTATCACCACCTGCACTTGCCACATTTTTCAATGGCACCTTTCTTATAGCTGCTTCCAATTTGGAAACTATTTTATAAGGATAAGAGATTAATTCTTTAACAAAATTTAAAGGAGCAAATTTTAAACTTCTTAAATCTTTTTCTTTTACTTTTATACCAAAAATTTTCCTTGTTTTATAATCCCTACCCAATAAAAGAGTACCTTCTGATTTTTCTGTTAAATTGTCAATTTTTGAATATAAAGAATAATGACCACTGCTATTTAATAAATTTTTCATTTTTTCTAGGTCATTTTTTTCGGCATATAATTCATAAGTTACCTCACCGTTAATTTTGTTTTTATATTCTGCTAATTTATTAACAATATTTTTACCAATTGCAGTATTTCCTTTTAAAAATCTTAATAAATATCCGCCTGCAATGCTTAATCCGCAAAATAAAAGAATGTTTTTAAGACTTAAAAATGGCTTTTTATTATTTTTATTTTTTGTTTCTTGCTTTCTTTTTTCTAAATCTTTTATATTATTTTCCTTTGTAGCTTTAATATACTCATTCATTTCCATTGAAAAATCTTTTTTATCCGAAACCTTTATCCGTTTAATTGGCATTCCGCTGGATACTCTGGAAACTGTACGAGACACCAGCCCTATTGCAGTTCCTATTAAAGCAGATCCCCATATACTTTTATTAACAGTTTGAGAAAAACAAGCAAATACACTAAATTGCACAAGTGCTTCACATATATTTTCGTGAATTTCTTGAATCAATTTCAATTTTTTTTCTTTTTTTGCTTCTTTATCAGTTTTTCCTTGCTGAATTGATTTATTGTAAAAATCATTTCCTATAAAAACTGCGGCCGTGAATCCCGAAACTATTCTTGCCCAAAATCTTTCTTTTTTTGTATCATAAACCGCTTTTTCATCAGACATTGCTACATTTAATAAATTATTAAATTTTTCATTAACTTTATTACAAACTCCCCTGCAAAAATCCGTACATTCTCCTGTGGGATAATTTTTTTCAGGTAAAACCTCTTGAGTAAACCTTATGGCATTTCTTTGCATGCCCTGAAACGCTTTTAAATTATCCTCAAACTTAATAGAATTTCTATATTTTTCCAAAAATTTACTATTATTTATAAAAGATTTTGGAAACTTTTTTGCAAAAAAATCAATTATATCAAGCGGAATCCCAATAAAAGATTTAAACCCGCTTAAAATTTTTCCACCTATTTTATCATCTAAAATATATTTTTCGCCATCTACATCAGCAATTAACTTTGGGGCTTCTTCTTGAATATATTCTATAAATTTTTTTTCAATACTTTTATATCCGCAATTTAAAAACCTTTTTGCAGCCCTAAGGTCAGCACAATCGGGTAATTTCATGCCTTTAAAATTAAGTCTGTTATTGTTAGTATTTAAAGAAGGGCTATTCATAAGAACTTGTATCGAAAAATAACATTCTAACAAATTCTTTAATACACCTGAAAAAAATAAATTGCATTAAAAAACACAATTTTTAACAAATATTAACTAAAATGCAAGATTGCGTATTCTTTCTTCGTCTTCTCTTTTCGCTTCCCAATATGCTTCCAATTCCTCTTTGCTTAGTTCTCTGTTTTGGTTTTCAAGAGGTTTTCTAGGATCATTTTTAGATTTAATACGCCTATCCAAACATTCAAGCATCACTACTAATGATGAAATTTCCGCTCCTCGATAATCTTTAATGCTTTCGATATCATTTTTAATATCCTTTGCACCAACTTGTTCGAAAAATTCAGTATCTATATCAACTTTTACAGAACCATCGTCCAATGCTCGCAAAACTGCATAAGGATTTTTTTTCAGATATTCATACCAACCCTTCGAAAAACAACAAAAATCGTCCCAACCATACTCCGAAGCTAACATCTCTTTTATTTTTTTTCCTGTTTCTTCATTCTTAAATTTTTTAAAACTAACATTTCTTGAACTGTAATTCTTTAATGATACGGGTGAAATTCTCATACCTGACAACCTTTTTAAATAAATAAATCTACATATATTACAAAGATAATAAAAATAAAAAATAAATGCAAGAAATATAATTTTTTTTAAAAATATAAAAAACGATAATACAAAACAAAACTTACTCCCCGCACAAGTTTTGAACATTAAGAAATATTAATTATAAACATCCGTTCTTAAAAAAATAAAATCTGGGTCCGGTGGGACTCGAACCCACGACCAATTGATTAAGAGTCAACTGCTCTACCAACTGAGCTACAAACCCAGAACATGTATACTATAAAATAAGTTTATGTTAAAATCAAGTCAAATGTCCACGTAGTTCAGATGGACAGAACGTCACCCTCCTAAGGTGAATGTCGGAGGTTCGAATCCTCTCGTGGACACTTTTTAAACTTATTAATATGTTCAGATGGACAGAACGTCACCCTCAACAACGTGAATGTAGAGGTTCGAATCCTCTCGTGGACACTTTTTAAACTTATTAATATGTTCAGATGGACAGAACGTCACCCTCAACAACG
>CALVGZ010000018.1 GCA_944327225.1 Candidatus Gastranaerophilales bacterium | reverse complement strand
AATAAGCCAAGAGGTTTTATGAACAATTTAAAATTATTTGGCAAAAGAATTAAAGAACTGAGAAAACAAAAAAAATTGACTCAAGAACAACTTGCAGAAAAAATTGGAATTGAAATCCCCAGCCTTAGCAACATAGAAAACGGAAAGAACTACCCAAATTCAGAAACTATTGAAAAAATCGCAAAAGGTTTAAATGTAGAAATTTTTGAACTTTTTATTTTTGAACATTTAAGAAAACCTGATAACAAAAAAATGCTTCAAGAACTTGTTTCAATACTTGAAAATAACTCAAAACTCTTAAAAACAATTTATACAATTGCTTTAAGTCTAAAATAGCTACTCTCTTATTACTTCAATTTTTTCATAGCTGAATAAATAAGGTAAATGCTCTTTTTTAATTATCTCACCGGGAAGCAAAATAGAAATTCCGGGCGGGCAAAGTGCAACAACTTCAGATGAAATTCTACCTACTGCATTGTTTTTGTCGATATATTCTTTTGGAGCAAAATAAGCTTCTCTTAAGTTCATAACTATCTCTGGATCTATTAAAGGCATTATCTTGTTATTAATTTGTTTTTTAGGGTATTCTTTCTTTGAAATTTCCTTAAAGCAATTAATTAAATACTCAAATTCTGCACGAGTATTTCCGATATTAGAAAGAATCAAAACACCTTCATCAGAAGCCGATTCGATTTCAATTTTATAATCATGCTCCAATATATATTCAAGCTCAACACCACTTAAACCGTCAACCTTAAGAAAAATTTTAGTAATATCTAGGTTATCTTCACTTAAAACATGTAATTTTTCTATTTTTTTAGCTTCCAATCTAAAATATAATGCGTTTTCAATTGCATTTTCAAGCATTTTTCTCCCGTTTTGAGATTGAAGATTGGCTCTTGCAGCATCTAAACTTGCAAGCAATAAAAGACTCGGACTTGTAGTATGTAGTAATTTAAGAGCATGAGTTATTTTTTCATCTTCAAATTTTGAATTTTTTGAAATATGAAGCATAGAGGATTGAGTCATTGCTCCTCCGGTTTTATGCAAAGAATGAACAACAGCATCCGCACCCAATTCAAGAGCAGTTTTAGGAAATTTTGAATTAAAATTCCACAAACAACCATGGGCTTCATCAACTATAAGAGCCGCCTTATAACGTTTACAAATCTCTGCTATTTTTTTAACATCTGATACAACCCCTTCATAAGTGGGATTTGTAATCCAAACAAGTTTTATATTTCTGTTGTTTTTTAATTTTTCTTCGACATCCGATGCTTCAATATTTCCAAAAATCGCCCAATCACTAAGCTTCTTTGGTATAACCCAATTAACCTTTGCACCCGATATAATTAAACCAGTTAATACTGAACGATGACAATTTCTTCCGATTAAGACTTCATCAAACGGGCTTGTTGCAGCAAAAGCTAATGCAAGATTTGCAATTGTTGAACCACCGGTTACAAAATATGTTTTTCTTGCACCAAATGCTTGAGCGGCAAGTATTTGAGCTTTTTCAATTGCCCCTGAAGCAGGATGTAACGTTCCCAAATTATCAAATTCATCAGTAGTATCTATGGATAAAACATCCGAACCTACAAGATTAGAAAACTCTGGCAAAATACCGCAACCTCTGTTATGCCCAGGAATATGAAAACCTGTCATCGGTGCTTTTTTATAATTCAACATAGCTTCAACCAAAGGAGCATGAGGCATTTTTTCAAATTTTTCAAAAAAATTTTCTTTTATTGAAGCAAACGAAATTTTATTATTTTCAACCATACCTGTCATAAAAAATATTATTACACATAAATAAATTCTTACAAAAAATTTAAAAATTTATGTGTCTGCGGGATGAGACGAATGTTTTTATATTTTTTATAAAATTTATCGTATATTTTTTCAAGTTCTAAAGCCGATGAAATAGGCATTTTGGGTTGCAAAACAATAAAATTACAATGTTTTTTTGCAAGTTGTATACAAGAACTTATCTCATCATTAGTTACATTATTATCAAAAACTACTTTAATAAAAATTTCTTTTTGATTTGCAATATCTAAAAATTTTTCATTATCATCAAACTTATTTTCTTCACCTGTTGCACTTTTAAGTTTAATATCCATTGACACGACATCAACAAAATCAATTATTTTAGCTAATTGTTTATATAAAGTTCCGTTTGTTTCAAGATAAATCTTTTTATTTAATTTTTCTTTATATTTTTTTAAAAAGTTATACAAAAAATCAATTTCCATTAAAGGCTCACCGCCCGTAAAACTTACAACATCGGCATTTTTACTATAAATAAAATCAAACAACACACTATCAAGATATTTTTTTGCATTTTTTAAAGAAAAATCAGTATCACAATATCTGCAAGCCAAATTACACTTACAAAATCTCACAAAAATCTGTTTTTCGCCAACATACAATCCTTCTCCCTGAATTGATGTGAAAATTTCCTTTACATAAACTTCATTAACAGTATTTTGCATTTCTTTTTATATTTAATTCACCGAGCTTCTTGTACAATTCCATTTCTTCGTCGGTTATCTCAGAGGGTATTTGAATTAAGATTTTAACAATTTCATCGCCCTTTTTGTTAGTTTTTTCATTTAAGACACCGACATCAACAAGTTTAAAACTTTGATTTGCTTTTGTCAAAGGTGGAATTTTTATTACAGCTTCACCCCACAATGTCGGAACTGATATATTTCCGCCTAAAATAGCCTCATAAGGGCTAATTTGGGCAGTATACCTTACAATACCGTCTTCAATTTTTAATTCATCATTTTTTTCTATATTCACTACAACATATAAATTACCGTTCTTTCCGCCATATAATCCGGATTGTCCTTCGCCTTTTATTCTTAATTTCGTTTTATCTTTAATGGAAGGTGGAATTTTAACCGTTATTTTTCTTTTTAATATTTTTTCTCCTAAACCATCGCAATAGCTGCACTTTGAACCATTTACAAATTTATGCCCCGAACATTTTGGACAGATAATAGAATGAGCAATATTGACAACTCTGTATGTTCCCAAAAATGCTTCATTAAAATCTATATTTACACTAACGGATATGTCTTCGCCATTTTTAGGCTGAGGTGTTTTTACTTTGGGTTTGTCTTTTTTAGTTTTAAATAAATCAGAAAAAGTATAATTACTCGAATTTTTATTATAAAAAATTTTATCGCTTGAACGATACTTATCATAATTCTTTCTTTTTTCGTCATCAAGCAAAATATCTGCCGCTTTATTTATTTCCTTAAAAATTTTTTCCGCCTCAAGCGAAGAATTTACGTCAGGATGATAAATTCTAACCAATTTTCTATATTGGTTTTTTATTTCGGTTTTTGTTGCATTAGAGTTTACATTCAATATTTCATAGTAACTTTTTAGCATATTTATAATTTAATGATAATTTTTAAAAAATCCAATTCGTAATCTTGATTAAGCACAAAAAATTCATAATATTTAAACGTACTACTTCCATAAAATCGAAAAAGTAGAAAATTAAAATTTTAAAATGATATAAATTCTGCTAAAATAAAAATATCTTTGTGCCCATAGCTTAATTGAATAAAGCATTGGTCTCCGAAGCCAAAGAGTGTGGGTTTGAGTCCCATTGGGCACAAATAATTTAAAGCACTTTCTAATTGAAAGTGCTTTAAAAAATAACAGACAATAAAGAGAATTTTTTATTATTATTGACCCAAATAAACCAATGTTTCAAGCATACTGTTGGCACTTGAAAATACCTGTGAATTTGCTTGAACAAGTCTTTGAGCCAAAATCATATTTGAAAATTGTTGAGCAAGATCAACATTAGATGATTCCAAAGCTCCGGTTACTATACCGCCAACACCGTTTACATTGGCAGCAGTGTATAATACATCACCACAGTTAACACCTATTTCATATTGATTGTTGCCAACTGCGACTAACCCATTATCATTAGTAATCTTTGCCATTTGCATTTGCATATTTGCTTTTTCTAATACATTAGGATCAACATATAATGAAGCGTTTCCAGAATTTTGAATATCATCATTAATTATAATACCGTTAGCATCAGTGTATGAAAAATAAGTTGAACCATCTTCATTAGATTTAATAGAAAGTTTTGAACCGTCTTCATAAGTAACTGTCATCAAACCATCTTTTCCAACAGAAAAACTTTCATAATTTTTCGTTAAATCTGAAGTAACATCATCAACTTGCCCGATTGAGGCAGAAACATTCATAAGTTTTGTTGTATAAACTCCATCAACCATAGGCATTGAAGCTAAATTAGTTGCAGCAACAAAATTTGATCCGCCATCTTTTTCATCTATCGTTTCAAATCTCATAGATGTTGTAGCACCTTGAGGCTCAAATGAAATTGCACCATCAATAATAGTAGCAGTATATTTCCCATTTGCAACAGCATTTATTGCATCAACAATATCTCCTACAGTCTTGTTTGAAGTATCCCCCAAATCAACTTCAATTTCAGTATCTACACCGCCCTCATTAGCTATAATTTTAAATTTACCGGAAGTAATACCACTATAAGTACTTCCTAAACCGTTCAAATCATTACAGAACATTTGTTCAAACATTGCAACAGGAGTACCGCCTTCTGTAACCTTAATAGTAGTAGGAACTTTAATTGGTGTAGTGGAACGATTTAAAGAAACATTTTGATCCATACCCAAAACTTTTGAACCGTTTGCAGTACAGAGATAACCGTTTTCATCCAACGTAAAAGAACCGTCCCTTGTTAATAAAACTTTTCCGTCAGAATCTAAAACAGTAAACCAGCCACTTCCGGTTATAGCCATATCTTCTGCTCGACCTGTTGTATTTGTACTTGCAGCACCAAAATCTTTAGTAATAGCAGCACATTGAACACCTACACCTATTTGATAAGGATTCGTACCGCCAGAATTTTGTGTCGAATTAGTACCGGTTGTTTTTGTTTGATACCAGATATCCTGAAAATCAACACGAGAAGTTTTATATGCGGTTGTATTCATATTAGCAACATTATCTGAAACAACCGTTAATTGTTGCGTTCCCGCATTAAGCCCTGTCATAGACGTAAATAATGCTTGTGTCATTTAATTTGTTTTCCTTTCCTTTATTGTCCTTTTATATCATCTATTGTTTGTTTTGCATATTCATAAGCTTTTTGAGCTAAGTTTCCGCCACTTAAAGCATTTAAAGCAGTAGCAGATTTTGCAGCTTGAACAGCTTGAGATACCGCATCGACACCTTCACTGTCACTTGAATTATCACCTGAGCTTCCTTCTTCATCCTCTGTACCTTCTGCACCTTCCGAACCATCCCCGTCAGGTGCCGCTTCCGTCAAATAATATACATTTGTTATAGATGAAAGCGGATAATATCTTTCCCCGACAAATACACTTGCACCGCTTGAATCCGAAAAATCCACACCTTCAACTATTCCTACATAACCTTGACCGTCTACTTCAACTCTAACACATTGACCAAGCAAAGAATTTGCTTGATAAATATTAGAAAATGAAGAAAATGTGCTTGTTAAAGCTTCCATTTGCTCCAAAGTCGCAAATTGAGCTTCTTGAGCCAACATTTCAGAGTTATCCATAGGATTCATCGGATCCTGATACTTTAATTGTTCGGTTAAAAGTCTCAAAAAAGCCTGAGAATTTATTGTTGACGACGAGCTGCTTTCTTTTGCACTGGTAGCAGCAGCTGCCATTTGTGAATAATTTGTATTAGCAATTATTTGTTCTGAAACTGAAGCCATATAACTTTTCCTCTTTTAATCTAATACGTAGTTGATTGTTTTGTTCATAACACTTGAAAAATCTTTTGCAAATCTGTAATCATAATTTGACATTGCTAGAAGAGTTTCTTGCTTTTCTCTTTCTTTTTGCCCGCTGTTATTATTTGAATTTTGTTGATTATTCTGCCCGCTGTTATTATTTTCTTCAAATCCATGATTACCTTGATAATTAGTTGAACCCTCCTGACCTGCAGTTTTTATTTGAATACTATTAACACTAATTCCCGCGTCTGTTAATTGCTGCCTTAAGGTATGAATATTTTTTTCAATATACTGCCTTACATCTTCATTTTGAGCAAGAATATTCGTTGTTAAACCAAGATTATTTGAAGTTAATTCAATAGACAATCTGCCAAGATCATTTGGTCTTAAAACCATTGTTAATTTTTGCCCGCTATTATCTTTCAATTGAGTTAACTTATCACCAATTTGATTCATTAAGTCACTGTTTTCAAGCTGATTTAAAATAGTATTTTGACCTGTCTGAGTCCCTTTTATCATTTGAGCAACATTTCTTATAATGCTTGCATTTCCTGAAGCACTATCATATAAAAGACTGCCTTTTATTGTTGTATCAGTTTTCAAAACACTGACATCATCCATGGCAAGTTTTACAACCTCATCACTTACAGACAAAGCAGCAGACTTTTCAGGTATTGTTCCATAATCAATATCAAGCAAAATATCTTCTTTAATTTCATTTATAAAATTTTGCTTTTGTTCAACGACCTTTTTGTTTATAACAACATCATCATTCGCTGTAATTTGTTCATCATTATTAATATTTTCATTCCTGTACTGACTTTGTTTTTCTTCGCCAAATTGACTATTTGAAAATCCATTATCTCGACTCAAATTTTTAAAGGTATCGACCGCATCAACTATGTTTGCCTGACTTTGTGAATTATCCGCATTTGGCGAAACAAAAGTCGAAACGGTGTCCTTTACTTCAATATCATTTTTAAATGATTTAACATTAATTTCATCATTTATTTTTACTTGAATTTGAGCAATTTTTTCACCAATGCTATTAAAATTATCTACATCGGATTTACTTAATAAATCAACCTCATCATACGCTTTAATTTCATCAACTGCTTCTTTTATACTTTCTTTTAAATCATCGCTTAAGTTTAAATCACTTGAATTGCTTTGAAATTCACTAAAAACATCCAAAATTTCCTGCATTAAATCTTTGTTTTGTTGATTTGTATTTTCCAATCTAGAAAAATCAACGTCATCAAGCCTATTGCTATAATTCAATAATTCCTGAGAAAAATCCTTTAAAGCAGAAATCTCTATAGACTTTTCGGAATTAGCTAAAGGCATATCCAAAGAACTAAAAATATTTGCAAGAGAATCTTTTATACTTTCAACAGATGAATTATCCTTTTTAACCAAATCTTTAATATCGTCAAATACTTTTATTAAGTCGTCAGCTGCAACTTTCATTTCATCAGACACTTCTGATTTTCCGTCAACATTTGAAATCAAAACTTCTTGTATTTTATCAACGGTTTTTATTGCCTCATCAACTTTGTTAATATCTTTCGAATTTAAAATATTCTTTATATCGGCTAAAATATCATTCAATTTATTAAATTCATCATTTATTAAAGTATTAACCGATTCAAAAGAATCATCTGACAAATTAACAGAATCCTTTTGCAAACTTTCAAACTCTATTACCATATTTTGAAGTTTAGTAATCAATCCTTTAAAATCAGAAGTTTCACTAACTGTATTTATTGAAGTTTGCAGCTTATTTAATTCTTCATAAATAGAATCTTTTTCATTTTTAGATAAAGACGAATTATCTAAAATATTTGAGATATCCTCTATTGCATAGGCAACGTCTTCTAATGTCTGTATTTGAGAAATAATATCTTCAACTTTTTTAGCAACCTCTTGAATTTGTGTCTGATTTTGGATTACTACAGGAACGGGTGCAATATTCAACATATTTTCAACATCAGCAGACGAATCACTATCATCTGTTTTCTTGTCGGATTCGGGAAGAAAAACCGGTGATGACTCTACAAGCGAGCTATTATTTATGTCCGACTGGCTTTCAGTTTCCTCGTTTGATTCGGATTTTTCTATAACCTTAATATCCTCAACCTTTTGAAAATTTTTGACCAATTCCTTATCACTTTGCAATACTTCATTTTCTTTTTTAGAAACTACCGAAACATCATTTAGCTTTTTTGAAGTTGATTTTCTAACATCAGTATCAGCTTGAATTGTAATCTTTTTGTAATCTGTATCATCTTTAATATCCTTTAAGTTCATTTTTGGTTCATTAGAAAATGAACTGACTTCTTTCAAATTATCAGAAACAGCTTTCTTATTAATTGAACTTGTATTTGATTTTACGGCTTTTTGAACAAAATCAGTTTGAGCCTTCTGGGTTCTTGCACTCAAATTATTCAAAAGGTTTGAAAAATTTTCGTTTTGTTTTATTTGTAAATTATCCGATTTATTATTTGTTAACAAAATAGATAAACTAACATCTTGGCTATTATCATTATTTTGTACAACTGCGTTTGTCATTTTTCCCCTTAAGTCTTTTAAACTGCTTTTCTTTTCGAATTAACAATATCATCTATTTGTTTAAATTCTTCCTGCAGTATTTCTCTATTATATTCTTCCTTTTGTTTTTGTTTTAAATTTTCTAAGGACTTTACCTTTATATACGCCAGACGTGCAATCTCCTGAAAATTCTCTAAATCTTTTCTTGTCTCTTGAATAATTTTCTCTTGAGTTTTAATGTCTTGTATCAACCTATAAGCAAAAGCATTATAATTCGCTACCACTTGTGAATCAAAATTGCCCTGATTTAAATATTGTTCACTTTCATATTCTATTCTGGCCAATTCTAAATTCATTTCTTCAAGAACATCTTTTTGTCTGTTATATATATTCATTACGGAAGCAAGTTGAACTCTCGCATCTTTAAGTGCTTTTTCCCTGACGGTTAAAACACTTTCAAGGTTAAACTTAAACCTCCTCAACTAATTTCTATCCCCATAAAACTTATTAACACATCTAAGGATACTTAAATCTTGATGTTTAATCATCATCTAATTTATTGAAAAACTTTAATTAATTTCTTAAAAAATAATCTTTTTGATTGAAAAATTTAATCCCGCAAATTTGCGGGATTAAATTAAAACTTTTTATCTTTAGCCGAAATTCTTGCTATCGCCTTTGCAAGAGCAATTTGAACTCTTGCAATATCCAAATTTTCATCTTTAGCTTTCAGTCTCGCTTCAGCTCTTTCTTTTGCCTGAATTGCCCTTGCTATATCTATATCACAATCAAGCTCGGCAATATCCGTCAAAATAGTAGCTTTATTATTCGCAAATTGCAATATTCCGCCCATAGTTGCAATACATTGGGACACCTTATCTTTCACAACTTTTGTAACCCCAACATTCAAAGCACAAATAACTGGAATATGATTTTTCAAAATCCCCAACCTGCCATCGGTTGCCTGCACATACAGCTCATCAATATTATCTTCATAGACAATTTTCTCATGAGTTATAACCTTAAAATGAATTTTATCACTCAAATTTTCAGTCATATTTATGCCTCAACAAGTTCTTCTTTTTTAGCTTTTTCAAGAACATCCTCAATAGTTCCAACCATATAAAAAGCTTGCTCCGGAACATTATCATGTTTACCTTCTATAATTTCCTTAAAGCCTTTAATAGAATCCTCTAATTTGACGTACTTACCCTTTGTTCCCGAGAATTGTTCAGCAACAAAAAACGGTTGAGATAAAAACTTCTGAATTTTTCTTGCACGATTTACCGTTAATTTATCTTCTTCAGATAATTCATCCATACCAAGAATTGCAATAATATCTTGCAAATCCTTATATTTTTGCAATATTCCCAAAACTTTCTTAGCTACATCATAATGTTCCTGACCGATTATATGCGGATCTAAAGCACGAGACGAGCTTTCCAAAGGATCTGCCGCAGGATAAATACCCAACGAAGCTATATTCCTTGATAATACCGTTGAAGCATCAAGGTGAGTAAATGTTGTAGCAGGAGCGGGGTCAGTTAAGTCATCTGCAGGAACATAGACAGCCTGAACAGAAGTAATAGAACCGTCCTTAGTAGATGTAATACGTTCTTGCAACTCACCAACCTCTTGAGATAACGTAGGTTGATAACCTACCGCAGAAGGCATACGACCTAATAAAGCAGAGACCTCAGAGCCTGCTTGTACAAAACGGAAAATATTATCTATAAACAATAGCACATCTTGTTTTGTAACATCTCTAAAATATTCGGCACAAGTTAAGGTCGACAAACCGACTCTCATACGAGCTCCCGGCGGTTCGTTCATCTGACCGTATATAAGAGCAACCTTGTCCAACACGCCGGATTCTTTCATTTCGTTATAAAGGTCATTACCTTCACGAGTACGTTCTCCAACACCACCAAACACCGACACGCCATCGTGTTCGGCTGCAATATTATGGATTAATTCCATTATAAGAACGGTTTTACCTACGCCGGCACCGCCGAAAAGACCAATCTTACCACCCTTTTGATAAGGCATTAAAAGATCGATAACTTTAATACCTGTTTCCAATATTTCAATATTAGTATTTTGTTCGGTTAATTTTGGTGAAGGTCTATGAATAGGGAATTTTTCATCGCAATGAACTTCACCTTGATTATCAACAGGCTCGCCCAAAACATTTAAAATTCTCCCTAATATACCTTTACCAACAGGAACTTTAATAGGATTACCAGTATTTATTACTTTCATTCCTCTTTTTAAACCGTCTGTTGAAGACATCGCAACAGTCCTTACAGTATTTTCACCGAGAAGCTGTTGAACTTCAACAGTTGTCTTTTCGCCATTATTATTATAAATCTCAAGTGCATCATATATTTCAGGTAAAACACCGCAATCAAATCTAACGTCAATTACAGGTCCTATAATTTGAGTTATTACTCCATCATTTTCAGCCATATTTGCTTCCTTTAAACATAGTACCAGATACTAAAATTATAACCAATTTAATTTTTTATGAAGTTCTTTTTGAATAATTTCAACTATTTGTATGAAATTAACCACCCATATAAAAAAGAATACCTATTATTAAATCTGCACAAAGAATATAAATTGTACACAAAATTGCAGATTTTGTTGTTGATTCGCCTACATTTTTTGCTCCGCCTCTGGTGTTGTATCCGACAGTTGCACAAACAAGAGCAATCAAAGCTCCGAATATCAAACCTTTTAAAAGACTAACATAAACATCCTTCATAACAAGCATTAGCCAAACAGAATTAAAATATCTGATAGGATGAAGCCCTATAGAAAAATACGAAACCAAAGCCCCGCCCAACACACCAACCAACTCTGCCAATAAAACTATACAAAAACAACTTATTGCACCGGCTAAAATTCTGGGGGCAAAATAATACCCTATTGAATCAACTTTTAAAACTTCAATAGCGTCAATTTGATTTGTAACTTGCATATTCGCAACTTGTGCGGTTATTGCAGTTCCCGCTCGTGCAGCAAGGGCCAGTGCCGCAAACCCCGGAGCAATTTCTCTGACCAAAGCAACCGTTAAAAAGCCGCCAATATAACTGTCTCCGCCTGACATTAAAAACTGTTTTGCAACTTGAAGAGCTATAACACAGGCAGCAATAAAAACTATCGAAAGGCAAATTCCCAAAGAATCAAATCCAATGGCAGCCGCCTGCGAAATTACACCTGAAAAACGAACATTGCCTTTAAAAGTGTATTTTGTCGCTTGAATAAAATTTTGTACACATTGACCTAAAAAAGTTATCACATAACGTATTATATCCACTTGAAATAAAAAAAGCTAGATTTTTAAATTTATTTTTTATAAAATACAACTATGATAGTATTCGATACAATATTTGCATTATTAATAATATATCTTTTTATTTATTGCATTTACCAATTATTTTTCTTTATCAAGGCAAATGATATTGAAAAATATTTTGAAATGCACGAAAAAACAAGAAGCATAGTCATTGAAAAAAATAAAATTTGTGTACTTATATATGCAACCCAAAAAGACAAAAATCTTGATAAGCTTCTTTCTGTCTTGAATAATCAAAGTTACCCAAAAGAATTCTATGAAGTACATGTTGCATATCAAAAAGAAGAAAACGACACAAACCCTTCAAGAGACTTTGCACTTGGTGCAAGAATACACAATATTCAAAACCCCGATTATTTTTCAAAAGATAAAGCCATAAACTTGCTTATCAATAAGATGATTCCGGAAAATAAGTTTGATGCTTACGTATTTTTGGGTGCAAATCGAATGGTTGGAGAAAAATATCTGGAAAATATAAATAAATCAATAGCTAAACCCTGTGTTCTGGTTGGCTCAAAAATATCAGTCAATGAAAAAAATCAACTGGCTAAAAAAATTAAAAACTCAATTATTTCATCTTATCTGAAATATGTAGACAGAACAAACAATATAGTTCGTTCTATGTTTAATCTCCCATTTTTTATAGATGGAGACAATCTTATTATTACAAATGATGTTTTAGAAAAAATAGGATATGTCACTTTAGAAGATAAAGACTCTGAACTTGAATATTCACTGGAACTGGCATCAAATGACATTAAATCAATTTATTGCCCATATATAATAACGGCAATAGATATTAAAAATTTCAATTTTTCAACCCCAACATTAAGAAATAAGTTTATGATATTTTCGCACTATTTTCCATTAATTGCCTTTAAAAGCAACTCATTTAAAGAGTTTATGCTGTTTCTTCTTAAACCAAATTCATTGTTTGTATTATTCGGATTTTTATTTCTTGTATGGTTAAGTATATACTTCCCGAATCATACAGCTGAAAAATTGGTATACTTACTTGGAGTATTTTTATTTATAAACTTTATAATATCTATAAATGTTTCAAAAATGCAAATAAAAGAAATATTCTGGCTAATGCTATATCCTTTTTGTCTTAGCTGGCAAAAAATTAAAATTTTAATTAACAATATTACAATGCGTTCAATTATAGACAGTAACTATGAAGAAGAAAATATTAACTCAGCAACCATTAATGCTATTGTTAATAATGGCAAAAAAGATTTCGTATGCAAATTAGATTTGGTCTCGGAAGACGGAATGAGAAAAGTTGTATTTAGAGAAGGTAATCGTTTTATTACAACTGATTCATACCTAAGAATGCATGATGCACTCGAAGATATGACATATAAATTAAAATCAAAAGGAATGACACTTAAAACCTGTCAAAATTGTCAACATTTTACTCTTTGTCCCGATGGAACATTAGACTGTCTTAATGGTAAATGCCAAATTTCCCAAAATGAAATTTTAATATGGAACGGATGTCAATATTTTCATTTACACCCAAACAAAAAAGACAATTAAATTTTTATTTCACTAAAAATTTTTCCCAGCATATATAAAGAACCGCAAAAAATTTTTAAATTTTGTTTTTTTTCAATTATTTGTTCAATTTCAACTGTATTTAAAATTTTTATGGCTCTTTCTTTATATTGTTCATCCAACTCATCATATTTAAGTGCATTTGGATAATTAAACTCATAAAAATAAAATTCATCATCTTTCGTCAACAAAATATCAAGCATTCTTCTATAATCTTTATTATTTAAGCATCCAAAAATAAATGTTTTATCAAGATTGTTAAAATAATTATCTAAAAACCTTCTTAAAGTGCTTGCCCCCGAAGGATTATGGGCTCCATCAATTAAAATATTTTTTTCTCTGTGATATTCAAGCCTAAAAGGCCATTTTACAAATTTCAAAGCCCTTTGCAAAATATCAAAATTTACATTTAGTCCGATTGCATTAATTGCACCAATTGCAAGGGCTAAATTATCAGCTTGATGATAACCTAAAAGATTAAATTCACATTCATTAGCATCAATAATCGCATAATTTGCACTATCTTTAAACTCCACCTTGACTTTAGGAGTTGTAATAATTTCAGCTTTTTTTTCATTTGCAATTTTTTCTAAAACATTATAACCTTTGTTAGTTTTTAAAAATACAACTTTAGAATTTTGCTTAATTATTCCGGCTTTTTGAACAGCAATTTCTTCCACAGTCGAACCCAACCTTTGAATATGATCTAAATCAATTTCGGTTATAACTTCAACCAATGGGGATTTTACAATATTTGTTGCATCATACGTTCCCCCCAAGCCAACCTCTAAAACAACGTATTCAACCTTATTTAAAGAAAAATAATAAAAGGCAACAGCAGTTATAAGTTCAAATTCCGTTAATTCAATATTATAACTACCTGCAAGATTATCAATTTTATTGACTAATTCATTAAAATCATCTTCTGAAATATCCTTATTGTTTATTTTAATTCTTTCGGTATATGAAAAAAGATGAGGACTCGTAAAAAGACCGATTTTTTTATCTGTATTTTTAAAATATTGAATTAAAATTTCGTTTATAATTTTACAAACAGAACCTTTACCGTTTGTCCCCGCAACATGAATTATCTTTAGATTATCTTGGGGATTATTTAAAATATTTAATATTTTTCCTATTCTATCAAGGCCCAAACTAATGTGAAATTTATCACAAGAAGTTAAAATTTCTTTAGCAGTTTGCATTATTTTATTGCCTTATTAATTTGTTCGGTTATTTGTTCGGCAGAATTTAATTTTGCTTGCTTATACGCATTATAAGACAAATCCGATAAAAGTGCCTTATCATTAATTAATTTATTTAAAAGTTCAAACAAACTTTCATTATTACAATCCTTATCTTCAATTAAAAGTGCTGCATTATTTTCCACTAAATTCTTTGCGTTTTTGTATTGATGATTTTGGCTTGCATAAGGATAAGGAATTAAAATCGAAGGCAAAGAACTTGCACATATTTCAGACAAACTCAAAGACCCTGACCTTGAAATTACAACATCTGAAGACAACAAAGCAAGGTACATTCTGTCAAAATATGGTTGTAAAACTAAATTGTCAGGTAAACTTTGAAATTCATCAAGTATTTTTCTTGTGACTTCATCAAAATTTTTCTTACCTGTCTGCCATAATATTTTATAGCCTTCTCTATTTGCATACTCTTTTAAAATTTTAAAAGAAGAATTGTTTATTGTTCTCGCCCCTAAAGATCCGCCCATAATAAGTATCGTAAAATCATCTTTGATTGAAAGTTCTTCTCTTGCCTGCTTTTTAGATATTGTTTTAAATTCCTGACGTATAGGATTTCCACTCACTTGAATATTTTTTGATTTTATATATTTCTTTGCACCATCAAAAGCCAAAGACACACAATATGCAAAGGGGGCAAAAAATCTTGTTACAATTCCCGGTTGGATATCGCAATCATGCAAAACATAAGGAACCCTGAAAAATAAAGCACAAAATAACGCAGGAGCACAGACATACCCACCCGTTGCAAAAACAGCATTTGGTCTATATTTCAAAAAATAAAACGAAGTCTTTAATGTTGAAAAAAATAAACCGAAAAACCAGAAAATAAACTTTAAACTTAATTTTCTTGGCATGCCTTTTGCACCATGACTTAAGAAATTATAATTGTATTTCTTTGCAATTTCAAACTCCATGTTTTTTTTATTACCAAGATAAAATATATTACTATTTTGAACTTTTGTATCCAATAAAGTATTTATAACCGAAACAGCGGGATAAATATGACCGCCGGTACCGCCGCCCGTTATAAAATATATTTTTTCTTTATTTTTATTGAACATAATGAACTATCCTTTGAACTCTTTTTTTGGAAATATTAATCAACACGCCAATCATACATAATGAAACAAATAAACTCGAACCGCCGTAACTAACAAAAGGCAGAGGAATTCCCGTTGCAGGAACAAAAGAAGAAGCAACCGACATGTTAGTAAAAGCTTGAAAACATATTGAAAATGTAATTCCAACAGCCAAAAGTTTTCCAAACATATCAGGACATTTCTTAGCTATTACAAAACCTCTATGCAAAAATACTCCGAAAAGGCAAACAAGAAAGAAACATCCCAAAAAACCAAATTCTTCACCGATTATAGCAAAAATAAAATCCGTATGTCCTTCAGGAAGCCAAGATAATTTTTGTTTTGAATTTCCAAAACCTACTCCAAAAAAACCACCGGATGAAAAAGCAACCATGGATTGAATTATATTATACCCTGCACCCAAAGCATCCGAAAAAGGATTCCACCAAACCTTAATACGCTGTAATTGGTAACCCCTGATTGTTGTGGCTACTGCTAAAGCTCCAAGTCCGAAAGCTCCTGCGATAATTTTAGCCGAACCGCCTGCTACATAATACATAGCAAGAGAAGTCATTAAAAGTAAAATTATCATTGACAAATTTGGTTGCATATATATTAAGAGTAACATGCACGCAAATATAAAATAGAAAGGATATTTTCTTGAATCAATTATAGTGCAATCTTTTGAAAATAAAGTTGCAAAATACAATACCAAAGCAGGCTTTGCCATTTCGGAAGGTTGAAATTGCAGCGGGCCAATCACAAGCCATCGTTTTGCTTCATTAACCGTAACTCCCAAAGGTGAAAATTTGACTAGTGCAAGGGTTATAAGTACAAAAAGTGCAAGCATGCCTGCAAAACTTTTTAATTTTCTATAATCAAACTTAGAAAAAAACCAAGCACCGAACACACCCGCTATAAGCCAAACTAATTGTTTTAATGTAAAACTTAAAGGATTTTCGCCGAGTCCGATTGCCTTTGGAGCAGATGCAGAAAATACTGCCATAATCCCAAAAACAACAATAAAAGCAACGACCACAAGCAATAAGTTATCCGGAGGGGTCTTTGTATATGTTTTTGTTCTGGTAGTATATGCTCTATTTTTTTGATAATACATAATTTTTGAACGCTTCTCCTCTTTTCTCGTAGCTTTCAAACATGTCAAAGCTTGCACATGCAGGAGATAACAATACAACTTCAGGCCTATCAAGACTTGCAATATCAATAGCCTCTTCAAGAGTTTTTGAATTAACTATATTCATATAACCGCTCTTAGCAAGTTCATTTTTAAAACGATTTGTCGCTTCACCTATTAATACAACTTTTGAAATTTTTTCCTTAACAGCAACTATAAAATCTTTTAAAGATGTTTTTTTATCTCTGCCGCCCGCAATCAAAACAACTTTCTTATTTTTAAATGAATTAATTGCAACAATGCTTGCCTCGGGATTTGTCGCTTTAGAATCGTTATAATAATCTGTTCCATCTATTGTTCTTATAAATTCAAGCCTGTGTTCTATAGCTTTAAAAGACTTCAGGGCATTTTTTATACTTTTATTATCCAAACCCAACAATTTGGCCACAATTACCGCACTCATAACATTTTGCATATTATGAGGCCCAACAATTTGAAGATCTTTAGCGTCAACAATTTTTTCATCATGGTAATATATTTTTCCGCTTTCGCAATATGTACAATTTCTCATATTCCTATCCTGCATGGAAAAATAATATATTTTTGCTTTTAATTTCTCACCCAATTTTCGCAACACTTCATCATCATAATTTAAAATTGCATAAGAATTTTCATCCATGTTCTTAAACATGCCTGCTTTCGCTTCAAAATAATTATCAAAAGTCTTATGCCATAAAATATGATCAGGCGTAATATTACAAAAAACACCAATTTTAGGCTTGCAATCAGGTGAATAATGGAGCTGAAAAGAACTTGCTTCAATTACATAATAATCCACGTCCTTATCTAAATATTCCAATGGACTTATACCTATATTTCCACAATAAGGTGCATTATATTTCTGAGATAAAACATGCGAAATCAAAGCAGTCGTTGTTGTTTTACCATTTGTACCCGTTACAACAATCATCTTCTTGTTTTCAAGTTTTGAAATATATTCAATATCGGAAAAATATTCAATATTTTTTTCTTTTAATCTGTTTAAAATTTCCGCATCATCAGGTATAGAAGGGCTTAATATGCAAAATTCTGAGCCATCAATAAAATCATCACTATGACCGTTAAATTCTATTTTTATACCTTTAGAAATTAATTCTGACAACATATCTTGATTTTTTTCGGACATTTCAGCACTTTCTGAAACAAAAACATCTGCTCCGAGTTTTTTAAAATACTTAGCAGCAGCAATTCCCGTAGTAGAAAATCCCAAAATCAAAACCTTTTTATTTTTTAAATCTGTATATTTATTCATAATTTTTAAGCCTTATATAAAAAATAAACCAAAACGCTCAAAGTGCAAGCCAAAAAAGTAATAAATGTAAAAACTTTTACAATTTTATTTTCTGACCACCCTGAAAGTTCGAAATGATGATGTATGGGACTCATCTTAAAAACCCTTTTGCCGGTCAATTTAAAACTTGTAACCTGAATCATAACCGAAAGCGTCTCGCATATAAAAACAATCGCAATCGGAATAAGCCACAATTCAAATTTTCCCATAATAGCAATTGTTGCAAGCAATCCGCCCAATGCGAGACTTCCTGTATCTCCCATAAATATTTTTGCTGGTTTTTTATTAAAATACAAAAAGCCTAAACAAGAAGCACTTGCGGCAATAGAAATAATTGCTAAATCAATATTATTATTAAAGTAACATATTAAAGCACAGGCTAAAAAAGCAAATACTGAAGACGAAGCAGCGAGTCCATCCAAACCATCGGTTAAATTAAGAGCGTTAGAAGCTCCAACCATCATAAAAACAACAAAAACAGGATAAAAATAACCTAAATCAAAACTAAAATTTAAAAAACTAACCTCTGTTTTTCCGGAAAATATTATATAAAAAGCAGGAAGCATAGCAACTGCAACCTGTAATAACAATTTGGCTCTGGCAGATAAACCCAGATTGTGATGAGCTTTTATTTTTTTAATATCATCTTCAAACCCTGTAAAAGTGTAGAAAATCAACGTCATAATAACAATCATGGCCGATGTTGTAGTTTTTTGAGCCATAAAAAGTGCAATCAAAGAAGCTATAATTATTGATACCACAATAAAGACACCTCCTGTTGTAGGAGTTTTTTCTTTATATGCGTGCATCTGGGCAACTTCTTCTCTTATATATTGAGAATATGCCTTTTTTTTCATAAAATCTATATAAGGTATTCCAAAAAGCAAACATAAAATAAGAGCAATAAGCCCCGCTACACTAATCATTATCATATTTTAACCGCCATTTCGCTAACTTTTTCAATTATTTGTTCAAATTTCATGGATCGAGAAGCCTTTAAAAGAATAGTCGAACCTTTTTTAATATTATTTACGATATATTTTGCACACTCGTCATTATCTTCAAATTCAACACTTTTAAGAGTGGTGTTTCTTGCAATATGACGGGCAAGATTTCCAACCGTAAGCAAAATTACATCTTTGTAAGAAGACAAAAACTCTCCCACTTGCTTATGATACATAATCTCATCTTTTCCAAGTTCACCCATATCACCAAGAACAAGAACAATAGGACGAGGATATATAGCTAAAAAGGTCTTTAATACGGCATTCATTGATTCAGGATTAGCATTATAACTGTCATTTACAAACGTAAAATCACCTATAACGGTTTTTTCCCAGCGTTTTTCAATAGGTTTATAATTTAACAAACCCTTTTTAATATTTTCAATGGATATATTTTTTGCAAGTGCTGCCTCAATTACCAATAAAGCATTTAAAACATTATATTCTCCCGATTGAGTTATTTCATAATTTTCGCCCTTATATGTAAATTTAGTTGACTCAAGGGCTATATCGATATCATAAGCATCCTCAAGAGATGTGAAGATTTTATCTCCGTCATATTTTAGATTTTCCAGTATTTGAGAACATTTTGTACCGATGAAAAGTCCGCCTTGTTCTTTTGATTTCAAATTTTTGGCTATTTCGCATTTTGCAATTGCAATATTTTTTAATGTTCCAAGACGCTCGACATGAGCTGAACCGATATTTGAAATAATACCTATATCAGGATTAGAGTACTTGGACAAAAGTTCAATTTCACCCAAATTACGCATTCCCATTTCAACAATAACAACTTGAGTATCAATAGGCATATTGAACATAGTTTCACAAAAACCGATTTCATTGTTATGATTTAGCATGGTTTTATGCGTTTTATAGGTTGTCGAAAAAACACTATAAAGCATTTCTTTTGTGGTAGTCTTACCGCAAGAACCTGTTATAGCGATAACTGTCGGATTAATTTTTTTTCTTATATAACTTGCAAGTTCTAAATATGCAACAAGTGAATTTTTAACATATATTACAAATTCGGCTTCTTTGTTTATTTTATATTTATCTTGCGTAAAATAACCCAAAGCACCGTTTTCAATAGCTTTATCTATAAAATTATGACCATCAAAGTTCTCTCCTCTTAAAGGAAGATAAACATCCCCTTTTTGAAGTTTTCTTGTATCTGTCGAGACACTAAAAAGTTGTTTTGTGTCGCAGTCTTCTTTTTTATATAATATTTCACAATCTAAACAGTTTACAATCTCATCTAAACAAAAATGCAAAATTTTCTCCTGAAAATAATTCCTTCTTACTTAAATAATTTTATCTTGAAAAAACACATCTAACAAGTGAAGTTTTATAAATAATATTTAATTATTTAAAAAAGTATTGTAAAATCAAACTATGATAAAAATTGCAGTTATTCCGATTGATAACAGACCAATCTGTTATGATTTAATTAATGATATTTTATCTATTGATAATAATATTAAACTTTACATGCCAAATATTAAATATTTAGGCGACTTAACCACTCAATCCAACATTAATAAAATTTTTGAGTTTCTGGAAAACCTTGAAAATATGGACTTCATAATAGTTTCACTAGATACCGTAGCTTATGGCGGACTTATTCCATCCAGAAGAGTTGAAGATGATTTTGAAACAATTAAAGAAAGAATTAAAAAATTTAAAAATATAATTCAAACAAAAACAAATAAAATTCTCGCCTTTTCTTCCGTTATGAGAATCTCAAACAACAATATAAATGAAGAAGAAAAACCATATTGGAGCCAATGGGGCAAAAGAATTTTTGACTGGTCATATTACCTTCATAAGTCAGAAGTTGAAAAAAGTTATAATTGCGTAATAAATAAAGTTCCTGAAAACATTTTAGAAGATTACATTAAAACCAGAAAAAGAAATTTTGAAATAAATAAGATATACCTTGATTGGGCAAAAGAAGGATTTTTCGATACTTTAATTTTTTCTAAAGATGACTGTGCGGAATTTGGACTAAATGTAAAAGAAGCAAATGAATTGCAAAAAATAATCAACGAAAACAATATAAAACAAACATTTATTAAAACAGGAGCGGACGAAATTCCTCTTGGGCTTATTACAAGAGCCTTAAGCAAAAATCAAAACATAAAAATCAACCCTGTTTTTTTGGAAAAAAATTCAACGAATTTAATTTCAAAATATGAAGATATTTCAATTTATGACTGTGTCAAAGGCCAAATTTTGCTTGCAGGATGTAATATAAATAAAAATGATTTTGATTTGGAAATGATAATTAATAATTTTAAAAACGAACAAGGAGATCTTGTTTTAGGAGATATAATAAATGCAAACAAAAATAAAATATCTTTACCGTTAAAAAATTATTTTATAGCCGACGTAAACAACGCAAACGGAAGTGATTTAAGTTTTATTGAAACAATATTTAAAAAAACAGATAAAAACTTTTTTGGATATTGTGCCTATAATACAAGTGCAAACACAATAGGATGTGCTTTATTTTGTGCAGTTGTAAAATTTTTAGCTGCAAAAAATAATTCTTACAATGAATTAGCATTTAAAAAAATTCAATTTATAAGATTTCTTGATGATTGGGCTTATCAAGCCATAATAAGAAAATTTATACGTGAAAAAAATCCTGATTTTATTCAAGCATTAACCGAAAAAGAAAACGATTTAAATAAATATGCAGAACAAATTTCAAAATTTTTAAATTTTTATCCTAAAAAAATTTCTTATTCGCTCCCTTGGAACAGATCTTTTGAAATCAGAATAAAAATAAACTAATATTTTATATAGTAAGAATCACTTACTGTACAATCGGTTTTAATTTTTTTAAAACTTTTATCCAATTTATCAGACAATTCATAATTAACACCATATTCGAACATTCTAAATAAAATACTGGAATCGTCTTCATCATAAGGGGTTTTATCAACATAAATAAGAATTTTTTTATCTTTTGATTTTTCATATAAACCAACATAAAAATTATTCATAACATAAGTCTTATAAGCATAGGTTAGAAAATTCTCCTTTGCTACCGTAAAACCGTTTAAAAGAATTAAAAAGCTTAACAAATAAAAAATATAGTTATTTTTTCTAAAATAACAACATATCATAACCGGCAAAAGATGCAACTGGGGAACAAACCTTGCCCACCAACAAATAGGATTTAATAATACTGTAGAATAAATTAACAATAAAGGAAAAATGCTTTTTCTTTTTTTAATTAAACAAATTGTTAAAATTATGCTTATTAAAAATATACCTGAAAATAAATGTCCAAAACCTGAAATTCTAACATCTTCAGCCTCGAAAGGCATATCATAATGCGATGTAAAGGGAATTTTCCAATAAAGCTTGGGTGTTTGAGGATTATTCATTCTAGCATCCGAAACAGAAGAAAACATGCTCCTTATAAATTTATAAATATAAAGCTTTCCATAAAACTCTTTTGGATTTTGTTTTGTCATAAAATCAAGCTTATTATAACCAATAGAAGGATATAAAGGATTTTTATATTTTATTAAATTTAAAACATAAGGTTGAACGCACAATACCAAACTTGAAAATATAACCAAAACAAAAGAAATTAATTTTTTCTTATTAAATTTATAAACTAAAAAAAGAGCATAAATAACTAAAGTATTAAACAATCCTGTATATTTAACTGCTATTGATAAAACGGAAGCAATGATTAATACCGAATAATTTACTTTTGTGTCTTTATTTTTTTCAATCAAAATTATTGAAAATAATTGAAAGCAAAAAAGGCAATATAAAATAAAATCAACCATTTTAGTATTTATTTGACATATCAAAACAGAGCAACAGCAAACACATAAGGTTAAAACAACTGATTTCACTTTAGTTAATTTTCTTGAGAAAAAATAATATGAATAAAATAAAAGTGAAAAAACAAAGAAAAAATTTACAATCTTGCTTGTTTCCAGATAATTAAAAATCAAATAAAAATTCGCTCTCAACAATTCCGCCGCATTAGGATAAGAAAGAGCAAATAAATGATTATAATACATATTGTTGTTATTTAACCAATTTAAAGAATCTTTAATCCAAAAAGGATTAAATCCTAATTTAAACATATTTTCAATTGTAAAATGATAACATCTGCCATCAAAAGATGTATCTATAAAAAAATTTGAAAAAATAAAAGAAATTAACACCAAAAACAATGCAACAACAACTTTTTTTAAAAACTCTCCACTTTTATACAAATAAAACAAAGCAAAAATAAAAGAAAATAAAATATAACAAATATTTAAAGAAAAACCCAGAAAAAAACCGATATTAGAAATGCCAAAGAGTACAAATAAAAAAATAAGAAAAAATAAAGATATGTCTATAGAAAATTTTTTCATCAAACTCCCCTTAACTCATTTTATGCTAAAATTAATTTTATGGAAAATAAAAATTCAAATAACGTGATATTGGCACAATTAAATCCAATATCAGGAAACATTGAATACAACAAAAATAAAGCTATTGAGAGTATTAAAAAAGCAAATGAAATTAATGCGGATTTAATAATTTTTCCGGAATTATTTTTGATAGGTTACCCGCTTGGCGATATCCTAACAAGATATCCTTATATAGCACAACAATCAGAAGAAGCACTTAACGAAATTAAAAACACAGCAACAAATACTGCCATTTTAATAGGTTTTGCAGAAAAAAATAAAGAAAAATTCGGAAAACCTTTTTATAATTCAATAGCATTTATTCAAAATAAAGAAATAAAAAAAATAATCAGAAAATCACTTCTTGCAAATTACGCCGAACACAATGATTTCAGATATTTTGAACCGGCAAAAATAAATAAAGAAGAAAGAATAATCAATTTAAACGGAATAAAATACGGAATTGCTATTTGTGAAGACAGTTGGAATGATTTTGATTTTTTTGAAAAAAATTTATATTCAATCGACCCGATAAAAGAAATTGCACCGTATGTCAACACAATAATTTGCCCTTCATCTTCTTGTACAAGAGCTAAAAAAGAACAGCTAAAACATAACATGATGAGTCACATCGCAAAAAAATACAATGTTAACTACATATATGTAAATCAAGTCGGAGCAAATGATGAGCTTGTTTATGACGGTTATTCAAGAATGTATGATAAAAACGGCAACCTTTGTGCCATGGCAAAAGGTTTTGAGGAAGACTTTTTTATACTAAACATAAACACAAACAAAAATATAATTAACCCGCTGCCAAAAGGATTAGAGCTTACTTTAAATTCTCAAAAAGAATTTTCTCTTGACCACACACCCGATTTAGAAAGAACTTATAGGACAATCATTCTTGCTATTAAAGACTATTTCAAAAAAAATAATTTTAAACGTGCCGTTTTAGGGCTTTCGGGCGGACTAGACAGCACAATTTGTGCAGTTCTTTTGGCTGATGCTTTGGGTAGAGAAAATATTTTAGGAATTTCCATGCCTTCTAAATTAACTTCTTCAGATAGCAAAAATGATGCAAAAGAATTAGCAAGTAATTTAGGCATTAATTTTATGGAAATACCTATAAAAGATATGCAAGAAGCAATTTCAAACAAATTTGAAGGAATATTTAATGAAGCTCAAAATTCGTTCTCTGACAGATATAATCAATCCTTTACACAAGATAACATTCAAGCAAGAAGCAGAGCCTTGATTTTATGGGGTATAGCAAATGAATTTAATTCAACTATACCCATAGCAACATCTGATAAATCCGAGCTTTATATGGGTTATGCAACGATAAACGGCGATATGTCAGGAGGATATGCTCCCATATCAGATGTTGTTAAAACGAAACTTTTTGCCCTTGCACGTTGGATGAATGAAAACAGACCTCAAAAAAATGCTATTCCTGAAGCGATTATCAAAAAACCTCCGCAAGCGGAGCTTGCACTTGACCCTAAAACAGGTAAAACTCTGCTTGCAGAAGACGCTTTAATGCCTTATGAATTTTTAGACGAAGTCATTTGGAGAATAGAAAATTTTAATCAATCAATCGATAATATGATGAAATCTAAGTTTTTATATGAGAAAAAGAATATATTAGATAATCAAACCAAACTTCAATGGTTAAATAAATTCTTTAAAAGATTAAATACGGCAATTTACAAATGGTACATTATCCCTCCGGGTCCAATTGTTGATGGTCGTTCAATCAATAAAATCGAATTTAAGCAACCAATAATATCTGATATAAACTACTCAAAATAAGGAGAATTTTATGAAAAAAAGTTTGTTAACACTGGTTCTATGCTCATTTGCATTCGGTCTTGGTTTCGGATTAAACAACATTGCATTCAGTGATGTTCAAGCATCAAAAGTTGCTTATGTCAATGTAGGTAAATTATTAAGTGCTTCTAAAGTATTAAAATCAGCAGAAGAAACCAGAGCAAAGCAAACTCAAAACATGTTAAAATGGTACGATACAGCAAGTGCTGATATTAAAAAGCAATCTACTGCTGCAGGCAAACAAGCTTTAATTAAAAAATATGAAGCACAATTAACTCAAAAGAAAAAAAGCATAAGAGATGATTATGCAAAAAAAGTAAATCAAGTTGATAACCAATTAAGTGAAGCAGTAAATCAAAAAGCTAAAGCCATGGGCTATGATTTAGTATTCAGAAAGGATTCGCTACTATTTGGCGGAACTGATATCACAGCTTCTGTTTTACCCTTAGTAAAATAATTTTGTAAAGTAAATTTTTTTAAAAATTAAAATTAAAAGATAAAAATCGCTCCACAACGGAGTGATTTTTATCTTTTAAAAAATAAACAATATTTCAATAAAATAAATGGTACTCATGCCAATTAATTTGTAGTAGAATAATAGAAATAGAGAAATAGAGAAAGAACCGAAGCAATTTTTTGCCATAGGAATTAAACAAATACGGGAAGCATTTTTATGCAATTAGGAGGAATTTAATGCAAAAGATTTCAAACGATATCAATTTGGCAAATACGCAAACATCAAATCAGCCCGTTACTGATGCGATTAAACACAACGAAAATCCTGTAAATATAATTAATTTTACAAGAAGAAATCTTAATAATGTTTGCATAATCAAAAAAGATGGTACAAAAGAAAAATATAACGTTGAAAAAGTTGTTGACGCTATTAAGAAATCAGCAACAAGAATGCTTGTAACTTTCAGTGAAAAAGAAATTAAAGACATTTGTGCCTATGTAAATAAAAGTGTCATAGATATGGATTCTGACACTGTTGAAATTGCTCAAATGCATAACATTGTAGAGTCTGCTCTACAGGCATTGAGTCCAAAAGTAGCAGAAAGCTACAGAAATTACAGAAATTATAAAACCGATTTTGTGCACATGCTTGATAAAGTTTATCAAGAATCGCAAAGAATTATGTATATAGGCGACAAAGAAAATGCAAATGCTGACTCTACCTTGGTTTCAACCAAACGTTCGCTTATATTTAATGAATTAAATAAAGAGTTATACAAAAAATTCTTCTTAACCGTAGAAGATAAACAAGCCATAAAAGAAGGTTATATCTATATTCATGATATGTCGGCAAGAAGAGATACTATGAATTGTTGCTTGTTTGATGTTGCAGCAGTTTTAAAAGACGGCTTTGAAATGGGTAACATTTGGTACAACGAACCAAAAAGCTTAGATGTTGCTTTTGATGTTATAGGTGATATCGTAATGGCAGCAGCAAGCCAACAATACGGCGGATTTACAGTTCCGGAAGTTGATAAAATTCTGGCACCTTATGCTCAAAAAACATACGATAGACAATATGACAGATATATCTGTATGGGTCTGACTTTCGAAAAAGCTCGCGAAGAAGCTATGAAAGATGTTCAGGCAGATTTTGAACAAGGTTTTCAAGGTTGGGAATATAAATTTAATACGGTTGCTTCATCTCGTGGTGATTATCCTTTTATTACAGTTACAACCGGTCTCGGTCAGAGTGAATTTGAAGTAATGGCAACATTGGCTTGTCTTAAAACTCGCCAAGGCGGACAAGGTAAAAAAGAATGTAAAAAACCGGTATTGTTCCCTAAAATAGTATTTTTATACGATGAAGAACTCCATGGCGAAGGTAAACCTCTTGAAAAACTATTCCATGCAGGAGTTGAATGTTCCAAAAAAACAATGTATCCCGATTGGTTAAGCTTATCAGGCGAAGGCTACGTTGCTTCAATGTATAAAAAATACGGAAGAGTAGTATCACCTATGGGTTGCAGAGCATTTTTATCACCTTGGTTTGAAAGAGGCGGAATAGAACCTGCAGACGAAAATGATAAACCTGTTTTTGTAGGAAGATTTAATATAGGTGCAATTTCTCTGCATCTGCCAATGATTTATGCTAAAGCAAAACAAGAAAGCAAAGATTTCTATGAAGTTTTAGATTACTATATGAATTTAATAAGAAAAATTCATATAAGAACTTACGAATACTTAGGAGAAATGAGAGCTTCCGTTAATCCGTTAGCATATTGTGAAGGTGGATTTTATGGCGGGCATTTGAAGTTTAACGAAAAAATTAAACCATTACTTAAATCAGCAACAGCTTCATTTGGTATTACCGCTCTAAACGAACTTCAAGAACTTCACAATGGCAAATCTCTTGTAGAAGATGGTGCTTTTGCAATTGAAGTTATGGAATATATAAATAAAAAAGTGGCTGAATTTAAAAAAGAAGATGGTTGGTTATACGCCCTATATGGCACACCCGCTGAAAACTTATGCGGGTTACAAGTAAAACAATTCAGAAAAAAATACGGTATAGTTGAAAGTGTTTCGGATAAACCTTATGTTTCAAATTCTTTCCACTGCCATGTTTCAGAACAAATCAGTCCAATTGAAAAACAAGACCTTGAAGGAAGATTTTGGGATTTAATGAATGGCGGAAAAATTCAATATGTTAAATATCCGGTCTCATATAACACAAAAGCAGTCGAAACTTTACTTAAACGTGCAATGAAAAAAGGATTTTATGAAGGTGTAAATTTATCTCTTTCATATTGCGATGATTGCGGACATCAAGAATTAAATATGGATGTTTGCCCTGTTTGCGGATCAAAAAACCTGACCAAAATTGACAGAATGAATGGCTATTTGGCTTATTCAAGAGTCAAAGGTGATTCAAGACTTGCAGATCATAAAATGGAAGAAATAAAAGATAGAGTAAGTATGTAAAAATAGAAAAACCGCCTAAATAGGGCGGTTTTTTGCATGAAAAAAAGGAAAAATAATGAATTACCATAATATTACAAAAGACGATATGTTAAATGGGGACGGACTAAGAGTTGTTCTTTGGACATCCGGTTGCACACACTGTTGCAACGGTTGTCAAAACCCTCAAACGTGGGATGCTTCAAGCGGAATAGAATTTGATGAAGCAGCAGAGAATGAACTATTTGAAGCGCTTTCCAAAGATCATATTTCAGGAATTACATTCTCCGGCGGAGACCCGTTGCATCCGTTTAACAGAGAAACGGTTTTAAGACTTGCCAAAAAAGTTAAAACCCAGCTTCCTAATAAAACAGTATGGCTATATACCGGTTTTTTATGGGAAGAAGTAATAAAAACGATTGATTTAACTGATATCGATGTTCTTGTAGATGGTGAATTTATAAAAGAATTAAATGATAACAATTTAAAATGGATTGGAAGCTCAAATCAAAGAATAATTGACGTTCAAAAAAGCATAAAAGAAAACAAGGTCATACTTCACTGCGAACAATAGAAAGTAGTCAATCAATTACGATTTTTATTACTCCAAAACTTTAAGTTAAACTGATTTAATTATGTTGAAATATTGCACGTTGCCCAACTACACCGTAAGGATAAGCGTTTTTATCTGTTACAATTATTGGAAACACATCCAATATCTTAGATTTTGAAGCAGCAGAAGGAACCTTATAAGAACCTTTTGTTTTACGAGGATTTGGTCTTCTATCACCGTTTACATCAACAACTATCAAACAAGGTTTATCATATACTATACCAAAATCATCTTGAATCTCAGCTCCTGGAGTTGAACATTTTCCGTTGTTTACTGCAAAAGTGCCGCCATTAACCGTTGGAGTAGTAGGAAATTCAAATCTCATACCATCTGCAGTAAAGAACGCATAGTTTGAAGTATTACCCCAATTATAAGCTTTTGAAATAGAAATTACATTCATCCTATTTCTAAACATTTCAAAAAAACTGTCCTCTACATCAGGGTTTGTCATATCGGTCGCTTCAATGGGTCCATAACCTTCAAGAGCAATATTTAACTCAATGACTTGATTTAAAGAAGATAAAGCCTTTTTAAGTGCAGACTTATACTCATGTTGTTCTGTATTAATCAAAATAGCAGGGATGGTAAGTGCCGCAATTACACCGATTATTACCAAAGTAATCAATGCCTCAGCTAATGTAAAACCTCTTATTTTTCTGTCTTCTTTGCTACCGTTCATTCTTCCTATACTTCTAAAACCATAGGTCATCACTATTCATACTACCTAAAAAATAATCTTATGTCTATATTGTAACAAAAAATCATACAATGAGTTGAAAATTAATTTAAATTAATTAAAAACTCCTCTAATGCACGTATCTTCATTAATTTAAAATCCGGTTTTTTCCCTGTCCAAATCTCAACTGCTCCCACTGCTTGGTGGACAAGCATATCTAATCCGCATACATATCTTTTGTTAAATTTTATTGCTTTTGAAATTAATGCCGTTCTTAATGGATTATAAACTATATCATACACAATAGCATCATCATTTAAACTTTCAATATTCTTATCATCAACCGGAGAATTCTCTTCATTAAAATTTTTCATGCCTACAGGAGTAGTATTTATAAGAATATCAACATCCCCTAGGCCATCCATTAAAGATGTTTGAATTGATTTAATTTCGATTTCACTAAATCTATTTCTTAATGTTTTAATTGTTTCCGAAGAATTTATAACATTTCTTGTATAAATATCAATTTTTTTGATACCTTTTTTATACAAACCGGCACACACAGCTCTTGCTGCTCCGCCTGATCCAATGATTGCCGCTTTTTTTCCTGACAAATCAACATCTTTTGGAATTGCCTCCATAAAACCATATACATCTGTATTAAAGCCCGACAAAGACAAGTCCTCTTCAACTCTTACAACATTAACAGAACCCGTTAAATTAACATATTCATCGTATTTCGAAAGAAACAAAGTAACAGGAACTTTATGCGGAATGGTTACGTTAAAACCAAAATATTTCCCCGAACGCAAATGCTTAATTTGAGAAATCAAATCTTCAGAAGGAGTAGGTAAAACCTCATAACTATATTCTAAATCCAACTCTTCAAAAGCAGCTTTATACAAAACAGGACTTAACGTATGCCCTATAGGATAACCTATTATTGCCAATTTAAAATTTTGAGTCATTATTCTTCATCCATCGGTCTTGAGTATTTACAATTTTTATTGGAACAAGCGATTTTATTGCCTCTTTTTAAATATTTTTTAACTAAAAGACTGCCGCAATCAGGACATTTTTCTCCGGTTGGCTCAGCCCAAACAGCAAAAGAACAATCGGGATACTTTGAACAGCCCCAAAAAAATGTACCGTAACGTGATTTTCTTTTAACAAGCTCGCCGTCTCTACCTGCTTTTTCACATTCGGGACACTTTACTCCTGATGATTCTACTATTGAAAATCTTTTTTTGCATTTTTCATTTAAACATTGGTAATACTTTCCGTAAGGTCCTGTTCTAATTACCATATTTGAACCACATTTTTCACATTTTTTATCCGTAGGCTCATCCGCAGGAATTTCAGTCTTTTCAGCACCTTCCATAGGTAAAGCCGTTTTACATTCCGGATAACCAGAACATGCCAAAAATTGTTTTCCATAACGGGAAAGTTTGACAACCATTTTTCTTCCGCAGTTAGGACAAACTTTATCTGTTTCCACGTCAACTCTTTTCATATTTTTTTGGGCCAAATCAAGAGTTTTTGAAAACGGTTGCCAGAAAGAATTTAAAAATTCCGTACTATTTTCTTTATCTTCGGCTATATCATCGAGACTTGCTTCCATTTGAGCCGTAAATTTATAATCCATAATTTTTTCAAAATGTTCAACCAGTTGTTTACACACAGCTCTCCCTAGCGGAGTCGGTTTCAAAGATTTTGTCTCGGTTTTTTCAACATAATTTCTCTGTTGAATTTTGGTTATAATTGGTGCATAAGTAGACGGTCTTCCTATTCCGTATTCTTCAAGCTGTTTAACAAGACTTGCTTCGGAAAATCTTGCAGGCGGTTGAGTAAAATGTTGTTCCGGATTTAACTTTTTAAAATTAAGCTCATCTCCCGCTTTTAAATCAGGAAACTTTTGACTAACGACATCTTCAGCATCTGAATATATTTTTGTAAAACCATCAAAAACAATCTTTGATGAACCCATCTTAAAAATATAATTATTAGCTTCAATATCGACTGTTAAATTTTTAACCTTGGCATTTGTCATTTGAGATGCCATAAATCTGTCCCAAATTAACTTATATAACTTGTACTGCTCACTTGTTAAATATTGTTTTATACTATCCGGCGTTTTATCTATATAAGAAGGACGTATAGCTTCATGGGCGTCTTGCGTATTTTGTTTCTTTTTAGCATAAACATTTGGCTTTTCGGGATAATATTCACTTCCATAATTTTCCAATATATATTCTTTGGCAAAATCTCTAGCATCATCCGAAATTCTTGTAGAATCTGTTCTCATGTATGTAATAAGACCAACCGAACCATCACCTAAGTCAATACCTTCATACAATTTTTGAGCAATTTGCATGGTTTTGGATACACCATAACCTAATTTTGAGCTTGCTTCTCTTTGCAATGTTGAAGTTATAAAAGGAGGTTGAGGTTTTCTTTGTGTATCTCTCGGAGTAATTTTTGAAACGATATATTTTGCTTTTTCAAGATTTTTTATAACCTCTTTAACATCATTTTCATTATGAAGTTCAATTTTTTCATCTTTACCGTTTTTAATTATTCTTGCTAATTCGGCAGTGAAATCAACATTAAGTTTGTTTAATAAAACTTCTATACTCCAATATTCAACAGGATTAAATGCTTCAATCTCATCTTCTCTTTCGCATATCATTTTAAGTGCAACGGATTGAACTCTGCCTGCCGAAAGCTTATAATTTTTCATCTTTTCCCATAAAATAGGACTTATTTTGAAACCAACAAGTTTATCCAAAATTTGTCTTGTTTTTTGAGCTTCAACCTTTAACATATCAATTTGATGATAATTTGCAACAGCCTCTTTTATGGCATGCGGAGTTATTTCATTAAAAACAATTCTAAAAATTTTATCCTCAGGGAACTTAAGACATTCTTTAACATGCCAAGCAATTGCCTCACCTTCTCTATCAGGGTCGGATGCCAAATAAATTTTATCTACCGTTTTTGCTATTTTATTTAATTCCGTTATAACTTTTTTCTTTTCAGGTATAACTTCAAAAGTCGGTTTAAAATTATTTTCTATATCAAAACCAAGTCCCTTAGAGGCCAAATCCCTAACATGACCCATTGACGCTTGAATAATATAATTATTTCCCAATATTTTTCCAATTGTCTTTGATTTAGCGGGAGACTCGACTATAACAAGTGTTTTTTCGTTTTTACTGTTTTTTCCTTTAACTGCCATATTAACCTATTCGCATTTATAATATTTATTATTCGATTGTTTAATTAAACCTTTTAATTCAAGCTCTGTCAAGTTAACCATAACTTCAGAAACATCTGCATTTAGAAAATTAACTATTTCATCAAATGTTCTGGCATCTAAAGACAAAACTTCTACCACCTTTTGTTGAATTTTGCTCAATGTAATTTTTTTATCACTTACTTCAATTATAATATCCCAACCCATTTGATTTAACAAATCACTCGAATCCGCAATAATTCCCGCTCCATTTTTTATTAAATAATATATTCCAGAAGTATTCGGATTTAAAATATTACCCGGAATACACATTAGCTCCCTATTATAATCCAAAGTCAAATTAGCACTAATCATAGCTCCGCTTTTCAATTTTGCTTCCGCAACGAGCGTTCCTTTTGACATGCCGACAACAATTCTATTTCTTTGAGGAAAATTTTGAGCCAAGGGACGAGTTTTTAAAGGATATTCACTAAAAATAACACCCCCATTATTTAATATATCTCTAAATAACTTTTTATTTTGAGCAGGATAAATTATATCCAATCCCGAACCAACAACGGCTATTGTTTTTAGATTGTTATCCAAAGCACTTTGATGAGCCTGTGAATCTATACCATAAGCAAGACCAGACACCACAACTATATTTGAATTTTTTAATTTAGCTAAAATACTTTTTAATGATAATTTTGCATTTTCTGAAGCCAACCTTGAACCAACTATTGCAATATTGTAATCATAATCAATTTTATCTATATCACCCTTGTAATATAAAGAAAGCGGAAAATCAGGAATTTCCTTTAATAAAGGGGGATATTTTTCATCTTCATAAGTCAATATTTTAACTTCATCATCCAAAAAAGCACTATATAAACATTCCTCTACATTTAAATTATTTCTCTTTTCGATAAAATCTCTTGGAATTGAAATGTCAAATTTTGATGCAATTTTTCTTAAATCTTCTTTAGAAGCATTAAAAGCTCGCTCTATATCATAATCAAAATATTCAAATAATTTAGATTTAAATAAAGGGCGAATAAAAAGATAGCTAAAAGCAACGTAAAACTTCAATTTATCTTCTTTTTCACCATTTATTAAACTTAATTGTTTTATTTTAGTATCCATAAATTAAATTTAGCACAAGAAAAATAAAAAACCTCAGGCTATCTTCTTTTTTAATTTCTTATATTCTTCTTTAACTGCATTTAAATTAAAAGTAAGACTTTTTTTATTCTCAAGTGCGAGTTCAAGACAATCAAATCTCGAAGACTCATCATCCGTTATTTCAAAAATTTTAGACATAAGATAATACAAATCAGCATTTTGAGTTTTTTCTGTTTCATTTGTTAAAATATCTAATGCCTCTTCAATTTTCTCTTCCTTTATTAAAATTTGAACTAAAAGTTTATAACTTTCCATATCTTTCGGGTTTTTTTCAATTGCTTTTTTTAACATTATAACAGAATCTTCAACTCTACCCAACTCCCAATAAATTTGAGCTATATTAAAATACGCCCAAGAATAATCAGGCGATAATTCCAATACTTTCCTATATTCAACAAGGGCAAAATCAATTTCGCTAATTTTTTTATACTCCAAAGCCAAATAGAAATGGGCAAAATAATCACTGTAATTATATTCAATCGCTTTTCTATAACATTTTATAGCTGTTTTTGAATCATTCTTTTTAGAATATAAAACTCCGATTGAAAAAAAAGCATTAGCATCTTCCGGTTTATAATAAATAACTTTTTTAAAATTCTTCATTGCATTATCTATATCACCTGTTTTTTCATAAATTAAAGCTAAGTTATACAAAAAATCTGGGTCTTCCGGCCTTATTTCAACTGCTTTTTTATATGCAGCAAGTGCATATTCATAATTTTTTAATTTTTCCCAACAAATACCAGTATTAAAATACAAATCCGCATCATCAGGAAAAATCGAAAGCAGATATTTTATATGAGAAAGAGCAACCTTTTCGTAGCCCAAATCCAAACACAGCATAACAAGCTCACGCCTTGCCTGAAAGTTTTTCGGATTAAGCTTGAGTGTGGTTTGCAAATTTTCAAATCTTTCCGTATCATTCATTTTCGTTTTCGAGTGCTTTATCTAAATCCAAATCTATAATTTTTCCTTCAAATTCTTGAACATCTCTATTTTGTTCCTCTTCTTCTTTTTTTAATTCTTCTTCATCATCATCTTGGATTATTTTTTCTATAACAATTTGAGCCATATCAAGTGCCACCTTCTTTTTTGTCTCCAAAGGACATTTTTCAAGCATTTGTATAGCTGTCCTAACCGTTGAATCAATATCATACCAACGAGAATGACCTCTTTGAATACGTCCGTCTTCAACAGCAGACATAATATCTTCAACATTTTCATACTTATTATCTTGAATATTATGTTCAATTATAACTTTAATCAAGTTAAGAGCAACAATTATTTGTCTTGTATCCGAAGAATTAGCCAAAGTCCTCATAGACATCGACAGAACCGGATCCTTATCATACCACCTTGAAAAATATTGGTTTTCCATATTTGCTCCTTAATTTCCTTAATTATGCTTAAAAACTACACCGCATCCCGATTCAGGATAGCTCCAATCAATAACATTCTTAGGACATGCAATTCTGCATGCACCGCATTCAAGACAATTTTCGTACTGTACAATAATCTCTCCGGTAATTTCATCTTTTGTATAAACTCCGGCAGGACAAATAAAGGTACAGGGTTTTTCCTTACATTTCGCACACTTTTTTTGATCAACAATTAAATGAGATGAATTCGCACAATTATATTTTAATAATTCTAATTTTTCTTGAATTGATTTTTTATTATCTTTATTTTCATTCATAATTATTTCCCAAAAAATACATCAAGTCCGCACTTTAAAAAGGCAAAAAAATCCTTAAAAAGTTCGGTTATTTTTCTATCTTTAAAAAAACTTTTAACATAAGACCTTATCTGTTCTCCTTTTGGAATACAATTTGCACTTGTTACTATTTCAAAAAGTTCTCTTATTTTTTTAGGGTAATAAACAGATAAAGAATTTGAACGCGAGTATAATTTATTAATAACATTTCTATAAGAATAAAGATCCTTCAAAATAAAAGATTTTTCCAATTTTTTCCTATAGATTAAAAGACTGCGTTCCGAAAAATCATCATTCTCCAATGCATTCAATGCACTTTCACCGGCTAATTTACCCGAAATTAAAGCAAAATTTGTTCCTTCCAAATGAACACTATTAACAAATCCTGCCGCATCACCTACTATTATAACACCCGAGGAAACCAACTTCGGCATTTTGTTATACCCGCCTTCAGGAATTAAATGTGCACTATACTCAATGGTTTCACCATCTTTAATAAGCGGATAAATATCCGGATGCTTTTTAACTTCATCTAAAATTTCATTTAAATTAAGTTTATTTTTTGTTAAATCTGCTAAATTAGCACCAACTCCAAGCATTACGGTATCTTTAAAAGTATGAAGAAAAGTCATCATAAAAAGATTTTTGATATCTTTCATCTTACCAAAACCCGTACCAAAATATTGTTTATTAACACCGTTTGTACAATCTTCTTTAAGATTAAATCTTTCTTCTATAACTTTTTTATCAAGCTTTATTGCTTCTTTTACCGATAAAATAATGTCTTTTGGTTCATAATTACTTCTTAAATTTATCTGTCTGCTTAAAAGTGAATTTACACCATCCGCCAGTATTGTAACTGAAGCAAAATATTCCTCAAGTTCAGTTTTAACACCTATTACACATCCATCTTTTAAAAGAAGATTAGTTACCAAAGTATTTGGAATATAATATACTCCGGCTTCTTTTGCTCTTTCTATCATCCATTTTTCTAAGTTAAATCTTTTTATAGCATACGAAGCCGTTGAATCGTCATTTTTATAAGTCATTTCAAACGAACCGGTATCGGTTAAAAAAGCCCAAGTGTGGGAATTTATTATTCTTTCATAAGGTATTGTTTTAAAATCATCTTTAAAAACTTCCTTTAATGCAGTAGTGTAAACTGCACCACCATACATATTCTTAGAACCGGCATATTGTGCTCTTTCAATAAGCAAAACTTTTTTTCCGCCCCTTGCAACAGCAAGTGCAGCGGAAATCCCCGCAGGTCCTGCTCCAACAACTATGACATCAGCTTTGTTCACACTATTCATAATTTAATTTTACAGTTTATTTAATTAAAAGACAATAGAAGAAAATCCTAATCAAAAAATTTTACAATTTTAATTATATTTGCCCTTTTAAAACAAAAAAAATATAATCTTTATATGAAAAAATTAAGCTTAATAGTTCCGATTTATAACGAAGAAACAACACTTTTAAATACAGTTAATAAAATCATAGAACTTGAAAAAGAAGATTATTTTAAAAAAAATTTAATTGAAATTGAAGTTATTCTAGTTGATGATTGCTCAAATGACAAAAGCAAAGAGATTGCAGAAAAAATTTCAGACAATAACAAAATAAAATTTTTTACTCATAAAAAAAATAAAGGAAAAGGTGCAGCCCTTAAAACAGGATTTATTCAAGCAACCGGTGATTATATAGGAATACAAGATGCAGACAATGAATATGACCCAAAAGATTATATTAAACTTTTAAAACCTTTACTTGAAAATAAAGCTGATGTTTGTTTTGGCTCAAGATATCTAAAACAAAATACAAGAAGAGTTCTTTATTTCTGGCATACGTGTATGAATAAATTTCTGACTCTTTTAACCAATATGTACACAAATCTCGACATTACAGACATGGAAACTTGCTACAAATTATTTAAAAAAGAAGTTATAAAAGAAATTGCACCAAAACTGAAAGAAAACAGATTTGGTTTCGAACCAGAAGTTACAATTCAAGTTGCAAAAGGTAATTGGCGAGTGTATGAAACTGCAATTTCATACACTCCAAGAACATACGAAGAAGGCAAAAAAATAAAAGCAAAAGACGGATTAAGAGCAATGTATTGCATATTTCACTATGGTGCAAATACGGCTCCTATTCCTATGCAATTTATTTTATATTTATTTATAGGTGGCATAAGTGCAATTGCGAATATTATTTCTTTTATGATACTTACAACGATATTTAATAATCTGATTTTAAACATAGCAATTGCGTTTTTTATATCCGCATTCGTAAATTATATTTTATGTATTTTAATTCTATTTCGACACAAAGCCCGCTGGAACTCCGCAATGGAAATTATTACATACATAATCACTTTAATAATAATGGGAACAATTGACTATTACACAACTCTTGGTTTGATTATAATCGGCTGCGGTAATTTCTGGTCTAAAACAATTTCAAGCGGCGTCGGAGTTTTGGGTAATTTCTTACTTAGAAAATATTTTGTTTTTCCTGAAAAATTAAAATAAAAAATTAATTAATTTAACAAGTTTTAAATTTATAGTTTATTATTTTAAATTTTGTGGAATATACCTTATGTTATATTTAAATGGAAAGAGACATTAATGGACATTAACTTAAACTCACAAAAGGTTTCGCCTGAAAAAACAGAAAAAGAATCTGCTAAAACAGCAGAAACAATGGCAAAAAATTCGCCATCTCCACTATTTACAACACAAAATGAAACAGCAGGAACTATAGCTTGCAATACTTCATCTGCAAATAATAATAGCGGTGGCGGCTCAATTAATGCTTTGGGATAATTTAATCTAACCATATATTAAACAATCGGGCATTAATTTTAATTTATGTCTTCTTCATAATATCGATATCAATTTTAAAGGAGAAGACTCTATGAATTTAATGAATGTATTTAAATGGACTACTTACACACTTGTGCTTATTGGTGCTCTAAATTGGGGCTTAATCGGAGCATTTGACTTTGATTTAGTCGGCTTTTTATTTGGAGAAATGTCAATTGCATCAAGAATTATTTATTCTATTGTAGGTCTTAGTGCTGTAGGATACTTTATGTTTTCTGTTAAAGAAAATATTGAATGTTCGCACTATAATTGCTAATTAAATTAAAATTGAGCATAAAAAATCCGATAAGCACTTGCCTATCGGATTTTATATTTAAATTATTGTTATTCAATAATTTTATCTACAATACCGGCACCAACTGTTCTTCCGCCTTCACGAATAGCGAATCTCATACCTTGTTCAATAGCAACAGGGTTAATCAATTCAACCTCCATTACAACGTTATCGCCTGGCATTACCATTTCGCCATCGAATTTAATTGAACCGGTTACGTCAGTTGTTCTAATATAGAATTGTGGTCTGTAACCAGGGAAGAATGGAGTATGACGTCCACCTTCTTCTTTTTTCAATACGTAAACGTTAGCTGTGAATTTTTTGTGAGGTGTAATTGAACCGGGTTTTGCCAAAACTTGACCACGTTGAATTTCAGTTTTATCAATACCACGAAGTAGAGCACCGATATTATCACCTGCTTGACCTTGATCAAGAGATTTTCTGAACATTTCAACACCTGTAACAGTTGTTTTCTTAGTTTCACCAAGACCAACAAGCTCAACTTCGTCACCAACTTTTACTACGCCACGTTCAACTCTTCCTGTTGCAACTGTACCACGACCTGTAATTGAAAATACATCTTCAACAGGCATTAAGAACGGTTTATCTAAATCACGAACAGGTTCAGGGAAGTAAGAATCAATTGCATCCATTAATTCCCAAATTTTATCAACCCATTCATCTTCACCACGTTTAACGGAAGGGTTAGCTTGAACAGCTTCTAAAGCTTTTAAAGCAGAACCTTTAACAAATGGAATATTGTCTCCGTCGAATTCATAAGAAGACAACAATTCTCTAACTTCCATTTCAACAAGGTCTAATAATTCAGGATCGTCAACCATATCGCATTTATTTAAAAATACAACAAGGTTAGGAACACCAACTTGACGTGCAAGTAAGATATGTTCACGAGTTTGAGGCATTGCACCGTCTGTTGCAGCAACTACAAGAATAGCACCGTCCATTTGTGCAGCACCGGTAATCATATTTTTAACATAATCTGCGTGGCCCGGGCAGTCAACGTGTGCATAGTGACGAGTAGCAGTTTCATATTCAACGTGTGCAGTTGAAATAGTAATACCACGTGCTTTTTCTTCAGGAGCAGCATCGATTTCATCGAATTTTTTTGCTTCTGCTTGACCTGCTGCAGCCATACAGCCTGTAATAGCAGCCGTTAAAGTTGTTTTACCATGGTCAACGTGTCCAATAGTACCTACGTTAACGTGCGGCTTGGTTCTTTCGTATTTTTCTCT
>CALVGZ010000017.1 GCA_944327225.1 Candidatus Gastranaerophilales bacterium | reverse complement strand
CACCGTCACGCCCTTCACACACCTCTGCCCTCGCTCTCGCTCAACGTGTGCAGTCGCACTACGTTTCGCTCGGCTCGACTCGGGTACGGTTACGGGCTGTTCGCTGAAGCTCCCGCTTCACCGTCACGCCCTTCACACACCTCTGCCCTCGCTCTCGCTCAACGTGTGCAGTCGCACTACGTTTCGCTCGGCTCGGGTTGCGCAATTATCAGCCGACTTTTTTAATTATTTTACCACAACTAAAATTTAACTAAAACCTTTAAAGTACCTTTTTTGGAATTATCCTCAAAAGCTTCGACAAAATTCTCCACATCGTAAACTTTCTCAACTAAAGGTTTAACATCTATTTTTTTACTTTCGAGCAATCTTAAAATCGGTGCAAACTGTCCGCAACGAGAACCCACTATCGTAATTTCATCAACAACAACAGAAGCCAAATTCAAACCTTCTTTAGCTGTAATTGTACTTTTTAACACCAATGTGCCTCTGGGCTTAACCAATGAAACACTTGTCTCAAAACCACCTGTTGAACCCGTTGCTTCAACCACAACATCAAAAGATTTTATTTGTTTTTGAGTTAATTCGGATAAAAGCATGGTCTTGGCTCCTATATCTCTTGAAATTTTAAGCTTATTTTCATGCTTACCTATATGAACAAAATCTATATTTAACGCTCTAAATACAAGAGAAATACAAAGTCCCAATTTACCGTCACCTAAAATTGCAACTTTTGAGTCAGGTTTAATATGAACTTGTTCAAGTATCTCATAAGCAGCCGCAAGAGGTTCTGTAAATGTCGCCGTAATATCATCAATGTTATCTGAAATTTCAAAAACATTTTTATACGGCAAAGTAAAATATTCACTAAAACATCCGTCTTTTTTAAAAATTCCTAAAGTTGAACGATTTGGACAATGTCTCTGTAAACCTCTGTGACACCACGAGCAATCTTCACAAGCACAATTTATTTCACCGACAACTCTTTTACCCACTATATTTTTGGGCACTTTATCACCAATGGCTACAACTATTCCAACAAACTCATGCCCCAAAACTCCTTTATAACCCATATAACCTTTTGTAATTTCATAATCGGTATTGCAGATGCCAGCCATTATTGTTTTAATTAACACTTCATTATCACCCAAAACAGGTTTTTCGTAATCTTTAACCAATTTTAATTCTTCATCATAGACAAGTGCTTTCATTTCTCGTTAATTCCTCACCTTTTCTTTTATTTCCATTAAATATTTGCTAACCTCAACCCCTGCAACGGCACCATCCGAAACAGCAGTTATAACTTGTCTCAAGGGTGTATTTCTCACATCACCAATAGCATATACTCCTTCAATATTAGTTTTCATTGTACTGTCTGTTATAATAAAACCGTTTTTATCTTCCTCAATTTGACCCGAAAAAAGTTCAATATTCGGCTCAAGCCCTATATAAGGAAAAACTCCGTCAACCTTATATTCCTTTATTTTTCCTGACTTAACATCTTGTAATTTAATTTTTTCAACTTTATTATTTGCAACAATTTCAATTGGAATATAATTTAAAAGCAATTCTATTTTACTATTTTCCAAAACTCGTTTCTGCACAATTTCATCTGCTCTAAATTTATCCCGTCTGTGAATTATATATACTTTTTTAGCAAATTTTGTTAAATACAGTGCTTCTTCAAGAGCAGAATTTCCGCCGCCTATAGTACAAACAATTTTATCTTTATAAAAAGCACCATCACATACGGCACAATAGCTGACTCCTCGACCTATATTTTCATTTTCTCCTTTAATATTAAGTTTTTTTGGTTTAGCCCCTGTCGCAATTATAACTGTTCTTGCTAAAAACTCATTTTCTTTTGTTTTAATTTTTTTTATTTGAGAAATCAAATCTGCACTCTCAATTTCCTCAAAAGGAAATTTTTGAACATCAAAATTATCAACATGATCTTCAAATTTTTCACATAATTCAAAACCCGATATTTTTCCTAAACCTAAATAGTTTTCTATTTCGCAATAATTAGTCGGAGTCCCGCCAAGTGCGGTTTTATCAATAATTGCACAATCTATATTTGCACGTTTCAAATATAGTGCTGCCGACAAGCCCGCGGGACCGCCGCCCAAAATCACGCAATCAAATATCTTTCCTTGCATTTTTCAACCCTTTGACTACCATTTTAACATAAATCCTTATTTTTTAGACGAAAAAGCTATGGATTTGTTCCTGAAATTCTGACACCGGAAATAACGTATTTAGCAGAGTCTTTTTTAACAAATTTATCATCCGAATCATACCTTTCAACAACAAAATCATCTGTTCCGGAAAAATTATTTCCATATAAAACAAAACTTACCGTTTCTTTATATACAACTTTTTTACCATTTTCTTTTACAATTTTTTCACGTTCAAATTTTAATGTTTTACCGTCAACTGACTTATCTTTTACTGTTATTTCAGACCTTGCACCGGATTCCAAATTCTCTAATATCAATTTATTTCCATAACCAGAAAGCATCCAAACATCTCTGCTTTCATAGTTAAATAAAGTAGGATTATTTGAACTGTTCAATTTTGAAATAACACCCCAAGAACCAAAAAAACCTTTTGGTATATAATCCTCGGACACTCCGCCTTTAAGCATTTGAGCATTTACAGAGAAAAACAAAAACAGAACTAAAATCGATAATATTTTTTTCATATAAATGATTTTAATTAAATCTAAAGAAATTTCAACCCGAAGATTGAGGAATTTTCAAAAAGTTATTGTAATATAAAATTAAGGGGAGAAAATTTTGAAACAAACTTTATCAGTACTTATTCCTTTGGCATTAATAATAGCTCTTGTAATAAATCAAGTGCTTCCTGCGGATGCTGCCAAAAAAAATGTGAAGAAAAAAGGAATTAGCCAAGAAACACTCACTGAACTAACTGAAAGCGTCGACAACCTGACTAAAAAAATATATGAAAGGGAATTTTATTCTCCCGAAGATTCAAAAAACCTTATCACTCTTAAATTAAGACTTGATGAACAAATGGATATATTACCGGAAGCCGCTTTTGCTCCAATTTACTACAAATTAGGCAACATATTTAAAATGCGAGGTAACGAAAAAGATGCTGTCGTTTGCTATCAAACAATCCTTGAAAACTTCGCAGATACGGCTTATGGACCAAAATCAAGAGATATATTATCTGAAATGGGTATAGAAATAAAACTTCCAACGGATGAATCTGAAGAAAATTCCGAAGAAGAAATATAGATTTTATTTTTATTGTATAATTGAAAATAATAATATAAACAGGAAATCAGGGTGAAATTCCCTAACCGGGCCGCGGCCGTAAAGTCGGAATACTGAAATTTTGCGTATTTTGCGTAGTTCCAAAATCGCTATTTATGTATTTAAGTGCCCGAAAGAGGCGCTGAAATGGTATTACCTTTAAATCAAACAGTACAAACAGCAGGAAAATGCCCGCATGGTCTACCCATTGGAGCGTGCCCGATATGCTCAGGCATGGGCGGCGGTTCGATGAGAAAAGACAGAGATAAACCCAGAGTAGCAGGTGAAATGAGTTATAACGAATGTATGGCAGAATGGATGAAAATTTTGGCTGCTAAAGACGCTAAAATTCAAGCAAAAATCGACAGAATTGAAGCAAACCAGCAAAGTCTTTTGGAAAATAGAATTATGCTTGGACTTGATAAAATTCAAAAAAATTTAAATAAATTTATGCAAAATATAGAAACTATGCCCGCTATTGTAAAAACTCCCGTAAGATTTATTGTAAAAACATTTGTAGCACCTATAATAAATTTAATATCTAAAATCCCAAACATAATAAAAAACCTTCAAAACTTTATCCAAAACACAACAAATTCCATAGTTAACCTAATTAACTCAACAACCGAAAAACTAGCTATGATATTCGGAGAAATAAAAAACTTTATTTTTGCCTTTAATTCAAACAATATAAAAAAAGCTTTTAAAACAATTCTTTCACTTTTTGTTGAAGAAGAAAATGAAGACAGTGAAAATGAAGAAATTGAAAAATTGAAAGCGAGAGAATTAAAAAAAGTCTTAAAAGGAATATTTAGAATAAAACGCCATCCAAAGGAAGAAAAAGATGAAGAAAGTATCGTTTGATTTATATAAAAAAACTGTAAACCCTACGCCCATAAAACAATCACCTATATTTGATACAGTTAAAGAAAATAAAAAAACAACTGAAACAAACACAATTCAAGGTGTTTTATTAAACAATTATATAAAGGATAAAAAGCAAGAAGATTTTGACAGTTTTGACACTATATCAACTCAGCTTTTAATACCAGAAAATATCAAACCAGAAGAAAACAAACCAACCGAAAATATTAAAAACTCTTTTGATGTGAAAAAAGCCCTTAAACCAATAGCTATAACAACGGGAATTACGTTAGCATCTATTGTCGGAATAAGCTTTTTTATGAAAGGATATTCAAAAGCTATATCAAAGCAAGCCGGAGTTGTTATCCCCCCTGATTTAGCAAGAAACATTAATATCGTTGAAGAGCCTCATTTTGCTATGTATAGAGCTTTAAGAGACCCAAATGCTAAAAACATATTCGGTCTTATAGGAGTGGGGCTAATGACTGCAGTTACAGTCTGTGCGAAAAATTTTACCCAAGGAGTAAAAGAAATATGGATTAAAAAACAAAACTGCAATATAGAACACGACCTTCAAAAAAACCTTATTGACATTGAAGCTGAAACATTCTCAGGAAAGCTAAAAGTTGTAAACACTCTATTAACAGATACAACAAACTATTTTAAGTCTGTTTTAGGTAAAAACGGGGATAAAGATACTAATTTTAAAAGCTTTTTAAATTTTAAAGGAAAAAATGAAGAAAACAAAAATGAAAATAAAAAAACAAATACTAAATTAATCTTCGGAATTATAGGGGCGACAGCAGGTATAGTTGCACTTTGTTTTGGACTTTACAAAAATTTTCAAAAAACGGCAACAAATCTAAATTCATTCTATGACAAATTTGAAGATAAAAAAATAAGAATAGAAATTGAAAAAGCAATCAAAGAAAGCGATAAAGAAACAGGATTAAAAAAATTAATTGCGATTTTAAAAACAATTAACGCAAAAGAAGAAACAATGAAAACAAATCTTTCCAAAATAAAAGATATAACGCCTGATGAAATACAAAATGCAATCAAAGAAATTAAAAATGCTCAAATATATGCTGAAGCTCCCGAAGCTCTCGGCGGAATAAGTGAAAAAATCCAATATTATTGCTACATAAACGAAGAAAGAGGTCATTTATATAACTGGATTTTAAATCCTGAAAACAAATTTAACAAATATATCTTTCTTTCGTTTTGTGCCATAGGTGCAGCAGGTTATGTCTTAAAAAATACTGCAGAAGCAATTAAAGATGTAATGGTCGGACGTGAAAATTCTAAAAGCGAACTTAATCTTCGTAAACAACTTGTTAAAGTTGAAGTTGATAATTTCAAAACCAAAAAATTAAGTGCAATTAATCCTATGCTTGAAAACTTCAAATATCAAGCACAAAAAGGAAAATCAAAGCAAGAATTAAAAGAACTGGCAGAAACCATACTAATCGAAATTAAAAACGGTCCGCCTTATGTATATTCATAAAATTATATTTGCATTGACTTAAATTCATTATAAGCATTCAACATTTGATTTCTTAATTGAATTGCCATTTGCATTGCAAGACTCGATTTTTGTGCTGAAATCATTACTTCATGAACACTAATATCCCCGCCTGAAGCAAAAGTTTCAAAATCAACTTCAGCTTGCTTATCAACGGCATTTAAATCATTTATCCCTTTTGAAAAACCGGAGCCTATATCTTTTGCCATCTTTTCAACTGGAGAAATATTTTTAGTTTTCTCAACACTCCCAATTGTATTATTAAAATCATTTATTTGAGTTCCGGCTTGAATTGGTGTCATATTATGGGACATTGAATTAAATATTTCACCAAAATTTGAAGCATTTTCTAAATTATTCTCACTTCCGTTTAAAGAATTTGAAAAAACTTTATTAAAATCAGCAATGGAATTGTTAAAACCATTCATATTAAAATTTGGATTTATTGAAAAATTACTCCCCATAACCGAACCTCACTAAATATTTATAGCACTTTGTATCATGGATTTTGTTGTTTGAGCAATTGTAACATTTGCCTCATAAGCTCTTGAAGCATTAACCATATTAACCATTTCTTCCACGACATTTACATTCGGAAGCTCAACATAACCATTTTCATCAGCATCAGGATGATTAGGATCATAAACAATCTTGGTAGGATTTGAAGCATCCGTTATAGAATCAACCATAACGCCCTTCGAAATAACATTGTCATTCAAACTTACTCCGCCCTTTAAATAAGGCTCCGAAGGAGCATCAAACTCAACGCTTACATTCCCGTTTGGAAAAGAAGGACCTTTTTTTAAAACCATTTCTTTAAAATTAACCTGTTTTTTATGATATACCTGTTTTTCACCAAATTCATTTCTTGTAGTATTAACATTTGCTATATTTGATGAAACGGTATCCATTTTAATTCTTTGTGCATGCATTCCTGTCGCAGCTATATCAAAAACATTAAAACTCATATTCTACCCTTTCAAAATTATTGATTTTGACCTTTTATAACACTGCCTAAGGCCGCATAAGATTTAGACAATAAACTTGCAACAACCTGATATTGCATACCATTTTTTGCTTCATCCATCATTTCAGCTTCCAAATTAACATTATTGCCATCCAAGCCGTTTGGTTCTGCCATATCATTTTGAACATCAATCAAAAAACCATCATTAACTTGGCTATTCAAAAAAGCAATTTGCGCCGGACTTTGCCCCGTTAAAATACTTTTTGGATTTTTCTGATATTCTATTGAATTTTGAATTTTTGTTTGTTCTTTTTCATCTTCCCTTTTAATAATATCCTGAAGACTTGATTCAAAAGAAACCTCTTTCCTTTGATATCCCGGAGTCAAAGCGTTAACAGTATTTGCACTGATTGCTTTTGCTCTCTCATTAAGACCATCCAGTGCCATTGCGGCAATTTCTTTTGTTCTATTTGTAATTATATCCATAATTCTATCCTTAAATTATAATTATTTTGACTGAGCAAGCGGAAGCAAAATTGAAAACTCCGTCTCTTTTTCATCACTTTTCGTCAATTCCATTGTCCCAAATTGAGACCCTATAAGTTTCTTACACACCGAAAGCCCGACACCCCAACCGTCTTTTTTAGTAGTATAACCCTGTTCAAAGATTTTTTCTTGGTTTTTTTGTTCGATTTTTTCACCATGATTTATAAATGAAATTTTAATTTTTTCATCAACTTGAGAAAGTTTTACTATAATCTCATCACCAAAAGTACTATCATTCGCATTTTTTATTATATTATTTATAACAATCAAGAATTTTTCTTCATCCACAAAAGCGTTTGCTTCAACTCCCGCCATTTCATCAATTAAAACTAATTTATTATTTTTTTCTTTAACAATATTGGCATACATTCTGATTGATTCTTGAATAATTAATTTAACATTTTTTTCTTGTAAATTAATTACATCAAAATTTTTAAATTGTTCTACCTGACTTTTAATTAAAGCTATTGATTTTTTAATTGGTTCTACGATTTCTGAATCATTAGTTTTCTTTTCAAAAATTCTTGCGTAAATATCCAAGATACTTAATTGATTTTTAATTTCGTGTGCAATTTGACGAACATTTTGATAAATTTCATTTCTGAATGTCGTATTTACGGTATTAACATTTCTGTAATTTTCCTGAATTTTTGAATTATACTCATTTTCTTTAATTGTTTCTTCAAAAAATTTTAATACATTAAAAATCGCTTCATTTAACAAATTATTCTCACGACGTTCAGGGCGATAAGAATAAAATTCCTCATCATAATTAATTAAAAATATATTTTTTATAGTCTCATAAACATTTGAAACTAATTTTGAATTTAATTTTAAATATATTTCATACTTGCCTTCTTCAACTTCTCTAAAAATTAACGCACAATTATATCTGCTTGTAGATAAAACCACAAAACCAACATCTTCAACATCAAATTTAGAAAACTCGAAATCACTAAACTCCTTCAACGTAATATTTGCTGAATATTCAAGACGCTTTATAAGACCGTCAATTTCAGGAATATTTTTTAAACGCAAAAAAGCTACAGCCTTTGAATTATTAGAAGCAATAGGCTCCAATAAACTCCTTACAAGAGATTTTACTATTGTTCCCGAATACAATTCGTTTTGAGTCAAATCTTTATTTTCAAAATATGTATTAAAATTTTTCTTAACTTTATTTGTCATCTAACTTACCATTTATTTTCGGACAAAATAAACACTGCTTTTTAGCAATAAACCAAATTGTAAACAAGTCCAAGCATTTTAGCCTGTACTTGTTTGCAATTTTAATAACCGAAAAATATTTTCATGATTATACAGCAATTTTCTTTGCTTTAGGTTTAAAGCCTTTATTAATAGCATAAAGTACAGCTTGTGTTTTTTCTTTAACCTGAAGTTTTTGGAATATGTTATTTACATGGGTTTTAACCGTAGTTTCGGAAATAAACAACTCTCTTGCAACATCTTTATAAGTAGCACCTTCAAGCAACAAAGACAAAACTTCTTCTTCCCTGTTTGTTAAATAATGAAGTAAATTTTCCTCTCCGTCATCTTCTTTATTTACATTTCCGTTCTTTTCAAAATCTTGGAAATATTCAAAGAATTTTGAACATAAAACATTAGGAAGATAGATTTTGCCCATGGATACTTCATCCAAAGCCTTAATTAATTGAGCCGAAACCATTGTTTTTAATACATAACCGCAAGCTCCGACTTTCATAGCTCTATAAATTAAATCCGCATCATCATAAGCCGTTAACACAATAATTCTTGTTTTAACCCCCAATTTTTGAATTTCGGCTATTGCATTTACTCCATCCATTTCAGGCATGTTAATATCCATCAATACGATATCGGGTTGATATTTTTTAATCAATGAAATTGCAACATTCGCATTTCCGGCATTAGCAATAACTTCATAATCATTTTCAAGATTTACAAGTTCACGTACACCTGAAGCGTGTTCATACTTATCATCAACAACAATGACCTTTTGCTTTCTTTTAAAATCCACAGTTCTTCTCATTACCCCTCCAAATAGTATATTTTTTTGTAAATTTTAATCTATTCTATGTAACTTACTTCTAAAATATACTTCTTTTAGGCGGTTTATTCATCAATAGCGAGATTTAAATTTAGCCTATTTGTTGTGGTTCTTTTTATCTAAATCTAAAGATTGAGATTTTAAAACAACAAAAAACCATTAATCCGAAAAACCCCAGAAATTTCATCCAAATAGATTAAATATGATTTTTAAAATTGAGTTAAGATAAATTCTGGAAATAAATTGGATAAAGCTATGGAATTTCATATAGGTCAACATTGGATAGTTAATATTTTAGGCTTAAATGTGCACATGGATACTCTTATCACTTTGTGGATTACAATGGCTATAATAATATTCTTTGCACTCTTGGCTGTCGGTAATTTAAAACTTATACCTTCAAAATTACAAGCAATTTTTGAAAATATAGTTACAATATTTTCATCCCTTACAAAAGGTATGGGAGAAGAAGGTAAAAGACATACCCCAATTTTAATTGCCTTGTTCTTATTTATAATTACAGGTAACTTAATCGGACAAGTTCCTTGGAAAATTTTAAATTTTATTCCTGCTTTTCGTTTATCTCACGGAGAATTAGCCTCACCAACAAACGATATAAACGTAACAGCTGCTTTAGCAATAATAGTTTTAGTATATTATATCGTGTCAGGTGTAAGGCTAAAAGGTATAGGTTACTTTAAACATTATTTTCAACCTGTTTGGTTTATGACACCCTTTAATATGCTTGAAGATATCGTAAGACCTTTAACGCTCGCACTCCGACTTTTTGCCAATATTTTGGCAGGGGAAATATTGATTATGGTCTTAGGGGGTTTAATTGCTTCGCTATTAAGCCCTGAAGCAGTCAACAGCTTCTGTCAAAACACACTCGGCGGAATTTTACCTTCAAGCTGGGTATATAATATAGGTTTATTTTTAGGTTCGCTACTACCGCTACCTATTATGTTTTTTGAATTATTTGTAGCATTTATACAAGCTTTAGTATTTACGCTGTTAACAAGTGCGTATATCCAAGGTGCAGTAAGTAAACATTAAAAAGGAGAAAATAACTATGGATTTATCAGTATTAAAATTTATCGCAATGGGCTTAGCAATAGGCTTTGGTGTAGTCGGCCCCGGTATTGGTCTTGGACTTGCAACAAAAGCAATCATTGAATCTATTGCACGTCAACCCGAAGTTGAAGGTCAAATTTCAAAATATTTCTACATCGGTGCAGGTTTAATTGAAGCTTGTGCAATATATGCTTTACTTGTCGTAATTTTAATCGGATTTGTTTTAAAATAAATAATTCTGTGCAGTTAAGTATAACTTAACTGCACAATAACGGAGAACTCAACAACAATGTTAATGCAAATTGACGGAACATTTATTTTTGTAATTATAAGCTTTTTGATTTTTCTTTTTATCATAAAAGCCATACTCTTTAACCCAATAACAAAAATATTGGATGAAAGAGAAAAGTTCTATGCAAAAAATACAAAAATGGAAACCGAATCTAAAGAAAAAACAGCTGCATTAATAGAGGAAAAAGAGAATGCTCTTAAAGAAAGCAGGTTTCAAGCTTCTCAAATAATAAAACAAACATCAAAAGAAGCTAACAACAAAAATGCACAAATCATAAAAGAAACAAAAAAAGAAATCCAAAATAAAATAGAAAAAAGTAAAGAAGAACTGGAAATTGCAAAAGAAAATTCAAAAAAAGAACTAAAAGGAGAAATTTCATCTTTTGTTTCGTCAATAGTTTCAAAAATTTTAAACGATAATATAACAGTTCAAATTGAAGACGAGAGAATAAATAAACACTTAAATATTTAGGTAACAAAAATGCAAACAAGTTTATTCGAAAGTATTTTAAAAACCAATATAATAAATTTTATTATAGTAATATCTACTTTGGTATGGATATTTAAAAAAGCAAACCTCGGTGCTTTAATCCAAAAATTAGCGGAAGATATAAGACTATCTGTTGAAAAAAGTTCAACTAATGCCCAAAGTGCAATAAGCGAATACAAATCAACTAAAAAATCCGTAAAAGACACGCCTAAATTACAAGAAGAAATATTATCACAAGCAAAAAGCAATGCACAAAATATAAAAGAAAAAATTAAACAAAAAACACTACTTGAAAAAAATGAACTTATAAAAAATATTGAAAAAATTATTTTAAACCAACAGGAAAAATATAAAAAATTAACTCTTGATGAAGTATATAAAGCAAGTATTGACATAGCAAAAGAAGAAGTTCAAAAAAGATTAGATAATGAGACTCATCAAAAAATAATCCAAAAATCAATAGAAGAACTTGATAAAATTGAAGGAAGCATATCTTGAACAAAAATATAGACATAAAAAATATAAAAATAGCTAAAAGATATTCGCACGCACTTGCTCAAAGTGCCGAAGGTAACATTGATGAGGTTCTTGAGAATTTAAAAGCAATTAATGATGCAATTTTTGAAAATCAAGACCTAAAGACATTTTTTCTACATCCTGTTATTTCTCTTAAAGACAAAAAAGAAGCTATAAAAACCGCACTTGAAAATAAAATCAACATTTTAACACTAAATTTTATAGAAACTCTTTTAGATGAAAATCGTTTCGGAATCTTTAAAACTATTTACGAACTCTTTAAAAAAGAAGCAGATGCAATTAAAAACAAACAAGAAATAGAAATTATAAGTGCAGTTGATATAAAAGAAAATCTTAAAGAACAACTGGAAGAAAAATTAAAGACAAAACTAAACAAAAATGTAGTTTTAAATTATACCCAAAACCAAGATATAATCGGCGGTTTTATAATAAAAATAGAAGATAAAGTCATAGATTTAAGTTTAAAAACTAAATTCGAAACTTTAAAGAAATATTAATAATAAACATAAAGAAAGGCTAATCTTATGTCATCAACAATAAACAGCTCCGAAATAACTTCGATTATTAAACAAAAAATAGAAAATTACGAAGAAAAACTGAAAGTAGACAACGTAGGCTCCGTAATTGAAATATCAGACGGTATTTCAAGAATATACGGATTAAATAATGTCATGTCATCTGAACTTGTTGAATTTGATGATGGAAAAGGAACACTCGGGATAACATTAAACCTTGAAGAAGACAATGTCGGGGTTGTTATACTTGGAGATTATACAGAAATAAAAGAAGGCATGACTGTTCGCTCAACAGGAAAAATCGCTTCAATTCCGGTTGGAGACGCTCTAATTGGCAGAATAATCGATCCTACCGGTGTTCCAATCGATGGTAAAGGTGATATTCAAACAAATAAAACACGTCCTGTCGAACGTATAGCTCCCGGTATTATTGAAAGAAGATCGGTTCATGAACCTCTGCAAACAGGTTTAACCGCAATAGACGCACTAACGCCAATCGGAAGGGGACAAAGAGAACTTATAATCGGAGACCGTCAAACAGGCAAAACCGCAATAGCAATAGATACAATCATTAACCAAAAGGGTAAAAATGTAATTTGTATTTATGTTGCAATAGGACAAAAAACTTCAACAGTTGCACAACTGGCTAAAACTCTTGAAGAAAAAGGTGCAATGGATTATTCAATCATAGTTTCAGCTACAGCAGATAATTCAGCACCGCTGCAATATATAGCACCTTTTGCTGGATGTGCAATCGGTGAAGAATTTTTAGAAAACGGAAAACACGTTTTAATAATATATGATGATTTAACAAAACACGCTCAGGCTTATCGTGCAATGAGCTTATTGTTAAAAAGACCACCGGGACGTGAAGCATACCCCGGAGATGTATTTTATTTACATTCAAGACTTTTGGAACGTGCGTGTAAATTGTCTGATGAGCGTGGAGCAGGTTCACTCACCGCACTTCCCATCATAGAAACTCAAGCAGGAGACGTTTCAGCATACATTCCAACAAATGTTATTTCAATTACGGACGGACAAATTTTCCTTGAATCAAATTTGTTTAATGCAGGTCAAAGACCGGCAATTAATGCAGGTATATCAGTTTCACGTGTGGGCGGTGCAGCTCAAACAAAAGGTATTAAACAAGTCGCAGGACAACTTCGTCTTGATTTAGCTCAATATAGAGAACTTGCAGCATTTGCTCAATTTGCTTCAGACCTCGATCCTGCCACAAAAGCTCAACTTCTGAAAGGTGAAAAATTAACCCAAGTTTTAATTCAACCCCAATACAATCCTTTAAGTGTGGCAGAACAGGTTGCAATACTTTATTGTGCCAATGAAGGATATGTAAATGACGTTGAAAACAAAGACATACAAGAATTTAAAAGACAATTCTTCGAATATTTTTCATCAAATTGTGCAGAACTTGAAAAAAGATTAAACGAAGGTGCAAAACTTGAAGATAAAGACAAAGAAGAATTAACAAGTCATATTAAAAACTTTAAAGAAAACATATTCAAGGTATAAAAATGAATATTAATATAGAACAATCATTATCATACTTTAAAAAAGATCCCAATTGCCATAAAGCTTATTGGTCATTATTTAAGATTTCATTTTTATCCCTAATTCCTTTTATTGGAGCCATAATAGTCAGCATAATATATTGTGGTTACGCATTTATATTAACAAATACCAGAATATTCAAACCGCAAGATATGATGCCTCAGTGGAATTTTAAAAAAATTTTTGGAGTCGGAATAAAATATGCTTTATTTTCACTGTTAATATCCATAATATTATTTCCGATTACTTTGATTATAAATATAGCAACAAAAGATATAAGTCAAACCCCTATAGGGTTCACGATTTTTATTTTATTTTATTTGCTGTACATAATTTTTCTGGATTTAGCAATAATGTTATATACTACAAATCTTAGATTCAATTCATTTTTTAATTTTAAAGCAATGAAATTTATATTAATTAACAATTTTAATAAATATATCGGATTTTCAATTATAAAAATGGGCATTATACTTGCATACACCGCATTAATAATAATTTCATTAATTACAATAATCGGGCCAATTTTCTTAATACCATTTTTAACATTTACAATATCTGATTTAAACGCACAATTTATAAGACAAATATTTAAAACAACTCCTAAAAAAATATAAGGAATAAATTATGGCAAGTTTAAGAAATATAAAAGACAGAATAAACAGCATAAAAAATACCCAAAAAATAACAAAAGCAATGAAAATGGTCGCTGCCGCAAAAGTAAAAAAGGCAGAAAATGCCGTTAAAGCTTCAAGACCATTCACGATTGAATTATATAAAATGTTTTGCTGGGCATATAAACAAACTCTTAAAGAAAAATGTGAAAAAATAACAACCGAACACAGCATTGATAATTACTCCGCTCTTTTAACCGAAAGAGAAGTTAAAACTGTTGCAATTGTTATAATTTCATCAAATAAAGGTCTAGCGGGAGCATATTGTGCTAATGTTGTAAGATGTACTTTAAATTTAATCAAAAAAATCAAACATGAAGGTAAAAATGTAATAGTATATCTTGTCGGACAAAAAGCAGTACCTGCAATTAAAAATGCCAAAAACAGATTAAACTTTGATATAGAAAAAACATATATAAACATATTAGATGGAATTAACTCAAGCTCGGCATACACAATAGCATCTGACCTTGCAGATGACTACATTAAAGGCAAAATTGATTCAATCGAACTCGTTACAACAAGATATAAAAACATGATGACATACACTGCTGAAAACTGGCAATTATTACCTGTTGAAACAGACAGTGAAAGAATTAAAGAATTCAGAAATAAAGAACTTGATGAAGAACTTAAAATAAATCACCAAGAAGGTCATATTGAACCCTTAAGTGAATTTTTACCAAATTTAAAAGCGGTTTTATCGAAAATAGTTCCTATGTTTATCACTAATGTCATATTTCAAGCACTTCTTGAAGCTCAAGCAAGTGAACTTGCTTCAAGAATGACAGCTATGGGAGCAGCTACAAATAATGCCGCAGAAATGATTACATCTCTAACGGTAGAATATAACAAAGCTCGTCAAGGAAAAATCACTCAAGAAATAACGGAAATTATTTCAGGCGTCGGAGCTTTAAAATAAACTATAACTCAATATCTTCCCAATCACCCATTGCTTTAAGCTGCTTTTGCTTAATATTATGAACGGTTGCATCAACCAAAAGTTCAAAAGATTTCATATCCTTAATTTTAGGAGAAAATTCTTTAATTAAGGTATCTCGAACCATTTTTTCAAGTTTTTCGTTATCTTTATTTATATCTTTTTTATCTTCAGGAATAAGATAATCTATATATCTTGAAGCAATTTTACAATCTTGAAATTCGGAAAACATACGCCATTTTAACTTTGGGCTTAAATCCTTTAATTTTCTAACTAATTTAAAATTTCTAAAATTCATCTTAACCTCTTCAGTCATTATAACGCGTTTTACGATTTATTAAAGTCGAATAAAAAAATAAAATGTCACTTAAAAAACTTTTATTTACAAAAGTTTACCTTAATAAATTATAAAGCATTTCTTTCTTTTTGAAAAGTAGTACAAATTTAGTTAAAATATCAAATTATTTTTAAAATTTGAATACATTTTTTATCAAATTTGAATTTATGTTAAATTTAAAGCATACTTATAGTGTAAATTCTTTACATATAAATATTTTTAAAATATAGTAAAATAAAAGATTTAAATAAGAGGGCTGACAAGTGGATAAGTTCAAACTAGATAATTATGACAGACAACCGGCAGAATATCCGAGATTTGCTACAAATGCCAACATTAAAGTAGTTGGTGTTGGAGGTGGCGGTGGCAACGCTGTTAACAGAATGATTGCATCGGGATTAAGCGGGGTTGAATTCTGGGCCATGAACACTGATGCACAAGTTCTTGAAATGTCTAGTGCACCGAGAAAAGTACAATTAGGGACAAAACTTACTAATGGTCTTGGTGCAGGCGGAAACCCTTCAGTCGGTGAAAAAGCAGCAGAAGAATCAAGAGAAGATATAACAGTTGCACTTGATAGTGCGGATATGGTTTTCGTTACTGCCGGTATGGGCGGTGGAACAGGAACAGGTGCCGCTCCTGTTGTAGCTAAAATAGCTAAAGAAATGGGTGCTTTAACAATAGGTGTTGTTACAAAACCTTTTAAATTCGAAGGCAAGAAACGTCTTGCTCAAGCACTGGCAGGTCTTGAAAAATTAAAAGAAAATGTTGATGCTCTAATAGTTATACCTAATGACAAATTAATGGAAGTTGTTGAAAGAAGAACAACATTTAAAGATGCGTTCTCTGTTGTTGACGAAGTTCTATTATGCGGTGTTCAAGGTATTTCAGATATCATCCTTGTCGGCGGTTTAATAAACGTTGACTTTGCTGATGTTAAAACAATCATGCAATCTTCAGGAAGTGCCTTAATGGGTATCGGTAAGTCATCAGGAGAAGGAAGAGCTCTTGAAGCTGCTAAATTGGCAATCGATTCAAAACTTCTTGAAACATCAATCAACGGTGCAACAGGTATCATCATGAACGTTACAGGCGGCCCTGATATGACATTGTTTGAAGTTAATGAAGCAGCAAGTGTTATCCATGACGCTGTTGCAGATGATGCGGAAGTTATATTTGGTGCTGTTGTAGATGATAGAATTCAAGGAGAAATTCAAATCACAATCATTGCAACCGGTTTTGAAATGAAAAACGGTGAAATAAGTGCTCCAAATACAGCGGACAACAAACTCTCAGCAGCCGGCTTATTTGGCGGATTTAATTCAACCGGAATTTCAGGTAATTCTTCATCATTCCCATTCGGTATGCCTTCTTCAATGGAAGAAAGACAAAGAGAACAGGCACCTACCCCAAGTTCAAGTTCATCATTGGATATTCCGGAGTTTTTAAATCCAAAAAACAGACTTTAAGAACAAAACTAACAAAAAAACTTTTAATAAACCGCTTTTTAAATCAAAAAGCGGTTTTAAAATAAAAAACTTATGAAAAATATTGAAATAATTACAACTCAAGACGGTTCAATCGGATTGTATAATAAAATCTTAAATGAAATATATCATTCAAAAGAAGGTGCAAAAAAAGAAGCTTTTGAAAAATTTGTAATGCCATGCCTGATTTTAAATAAAAAAGCGTTAAAAATTCTTGATATATGTTATGGAATTGGCTATAACACAAAATGTGCCATAGAAAACTTTAATTCAATTCAATTAATTGATTGCGTAGAAACAGATACTGAACTTGCAAAAAAATCCCATAAATTTGAATATAAATCCTCAAAAAATATAAATAAAATAATAGAAAAAAATCTTAAAAATCCTGATTTTATCCACTTTTATTTTAACGATATAAGAAAAATTATAAAAAAAATTAATAAAAAATACGACATAATCTTTCATGACGGTTTCGCTCCACACAAACAATCGGAACTTTGGAGCGAAGATTTAATATCTGAAATAATAAAAAAACTTGATAAAAACGGGCTATATTGCACATATAATCACTCCAAACCCGTCTTAAACGCCCTGCTTAAAACAGGGATAACAATTGGAAAAACCATTAAAGAAAATAGAATAATAGGCACTGTCGCTTCATTTAACTCTGATTTAATTCAAAATCCTTTAAACAATTTTGAATTAGGTATGTTAAATACAAAATCAGCCATAACATACCGAGATAAAAATCTAGATTTAAAACACGAAGAAATAGTAAAGCAAAGAAACAATCAAATTAAAAATTCAACTCTTGAAACTCTAAGTCATTATTTGAAGAAAAATTAAACCAAGGCAGCTTTAATAATATTTTATCTATTTTTTCTTTATATTTTTCACAAGATACAAAATCGACATCCAAAGTCTCCAATTTTTCAATTGATAGATATCGCATCTTTATTTTATCTGTTTTATAAATTTTACTTGAAGCATATAAATATACTATGCTTTGCAAGTCATAAGCAGGGTTTTTTGGCAAATTTAAAGTTTTCCAATCATAAATTATATATCCGTTTTCATCTTTATATATTCCGTCAAACCGCCCGGTAAGATAAAAAGGAACATTATTTAATTCATCTTTTATTAAAAATGAATATTCCGTTTTTAAAAAATTAGCTCTAATTAATTTTAATTTTTTCTCAAGTTTTTGCCAAAAAACAAGTTCATTTAAACTTAAATCCGAAAGTAGTCTTGAAACATCAAAACCTCTTATATAAAAGCAGATTAGACCATGAAATTTTTGTCCCAACAAAGTTCTTTCATCTTTTTTATAAATCGAAAGATTGTAAATATACCTATTTTTAAATTCTTCAAAAGATTTATCCAAAACTTTAAGCGAATTTGCACTAAAAGTATCTATTTTTTGCACAATACCCCCTCAAAAATTTCCGAATTTTCATATTTTTTATCTTTTGAAAAAAACTTATAGTTATCAGAAACAGATAAACATAACTTTCTTATTGCACGAGTTATTCCGACATAAATGAGCCTAAAGTTTTCTTCAACTATTTCCTTTTTCAGCTCAAAATCGCTTTTAGGATTTTTCTTCACCTTTTGTATGAAAGTAGATTTTTCTTTTAACTTACAATCTTCTGTGTTCAAACACAAATTATCTTTTGTTAATTCCGGAATAAAGACATAGTCAAATTCATCCCCCTTTGATTTATGCAGGGTCATTATGCTAATTGTTGATTTTTTCAAATCCTTTTCTTCGTTTTTAAAAAATTTTATATTTGAAAAACTATTTTTAAACTGAATTTCTCTCAATTTTAAAATGGTGTCCTCAAAATTTTTTTGAGAATTTCTTATTTTTGTTGCTATTGTCGCAACCATGTGAATATTATCTTTTTCGAAAGTTTTAGAAAAATAAAATTCTCCTATATCACAAACCAAATCATAAATTGAATAATGATTTTTAAACAAAAAATAATTCATATCCCACCAAAATTGTTCATCAAAATCATTTTTCAAAAATACAGGTTCTGTTAAAGAATTTGCATATTTCAATGTATCAAAATCATAAAAACCAAAATCATAAAGTTCTTTTGCAATTTCTTTCAAAAGTTTTATATCATAAGGATTTACAATATATTCCAAAATTAAAAGTGAAGTTTTGTAACATTGATTATTAATTAAACTATCCGAATTTTTGTAAGTTTTAATACCTGCATTTTCAAAAATTTTCGACCATTTATCAATGGCAAAATTACTCCTCAACAAAATCCCGATTGAAACAGGTTTTTTAGATTTTTCCGCTTCACTTAAAATTTTTTTAACTTGTTTTAAAATACAGTTATTTTCCTCATTTTCTTTTTTAAAAATAAAACTATCAACGGCTTTTTTATCTACAATATTTTTCCCTTCAACAGGTTTCATAATCAAATCACTAAATGCTTCAATTTTTTCTTTTTTAGCATAACAAACGGTTTTATTTGCACAATCTAAAACTCCAGTTGCACAACGTTGACATCTGTCCATTACAACATTTTTAGATTTTTTCATAAATTCTTTAAATCCTTCAACATCAGAATTTGAAAATGTTGAAGTTATAGCTTGATTTATATCCCCGCAGCGAATTATATTTTTATATTTTTTCCCCAAAAGCAATATCAAATTTTGCTGAATATTGCTAGAATCCTGTGCTTCATCTTCGATAATAATTTTAGCTAAATCATTATAATAATCCAAAATATCTTTGTTTTCTTTCAATAATTTCAAACTTAAAAGCAACAAGTCGTCATAATCAATCAAATTTTCCGATTTCAAACGTTCATCATAAGCCTCATAAATACTCAAAAAAAGCTTATTTTTACAATTAAAATTTCCATACAAAGCCAGCTCGTTTTTATAAGCACTTATTGCACCGTCGTATAAATCAACTTTATCGGTTGAACCTATAAACTGATAAAGTATTTCATTTAAAATATTTATTCTTTTTACTTCGTCTAAAATTTCAAAATCATAATCCAAGCCAACTCTTGAAAAATTATTATTTTCCTTCAAAATTCTAAGTGCTAAACCATGAATTGTTGAAATATTCGGCAATTCTTTTAAATTAGGATATTTATTTTTTATCTTTTCTTTAAAATTTCTTGCAGCAGATTCCATAAAAGTTAAAACAAAAATATTTTTAGGCTCTATATCTTTTAATATTTCACCTGATAAAATTTTATCCACCAAAAGTAACATTATTGTTGTTTTTCCGGAACCAGCGGTAGCACTAACCGACATCAATCCGCCATTATAATTTAATACCTCTTTTTGATCATCTCTTGGAATAATCGGTTTATTTTCAAGCTTTTTATCTTTTATGGAATCATTTTTATATTCAAAATACTTATCAATTCCTGAAAAATTCTCCGCTCCCAAATAATCATAAACACTTGAATATAAACTTATTTCATCTGTTAAAAGATAAAGCTTATAAAGTATTCTGGCATTTTTATCTTTCGTCAATTCAATATTATCTTCCAGTTCAAAGGCTTCCTTATTCCACTTTTTTTGCATAACCCAAGAATTGTACAAAGGTCCTATATCCTGTCTTATCCAATTTTCAGATGAAACATCCAATAAAAACTGATATTTAGTTTTATAAGAATAATCAATAATTTTTTGAGCAGATGAAACAATAATAGAATTTTCATCAATCTCATCATCGCTCAGCGGATTTTCTGAAATAATTGTATTTTCGAGTTGAATAATTAAATCCAATCTACTAAATCCACTTTTAAAAACATCTTCAAAATCAACAATTTGCTTCAATAATTGATTAATTTTAATTATATCTTTAGATATTTCCTTTTTTAAAAAAACAAAATTAGACACAATTTCAAAAAGTATGTTTGATAATTTATCAAATCTCACTTTTTCATATATTTCAGTAAACTTTTTTAATTTTTCACTATCTTTATTTTTTATTAAATCAAACAAATTCAAACCTTGAAATTCATAACTTGTTTTATATTCCTGAATAAGAGAAAGTGCTTCTTTTTTTTCAATATTTAATATTTCAATCAAAATACCCTTCAAAATATATGGAGACACAAACTTATTACTTGTATCAATTATAATTTTTAATAGTTCTAAAAGATAACCTATAATTTTATTTTGATTTAATTTTTCACTTTTAGAAATAAAATTAAAATTATAACCGGTTTTTTCAAGCTCTCTTTTTAAAAATTCATCGGCAAGAGGTGTTATAATAGCGATATCCGAAGGTTTTGTGCCATTATTTATTAAACATTTAACATCCTCGATTACAGAATCAAGCATTTCATTCCTTTTTAAAAAAGTTTTTGTTTTTATATTTTCAACATTAATTTTTTTATCTTCTTTAATCGAATTAAAAATTCTCAGTGCATTTTTAGTTTTTACATCATCTTCAAAAGGTTTCAAAGCTTTACAATTTAAAAATTTCTCAAAATCAACATTAATTGCTCCTAAATACCCCAAACGAGAAGAACCAAATTCATCATAAGCTATAAAAAACTCTTTTACGCTGGATTTAATATATTCAAAATACGATAAAACGCAAGGAGTAATTTCATCAGCATCATCTACAAAAACATACTCAAATTTATTTTCAATTCTTTTATATAAAAATTCAAAAATATTAATTTGTCTTATATAATCAAAAGCTCTTAAATCAATGGTTTTTGCTTTATATTTGTTTATAGCCTGATTTGCTTCATTTGAATAAGTTTGCTGAAGAATATTATCCCTTTTTTCAACTTCCTCTTGTGAAAGATTATTCAAATTAATTAAGGAATTTCTTCTAAAAAGCTGATGTAAAAGGCTTGTTTTTGAATTGTAACCAGTAAAATCAACCTCATCTATACTTTTTTTAAAAATATATTGAGAAATTTCAAGACCCGATAAATAAGGAATAATCTTTGCATTTTTATCTTTCAAATTGTTTTCAACAACAACCCAATTTTCAAGAATATACTCTCTTATAAACCCCCAAAAACTATATATTTTAAGAGAGCCTACAAAGCCTTTGTTCGATTTTTCTTTAATTTCATTTATAAATTCTTTTTTCTTTTTTGAATTTTGGACAAGAACAAGTATTTTTTCAGCTTCAATACCTGAATTTAAAAGTTCTAAATATCTATTTTGTAATAATTTAGTTCTATTTGTATTAGAATTTGCATTAATTAACATTTTTATAAAATATCCGAAGGATTAATATCTACAACCATTTTTATATCATCCGGAAGGTGAATTGTCTTTAAAAATCTCAAAATTGTCCTATGTCCTTTTTCGGACAATTTATTTTTGATTATTATATTATATCTGTATTCTTCCCTTATCTTTTTTAAAACACACTCGACAGGCCCCAACACCAATATTGCTTCATCTAAAGAAAGTTTCTTTAAATAATCAGACAAATGAAATTCAATTTCTGATGCCGATTTTTCAGCCCTAAATTCATTTTTGGACGACAAAACTATCCTAATCATATTTGAAAATGGCGGATAGTCAAGAAATTCCCTTAATTTAATTTCATTTTTATAAAAACTTTCATAATCCTGCTTTTGAGCATCTTTTAAAAACATATTTGATGAGTTATAAGTTTGAAAAATAACCTTCCCTTTCTCATCTCCGCGTCCCGAACGTCCTGCAACTTGAGTTAAGATTGAAAATCCACGTTCGGAACTTCTATAATCAGGTAAATTAAAACTTAAATCAGCATTAATAACACCAACCAAAGTAACATTTTTATTATCCAAACCTTTAGCAATCATTTGGGTCCCGATTAAAATATCAATTTCTTTATTTTGGAATCTTTTTAAAATTTCTATATGCTCATTTTTCTTTGAAAGACTATCAGAATCAAGCCTTTCTATTTTATAATCGGAAAATATTTCCCTTGCCATAACTTCAACTTTTTGAGAACCCAATCCAAAATTTTCTAAAGCTTCAGAATTACAATTGGGACATTTTATTACACCCCTTTTTTCAAAATTACAATAATGACACTTATATGAATTAGTTTGACTATGATAAATCAAAGGAATGGCACATTTTTCACACATCAAAACTTCACCGCACTCCATACATTGTGTATAGGATGAAAAACCTCTACGATTAATCAAAAAAATTACTTGATGACCATTTTCGACAGCTTCTTTAGTGTTTTTTACAAGCGTTCTTGAAAAAGGAGTATAGTTCCTTTCAACCCTTTCAATTTTCATATCAATAACACTTACTTTTGGTAATTTTGCATTATTATACCTTGTTTTAAGCTCAAAAAGAGAATTAGTATTAACTGCTTCATAATAGCTTTCAATGGAAGGGGTTGCAGACCCCAAAACAAGCTTAGCATCATATAATTCACATAATTTTTTAGCTACTTCTTTAGCGTTATATCTTGGAGAAGGCATTGTTTGTTTGTAACTTGCTTCGTGTTCTTCATCTATTATAATAAGCCCCAAATCACGAACGGGAGCAAAAACAGCACTTCTTGCTCCGAAAAGAATTTTTATCTCGTTATTTCTTAATTTTTTCCAAGTTTCATATTTTTCTGCTTCGGTTATGGAGCTGTGCCAAATAGCTACACAAGAAGCTCCAAAACGCTCAATTGTCCGCATGGTAAGCTGAGAAACAAGTGCTATTTCTGGTGCCAAAAAAATAACATTTTTATTTTTTTTAATTATATCTTCTATTAATTTAAAATATATTTCTGTTTTGCCCGAACCGGTAATTCCATATAATAAAGAAGTCTTGGCATTAACTTTTTTTATTTCTTCATATACTTTTTTTTGTTCAATTGACAACTTATGTTCAATTTTTTCTTCATTATCAATTTTAAATATTTCATTTTCTTTTTTCGGTTTTCTATATTTTTTAACATTTTTTTCAAAAAACTTCTGTGGCAAAGCTGTATTTAAAACCGTCTGAATATCACAATAATAATAATTTGCAACCCAATCCAAAAGTTTTAAATATTCAAGAGAAAATAAAGGTTCTTTTTCTAAGATTTCTGTGATATATTTAGCTTTTATTCCTTCTTCAAGATAATTAGAAAACCCAACTACATAAGCTTTTAAACCTTCCTTTCTCCTTCCAAACGGAACAAGAACCGATTGGCCTACTTTAATTTCCTCTTTAAATTCATCAGGAATTAAATAACTAAATGTCTTTGTTCCCAATTTATTAATATCAACCAAAACCTGAGCATATTTTTTTTCAACATCCGTCATAACTATTTCACAAGTCCCATTGGAGAATTCTTTAACTTAGAATCTATCAAAGCAAATACAGTTTTTGCAACCGTACTTCCCTGAGAAAAATCACTGTTTTGAGGAAGAATTTTTATTTCGGTTTGATTTTGATATCTTTTTGTAAGCGTTAAAAGATAATACTTTGAACCGTATAAAAACAAAATATATCCGTTTGCAGATTGAATTTCAGAAATTGAAAACCTTGAATCAGAATTAATTGCACCTATTGCACTCATAAAAAGAGTATCAGCATCTTTTGGATATATTTTATAACATTCCTCAAACATACTTTGAGCAAAACAAATTGAAAACAATAAACTTAAAACTATTAATATTTTTTTCATTTTACTTTTCCATCCATGTTTTACCGACCCCAACCTCAACCTTAAGAGGAACTTTAAGAGGCTGATTTATTTCCATGGCTTTGATAACTATTGGTTTAATTATATCAATTTCATCTTCGGGAACTTCTAAAACTAATTCATCGTGAATTTGCAAAATCATTTTTGCTCTATAGTTTTTCAATTTTTCATATAAATCAACCATGGCTATTTTAATAATATCAGCACTTGTTCCCTGCAATGGAGCGTTTATTGCAGCACGTGCCGCAAATTCTCTGATGTTTGCGTTTCTTGAATTTAATTCCGCCCCAAGATACCTTCTTCTGCCGTATAAAGTTTCAACATAACCTTTTTCATTTGCTTTTTCAAGAGTTGAATTAATATAACCCGAAATCTTGGGATAAGTCATAAAATATTTATTAATCAATTCCTGTGCCTCAAAAGGCTCAATTCCAAGCGTTTTTGACAACCCATATCTTGTTTGACCATATATAATACCAAAATTAACAGTTTTCGCCTTTCTTCTCATTTCTTTCGTGACATTTTCAACAGGCACATTAAAAATCTTGGAAGCAGTAATTTTATGTATATCAATATCATCTATGAATGCCTTAATTAAACCTTCATCTCCTGAATAATGTGCCAAAAGACGTAATTCTACCTGCGAATAATCAGCACTCATAATATACGATTTAACATCCGAAGGAACAAACGCTCCTCTAATTCTGTTTGAAAATTCTGTTCTGATTGGAATATTTTGCAAATTTGGATCCGAAGAAGACAATCTGCCGGTCGTTGTAACTATTTGATTAAAATGTGTATGAATTTTTCCGTCTTTATTAACAAGCTTGGGAAGAGCATCAATGTATGTTGTTTTTAGTTTCATTAATTGACGATGTTGAAGAATATCTGACGCTATTGAATATTCAAATGCAAGTTCATCCAATATCTTGGCATTTGTGCTGTATGTTCCGGATTTACCTTTCTTCTTAGGTTTAATTTGTAATTTATCAAATAAAATTTCAGCAACCTGTTTTGGAGAATTTATATTAAAGGTGCAATCAGCCTCTTTATATATTTTCTTTTCATATTCAGCAACTTTAAAATCAATTTCTTTCCCAATTTCCTGAAGGCAATTTACATCAATCTTAACTCCTGTTTTTTCCATATCGCTTAAAACAAAAGCCAAAGGAAGTTCAACCTCATTCAATAATTTAAGTTCTGCATCGGTTAATTTCTTATTGTAAAATTCATTTAAATCTAAAATATAGGAACATAAAGAATATAAATCCTTTTCGTCGGGAACAATCTCCAAACATTCATTTATCTGAGTAACCAAATCATGTTTTCTTGATGAATCAAGCATATAACTTGATAGTTGCACATCGCTTATAACTCCTTTAATATCTCCTATTTCAGAAGACAAAATAGTTTTTATATCATAAACACATTTTTTTATTTCCTCATTTAAAAATATATCCTTTATTTCTAAGGACGAAACCTTGCAAGTGCTTTTACCGTCTGAAACATAACAAAAATTATTGTCGGCATAATCTGTTAATAATGCTATTTTATCTCCTGTTTTTATAGAATTTAAAAAAGTTTTCACTTCATCATCTTTTAATTTTATAACTTCTTTCAATTTTTTTGTTTCTTCAGATTCACCAAAAAGACTCATCTGCAAAATTGAAGGATTTATTTCATCAAATTTAACAATATTTTCATTTTTACAAGAAGTTTCTACATTAAAAGGAGAAAGTAATTTATCAATATTTTTAACAAATGAATAAAACTGCAGTTTTTGAAAAAATTCTTTAACTTTTTCTTTATCAGGAACATTAAGACAAGCTCCATCAAAATCAAACTTTATATCTAAATCTTTTTTTATAGTCGCAAGAAACTGAGATAAATATGCGTTTTCCTTACCTTCAATTAATTTCTCCTTCAAGGACTTTTTACTGATTTTTTCAATATTTTCGTAAACTCCGTCAAGAGTTAAATATTCTTCAAGCAAAGATGCCGCACTCTTTGGGCCAATTCCTCTGATTCCAGGAATATTGTCGGAACTATCTCCGCATAAAGCCTTATAGTCTACAACTTGATTAGGATATACGCTCAAATTTTCAAAAACTTTTTGTTTATTATATTCATTAATCTCACCTTTTTGAGGAATTAAAACAGAAATTAAACCCATATCGTCCACAAGTTGAAATGAATCCTTATCACCAGTTAAAATATATGTTCTATGACCCTTCTTACTTGCCTGAGACGCAATAGTACCTATAACATCATCACCCTCATATCCTTCCATTGTATATATCGGAATATCAAGAACATTAAGCCCGTCTTTAATAATCTCCAACTGGGTTCTTAATGCGTCCGGCATGGTTAATCTGTTAGCCTTATATTCTGAATATTTTTCAAGTCTAAAAGTTGCTTTTGAAACATCAAATGCAACTGCAATAGAATTTGGTTTGAGAGAGAGTTTTTTATCCGCCAAAAGATCAAAGATTGCCTTAAAAAAACCATAAACCGCCCAAGTCGGAATATGAGTCGTTGTTTGCATATTTGTTCGTTCGAGTGCAAAAAACATTCTAAAAGCCAATGCGTGACCATCTATTAAAATAAGTGTCTTTTTATCTTCCATAAATTCCCCTTAAAATTAATTTTACTATAATTTCAAATTGTTGTAAAAATTTTGAAATTATAGTAAATAACAGGCTTTTTGACTGTTTGACATGAAAGAATAATAATTCTACAATATAGAATAGGATAGGATATGACTAAAATTTTACAAAATCTCCCAAAAGACGACTACGATGAGATGAAAGAAAACCTTATCAACTCATTTTTTAATTGCATTTGTAAAGACAAATTTTTAAAACAACAAGAACTAAGCTCTATCCACAAACACGCAATTGCAATCAAAACTTTCGACATAGTTTCTGTTGCAATGTCTTATCTTGCTATTAACAATTATCGCCAAGGAGCAAGATATTACCAAACTTTAAGCCTATTAAATGATGCAAAATACCTTGCAAATTCATCAAATTCACTTTTCGCACAAAAAATTAATGTTTTTATTTCCGGCCTAATAGAATATTACGAAAAAAACTATAATACGGCACTAAATCTTATAAAAGCAAGTCTATATATAAAAATACCCGAAGGAAATAAATTAGATGAGGCAATTTTAAAATACAAACAAAAAATTGAAGATGAAAACAGACAAAAAGTCATATCCTCTACTCCGCCTTCTTTTATACCCAATGAAATAAAAGATGACGCACTTTTAGCACTTCTTCAGGTAGGAAGAACAATAGCCGTTGAAACTAATATTGACAGCCTGTTAACAATAATAGCCCAACAAATTCAACAAGCACTTGTTGCAGACAGATGTACGGTTTTTCTGCTTGATGATGAACACAATGAACTTTGGAGCAAAGTCGCACTCGGTCTTGAAACAAAAGAATTAAGATTTTCCGCCAATAAAGGACTTGCAGGGCATGTCGCAATGACAGGCGAAACTGTAAACATAAAAAATGCTTATGAAAGCGAATATTTTAATAAAGATATTGACCTTCAAACCGGATACAAAACAAAAAATATTCTTTGTATGCCAATTAGAAATTTGTCACATCAAATAGTAGGCGTTTTTCAAGTATTAAATAAAATTGAGGGGGATTTTACGCAAAAAGACGAAGACTTGCTTATTGCAATAGGCTCATCTGCGGGAATTGCCCTTGAAAATGCTAATTTATTTAACAAACAAAAAAAATTAATTGAAGAGCAAAAAAAGCTATTTTCAAGCTTCATAGATACTCTCGCAGCCTCAATAGATGCAAGAGATAAAATCACTTCAGGCCACTCTAAAAGAGTTACCTTATATGCCGAATTAATTTGTGAAAAATATAGATTATCAGACGAAGAAAAAGAAATTATAAAAAATGCTTCACTGTTGCACGATATAGGAAAAATCGGAATTAAAGATTCAGTTCTCCAAAAAGAAGGCAGATTAACTCCTGAAGAATATGAACACATAAAAGAACACGCAAGACTCACACACAATATTTTAGGCAAAGTCTATATTTCAAAAAACTTTGAAGATGTAGCCGAAATTGCAAGTTCTCATCACGAAAAATTTGACGGAACAGGATACTATAGAGGCTTAAAAGGCGAAAATATTCCTCTTGGGGGAAGAATCCTTGCAGTCTGTGATGTTTTCGATGCCATAACGTCAAAAAGACATTACCGTAACAAAATGGAAATTAAAGATGCACTTGAAATAATACTTAATGGCAAAAATACACATTTTGATGAAAATATAGTTAATGCCTTTATGAATATTTCGGTTTACGATATTTTAAATGTAATCTTGAGCAATTCTGATTTCAGTCCTGAAAATGACGAAATTTTATTAAGGGAGTTTAATTTAAGTGAATTATATGGTATCCTAATAAAAGATAGAAAAGTTATCACCGAAGAAGAGTTGAGGTTAATTGAGACATTTGATAAATATTACCACTATACCGTATAAAAAAATAAAAAAGAACATAATATCTTTGTTCTTTATGTTTGGCCTGCTTGGTTTGTTTGCTCAAGCTCAAGCTCAAAGTGATGACCTTTTAAAACCAATTGAAAATTTAGAAATTCATAATGAATACAAACCAAATCCAAATTCAAATTATTTTAACTTAGCAAATATTGTAGATACTTTTTTAAGTAATGAAACAAAACCGCAAGAAAATATTGCAGACAAAAAAGCAAAAATCAGACGTGATTTTATTGCAATAACTCAAAAATTTAATCAAGGCAACGTTTCAGTTGCCTATGATGAATACGATAAATTAATCCAAAAAATAGATAATGATGTATCTTTATTAGCCTTATCTAAAATTTTCTATGAAATTGGTTTCTTTTCACTCGGGGATAAAGCAATTGAAAAAATAGTCTACAAAAATCAATTTTATGAAAACATAAATAACCTTGAAAAAAGTTATAAACCAAAAACACAATTAACAAAAGAAGACGAAATATATTTTGCAAAACTATATAGCGGAATATATTTTGAAAACACAGCTCAAGAAGCAATTAATGAACTTGCAAATAACCAAGAAAAGTTTCAAAAAAATGATTTTGCCCAATATACCGCAGCAAGAGCAAATTTAGAACTAAAAAAATACAATCAGGCAATAAATTCAATCAACAAAGCAATTTCCTTAAAACCGGACAATATTTCATATCAAATTTTTAAAGTAAACGCTCTCATTAGTTCAAAAAAATATAATGATGCACAAAAATTAATTGAAAAATTGGAAAAAACAAAACTCACTGTTGATTTTGCAGATGAAATTGAAATTTTAAAACAAACAGTTTTAGCCAATACAGCAAAAGACGAAAAAGAAAAAAAATATCACATAGCAAAAAAGAGTTTTGTTGAAGGTAATTTTGAAAAAACAAAAAAAGATTGCCAAAATATTTTAAATTTTGATAAAGATAATGACAAAATAATGACGCTATATGCCAAAAGTGAACTTGCACTCGGAAACATAGAAAGAGCAAACGTATATTTTATAAATTCATACAAAGAAAATAAAAATAATCCGGAAACCCTTATAGGACTTGGGGATATAAGATATATCCACGGAGATTACAAAAATTCCGTCAAGATGTATAAAAAAGCAATTTCAAAAGAAAAAAACAATTATGAAATTATTATAAAACTTGCAGTTGCCCAAAGACAATATGCAAAAAACCCTAAAGAACTTCAAAAACTGGAACAAAAAATAGACAAAATGCCTCAAAATGAATATTTAGCATACTACAACAGTGCAATAAGCATCGCTCAAAAAAATGATATTTTAAAAGAAGATTTCTTAAAAAAAGCTTTAACAATTAATCCTATGTATGAAAAAGCGGTAGGAGAGCTTATTGAACTATATTTAAAAAACAAAAGCTATGAACTTGCAAAAGGCTTGATTTATAACGCATCCTTTACTCTTGAAAAAAATTACTACTATTATTATCTTTGCGGAATATATAATCAAGCAATAAACAAAAACAAAGATGCTATTCAATTTTACAAGACCTCTTTAAATCTTAATCCAAATTTTGAAATTGCAAACACTAAACTTTTAAAATTAATTCCAAACAGTGAACAAGAGGAAATATAGTGGCAATTACAGTCAAAAGTGCAGGAATCTCGGGTCTGGATGTTTTTGAAATTAATGTTGAAGTAGACACAATAAATTCCATCCCCCAAATTTCAATTATAGGACTTGGAGATACCGCAATATCGGAAGCAAAAGAAAGACTAAGATTAGCAATAAAAAATTCAGGTTTTTCCTTTCCTCAAACAAAAATAGTTATTAATCTAGCACCCGCAGACATTAAAAAAGAAGGCTCAAGCTACGATCTTGCGATGGCTGTCGGAATTCTATTAAAAGAAAGTATAATTAAGGATTTTAACAAAAATGAAATTGTATTCATTGGAGAGCTTTCACTGGATGGTTCTTTAAGGGCGGTAAACGGGGTTTTACCAATTATATGCGGGTTAGCTGACTTGGGAATTAAAAAAGTAATAGTTCCTTGCGAAAATTTAAAAGAAGCAAGTTTTATTGATGATATCGAAACACTCGGAGCACAAAATCTTTCACAAGTTGTTTCTTATCTAAACGGTGAAAGCGATTTAAAAACTCTAAAACAAAAAATTGAAGATTTTTTAAACAAAAAAGAAGAATTTAATTTTGATTTTGCAAATGTAAAAGGACAGCAAATCGCAAAACGAGCACTTGAAATTGCAGCAGCAGGAGCACATAACGTTTTAATGTCAGGTTCTCCCGGAGCGGGAAAAACGATGTTATCAAAAGCTTTTATGTCAATTTTACCACCACTTAATAAAAAAGAGGCAATTGAACTAACTAAAATTTACTCAATTTCGGGACTTCTGGATAGGTCAAAACCCCTAATTACATCAAGACCTTTCCGCTCACCACACCATAGTGCAAGTGCTGTGGGAATCATAGGTGGAGGCTCAAATCCAAAACCCGGCGAAATTACCCTTGCACATAGGGGTGTTCTTTTTTTAGATGAGATGGTTGAATTTCCAAGAAAAACCCTTGAAGTTTTAAGACAACCTTTAGAAGATAATGTAATTACAATTTCAAGAGCTCAAAACAGCATTCAATATCCTGCCAACTTTATACTTTTAGGAGCAATGAACCCTTGTCCATGTGGATTTTTAGGCGATAGCAAAAAACAATGCACATGTTCAGAATACCAAATTAACCGCTACCGCCAAAGACTTTCAGGCCCGTTACTGGATAGAATTGATATACAAATTAAAGTTCAAAGACTTGATGAAAATGAGCTTTTAGATAATAACAATAATGTTGAAAATTCTGAAACAATAAGAAAAAGGGTTATAAAAGCAAGAAAAATTCAATCGGAAAGATATAAAAATGAAGGTATTTTAACCAATTCTGAACTTAATTCTAAATTAATAAAAAAATATTGCAAAATTGATGATACTACCAGACAATTTCTAAAAAACGCAATAAATAGCTTTAATCTTTCCGCAAGGGCATTTGATAGAATTCTTAAAATCTCCAGAACAATAGCAGACTTAGAAGAAAAAGAAAATATTGAAGTTTCTCACATAGCTCAAGCACTTCAATTAAGAAGCTTTTAATTAAACTTTAAGGCAATGTTTTTGATTTAAATAAAACCTATAATATAAAAGAAGTCGGGTGTTTCCTGTCACCGTAGTGTTACATTTTTGACGCTTTTAAATGGACAGGTTTTATTCAAAACCCCGACTTCTTTTATAAAATATAATCATAACAATCAAAAAGAGAAGTTATATCTTTATTTAAAATAGCTAAATTTATCTTCTCCCTAACGGTTTCTAACACCTCGCTATTGAATTTCTTACAATATTCGGGCATTTTGATTTGATTTGTATTTGAACATTCCACAAAACCTTTATTTATTACCAAAAAATCCTTATAAGTTTTTAAAACTTTTAAATATTTCTTATCAGACACATATTCTTTGTTCATAAAATACTTACAATCACGAGGAAAATCTTTTTCTAGAAAATCAATCAAAAAATTTATTTCACTTGTATATTCATCTTCTTTTGCGTTTTCTCCCAAAAGCTTATTTCCATCAATTTCACAATCTTTACATGTAGAAATTATATTTGCCCACAAAAGACAACCCAAATAAAAGGAGACATTTATTTTCAATAATTTCTCTATTTTTTTAAAAGTCATAGGAAAATTTAATCTCTTTAACTTTAAATTCGGAATAGCTGAAAACATATAATACACATACCCAACTTGCCCTATAGAATCAATCACAATAGGAGCATAACCGGGGTCAAATAAAACTTTTTTCTTTTCATTCATAAAATATATTTTACCCAAAAAACACCATAATCAATTATAAATTTAATATTAATTCTTATTAACTATATTAACTTTAGTAAATTTATACAAATGTACTAATTCTAAATGATTATTTTTTATTATAATTTATGTTATAGTAAAAACACTAACAGGAAAAATCGGAGGCAAAATAAAATATGGTGCAAAAAATCGGACAATTCGTCTTTATGTTACATTCGCACCTTCCATACTACAGAATGGCCGGAATGTGGCCTTTTGGCGAAGAATGTTTATATGAATGTATGGAAGAAACTTACGTTCCTTTATTGAATATGATTTCTGAATTATATGACGAAGGAATAAAAGCTAAATTGACTATCGGAATTACTCCGATTTTAGGGGAACAATTAAACGATCCACACTTACAACAAGGATTTATTGACTATCTGGATTCAAGAATTAAAGCAGTATCCGAAGACCTCGAAAGATACCCTGATCCTGAAGTTGCACACAGCCAACATTTAAAATATTTGGCAAAATACTATTTTGATTGGTACAACAGAATTAAAGATTTATTTATTAATAAATTCAATAAGGATTTAATTGCAGGCTTTAAAAAATACCAAGATTTAGGTTGTATTGAAATAACAACCTCAGGTGCAACCCATGGTTTTTCACCGTTGCTTGCAACAGATACGAACTTAAATGCACAATTTAAAGTCGGCTCCGACACTACAAAAAGACTTTTTGGAAAAAAAGCAAAGGGGTGTTGGCTTCCTGAATGTGCATACCGTCAAGGATATGAATTTATCGGAAAAGACGGAAAGAAAAAATGGCGTCATGCTATTGAAGTAACATTACAAAATAACGACATTGAATACTTTTTCACCGAATCACACGTGATTGAAGGTGGAAACTCTATCGGAAACCGTAGAAATATAGGAGTCTACGGAAATATTGAGTATATACCATTACCAAAAAGAGAGGCAACCGGATATGACACATACAGTGCATATTGGTTACCTGATGCACAAGTTGCCGTGATGGGTAGAAACGATAGAGCAGGTTTCCAGGTTTGGTCAGCAGCAGACGGTTACCCCGGAGACGGATGTTACAGAGAATTTCACAGAAAAGACTGTAACTCCGGTATGCACTATTGGAGAATAACCTCGTCTACTACTGACCTTGGAGATAAGATGCTCTATGACCCAGTATTAGCAATGAATCAGGTAAATTCAAACTCCGACCACTACACAAATTTAATTTACCACCTATTGAATGATTACAAAAATTCTCACAACGGAAAACAAGGTCTTGTTATGGTTTCTTTTGATACGGAACTATACGGACATTGGTGGTTTGAAGGAATTGAATTTATTAAACAAGTAATTAAAAAGCTTAATAATTACGTTCCCGAAGTCGAAATGATGACAGCAGGGGAATATTTGAAAGCTCATCCGCCGACAGAAGCAATCCAAATCCCCGAATCAAGTTGGGGACAAGGCGGACATTTCTGGGTATGGCAAAACCATTTAACAGAGTGGATGTGGCCGATTATTCATTCTTGCGAAAAAAGAATTATTGATATCGTTTCAAGATATGAAAAAATCCCTGAAAACAACCTTTTAAAACGTGCATTAAATCAACTTGCAAGAGAAAATCTACTTTTACAAAGTTCGGATTGGCCATTCTTAATTACAACATGGCAAGCTAAAGATTATGCAACAGACAGATTCAGAGAACACGTCGAAAGATTTGAAAAAATTGCAGATATGATAGACAATAACGCAATAATTGAAGAAGAATTGTCTTCAATAGAATCAATAGATAATTGTTTCCCTGATATAGATTATAGAGTATATCTTCCGATTGAAGAAGGAACAATGCCTCAACAAGAAGTAAAACTTGCTCCTTTATACGAAAATCGCGAAGAACAATTTATTGCAGCTCAGATAATCAAAAAATAAAATCACTGAATTAAAATCTTATAAAAAATTGAAACCCTTAAAAAAATAGGGTTTCAATTTTTTATACCTTTATTTCAAAATAAAAATATTTTCATAATTAAATTAAAAAAATGTGATGATTTAAAAATTTAAAAATTCAGCTAGTGACAAATCAAAGGCTTTGGCAATATTCATTAATGTAAGATATTTAGGTTCTATTTGACCTTTTTCTATTCTGCTTATTGTAGAAGGTTCAAGCCCATTTTTATAGCATAAAGCGCTAATTGTTAGTTTTCTTTCTTTTCGAAGTTTCTTTATATGATTGCCTAGTTTTTGTAATTCATTGCTTTGCATATATGCAATTTTAATGCTATTATTTAATTATTTTTTGCATGCGTGCAAAAATAGAAAGGTTAATCTTATGTTCACCAAAAAAATACTTATAGATTTAGATGGCGTTTTGAATGAATATGGAAAAGATAAATTCAATGAAAATTATATTCCTGAAATTAAAATTGGAGCTTATGAATTTATAGAAAAATTATCAAAACAAGCTGAATTGTATCTTTTTACAACCAGAAACTTAATGCTTGCAGCTAAATGGTTGATAAAAAATGATTTAGATAAATTTTTTAAAGACATAACCAACGTAAAATTGCCTTCTTATCTTTATATTGACGACAGATGTATTTGTTTTAAGGGTGATTATAATAAAACACTTAACGAAATTGAAAATTTTAAGGTTTATTGGAAATAAAAATTAAATATCAAACTTATAAAGCTTATTTGTATTTTGTTCCGTTACATAAATTCTGTTATGCTCGGAATCATAAAACATACAATATGGTTTTTCGATATCCGCAAAAATCGAAGCCTGCCAATTCGGGGTAATTCTTACAATATTATTAGCCAAATAATTTGCAATATAGATATTATCATTTTTATCAACCGCAATTCCAACAGGACCTTTTATTAAAGCAGACTTTGAAAAAACTTTTTTTTGACCGAAAACAGAAATTTTATAAATTATATTTTCTGAAAAGCTTGCAACATAAATATTTCCCCTGCCGTCTGTTGCAACTCCGGATGGAGCAGATATTTCCGCTAATTCAACTCCTTTTACTTTTCCCAAAGTATCAACTATTACCTTATGTTCTTTAATTTTTGTTTCTAAATTAAGCTCGGCTTGTCTTTTTTCAATTTTCGAAATTAACAATTTAGCTGATTCATATTGTGGAGCATTTTGAGGAATTTTTGATAAGTATTCATGAGCACTTAATAAATAACCTCTCTTATGTTGAATTTTACCAATATTATAAAGACTTTCATAGTCATCTGGTTTTAATTTAACAAGTTTTTCTAACGCCTTATATGCTTCCTCGTCTTTATCTAAAGACATCAATATTTGAGATAAATTATAATAAGCTTCATAAAAATCAGGCTTAATTTCAATTGCTTGATTAAAAAGTTCAATAGAACGCTCAATCTCATCTTGTTTATATAAATCTATAGCTTCATTATATAAACCTGTAGCTTCCTCTATATCATTAGCAAAAACCATCGAAGCTAAAGATAAAAAAATTAAAGATGAAATTAACAGTTTATTTTTCATGCTATTATTATAACAAAATGCAAATAAACTACAACAAAAAACTTAGAAAAGAGATTTAATTGATAATTTTTGCAATAGAAACAAGTTGCGATGAAACAGCTGTAGCAATAGTAAAAGATGGACGCGAAGTTCTCTCAAATGTCGTATCAAGTCAAATAAAGACTCACGAAAAATTTGGCGGGGTGGTACCCGAGGTTGCAGCCCGTGAACATTTAAATTCAATAAACATAGTTATAAAAGAAACCTATGAAAAAGCAAACATAACACCTGATAAAATTAACGCCTTCGCCTCAACCGTAGGTCCGGGGCTTGTAGGATGTTTACTTGTAGGTTTAAACGCTGCTAAAACACTGGCTTTGGTTCACAACAAACCATATATAGGTGTTAATCATCTAAACGCTCATGTTTGTGCAAATTTTATAAATTCTGATTTAAAACCACCATTTATATGTCTTCTAGTCTCAGGCGGACACAGTCAAATTATCTATGTTAAAGATTATGATAAACAAGAAATTTTAGCTCAAACAATCGATGATGCGGTTGGAGAAGTATATGACAAAGTTGCAAGATTATGTTCCATTCCATACCCCGGAGGAATATTATTGGATAAAATGGCTCATAGTGGCAATAAAAACGCATTTAATTTTCCCGAAGCAAAAGTTAAAGAAGATGAATTTTCTTTTTCAGGCTTAAAAACAGCTGTCCTAAGAGAAGTTAAAAAATTTAATACGGAAAATCTACCAAAAGAAGATATAGCAGCAAGTTTCCAATACAGAATAGCAGATACGTTAATTAAAAAAACAAAGCATTTTGCAGACAAATTAAATTGTAAAACAATCGCACTTGCAGGAGGAGTTGCTGCAAATTCAGAATTAAGATTTCGTTTAGAAGAACTTAAAAAACAAGGTTATAAAACAAACGCACCTGAACTTAAATATTGTACGGATAACGCAGCTATGGTTGCAAGTGCTGCATATTTTAATCCAATTAAAACAAAAGACTCTTTTTTACTTGAAGTTTTTTCAAGAGGTTAATTATTAACTTTTGTAAAATTATAAAAACACTTGTCAATTTTTATTTAAAAAAATACTTTTTAAATATGAATAGATTTAGTATAGGCATTTTTATATGGCAATAGATAAAATTAATCCATTTATTCAACAAACAGCAAGCTCATATTATAAACAGCCTCAAGTTCAAGGCTATCATCAAGCATATACCCAAGGTGCTCCAAGCACACTTCCAACTGTTGAACAAGGTTATAAACCTACAACAGAAGACTATGAGCTTGCACAAGCATATTTAAATGGTAATTACAAAGTTCAAAGTAATCCGTTTATTTCAAAACCACAAAAAACTGGCGAAAAAGCAGGTTTTGAAGGCTTTAGAGTTCCAGAAAATAACGGAACCGGTGAACTTATGCCACAAGATGATAATGAAACCAAAAGAACACTTTATTATGCATAAAATTAAATAATAGAAAGAATAGGAAGAAAAAACGAGTTAAATAATTAACTCGTTTTTTCTGTGTTTATAATGTTTGACAATTTAGCTAAATGTTTTAAATGACGATTCAATATTGTCATCAATTACCTTTGAAATACTTTCAATTTCTGTTTGAATGGCATTTCTTTCAGTTTCAAGTTTATTTAACTGAAGTTCTAATTTTTTATCTATATTTTGAATTTTATCTGACATAGCTTTATATTCAGCCTCTGCTTCAGCGTCATCAGTTGTATCATAAACTTCACCTATGGCACCACCGCCTATTGTATCCCAAGACTCTGTTTTAAATTCAAACATATTCGTTTCAGTATTTAACTCACGTTTTGCAAAGAAATAAATCCCGTTTTGAATTGCATTTTGAAAATTATCAACATCATCAAGATCGTCAACAATCATAAAATCGTTTACATTGAATTCTCTTTGAACAAGCATTTGTTGACTGTTTCCTTCTTCATCTTCTTGAATAACAATTTCTTGATTTTCAGAATTTTCAACGCCATTTTCTCCTTCCGATGAAACAGAATAAGGAGTATAAGTCGTGTATCTTTCAATCATTGCGTCTCGTTCTTCTTCGCTTGCAACTATAATTTTATTTCCGGTCGAAGAAACGAGAAAAAACTTATCCTGTGCGGTTGTAAGTCCTTCCATTTGCTGATTCATATAATTTTTATAATTTTGATAGGTAACATCAACCTGAGTTATACCATCACCATTATTAAAATTATAAACCATCTTACGATTGGAAGTTTTGTCCTGATATTCGCTTGAAACTGCCGCTAACTTATCAGACCATTGAAGACGTTGAAAATTAATCTGTTGAGCCTGATATTCAACATTGCTCCTTCTTGCCGTTAATTGCAAAAATCTTGCTTGGCTTGCTGAAAGCCCCATATTATTCTCCTTAACTTCATTGTCTAACACAATAAATATCGACAAAATCAATTCAAAACTTTAAAATTTAAACCTTTTTAAAAAACTTTTGTTACAAAATTTAATAATATAATTAGCTCTTTATGTATTGCCTTATTAGCTGATGAAGATATTGAATTTTTAAAATAACTTTTAGTTATGAAAAATATTTTAATTATTATGAGTTTATTATTATTTTTAGATTCTTTTGCAGTTGCCTATGAAAAAATCTACTTGCAACAGCCTTCTTCTTATGGAATTACACCAAGAAGAACAATATACAGACCAACCTATAATCCCTACGGAACATATTACAGCCCGTATCAATATCAAAGACTAAATTCAAATAACATACAAAGACTTCAAAGACTACACCGTTTAAGACAAATGGATAGATTAAGAAGAAGTCGTCTTAGCAACTATTTAAGCTGGTTTAACAGAAACAATAATGGTGGAGCTTTAACTGGATATTCCGTACCCATTAATCAGGATGTATATAAACAAATGGGAATAAGCCCCTATAATTCAAATATTAAACAAAGTCCAAAATCCATAAATTGTAATCAGGAACTTTTTTCAAACCCCATGGGCGATGAAATGTACTACACAAACGGTGAATATCATAAAGATATAGGCGGGGCAACAGGAAAAACAGGTGTTACCATAATTTATGATTAAAAGTTTTAATTTTTTAAAATAAATGTATAATGAATTTATGCGAAAAATTAAAACCATAGGACTTGTTGCACCCTCAGGCAATATTAAAAATTTTGATGAAATCAATAAAAAAATTTCAATTCTTGAAAAGTATTTTAAAATTAAAAAATTTTATAATGAAAATTTATCATACAAATATTTGTCAGATACCGATGAAAACCGTGTAAAATACTTTGAACAAGCCTTTTTAGATGATGAAGTTGATATGGTTATTTCAATTAGAGGCGGTTATGGGGCAATAAGAATAGTGGATAAAATTAACTATAATTTAATTAAAAACAAAATTTATTTAGGAAGCTCAGATGCAACCATTCTTCTTATCGCACTGCACAAAAAAACTAATGTAAAATGTTTTCATTCACTAATGATTTCAAACGGTTTTGTTGAAAACCTAGAAAAAAACTTAGAAATTATTAAAAAAAATTCCTTTGAATTGAATTTAAAAACAATAAAAGACGGAACCTGCAAAGGGACTCTCTGGGGCGGAAATTTATCCAGCATTGTCTCAACTTTTTCTAACGGAAATTATCTTCCAAATAAAGATATAATACTGTTTTTAGAAGATTTAAACGAACCATTATATAAAATTGATAAAATGCTATATGAAATATATCGCAATAAAAAACTAAAAGAAAAAATAAAAGGAATTATATTTGGTGATTTTTATTTGGAAGAAAACATAATTATTCCTGTTTTTGAAGAATATTCAAAAATATTTAATATTCCAACATTTTATAGCAAAGACATAACTCATAAAAAAAATAATATAATAATTCCTTTCGGAAAAGAAATTCAAATCTAATATTTTGTTTGTTTTGAAATTTTGTTTTTGTTATGATTTAGCTATGCACAGTATTATTCACTTTGATGAGTTAAATTCAACTAATGAATATGCTCGTCAACATTTAGAGGAATTGGACGATTTTAGTGTAGTATCTTGCAACCTTCAAACAAAAGGACAAGGACAATTTGAACGCACGTGGTATTCATCAAATAAAAACGGCGGAAACATATATGCTTCCTTGATTTTAAAACCAAAAAACATAACTCATCTGAATGAACTTACAAGATATACAGCTCTAATCGGAGCTAAAACACTTGAAAATTACAATCTCAAACCAACTTTTAAATACCCAAATGATATTTTAGTTAACAACAAAAAAATAGCAGGAATACTTGCAAAATCAGAATTTTTCGGACAAGTTTTTAAAGGTGTTGTGGTTGGTTTTGGAATTAATTTAAATCTTGAAAAAAACGAACTTATTAAAATTGATCAGCCCGCAACTTCAATTTTTGAAGAAACCGGAAAAACAGTCGATAAAGAAAATTTTTTAAATTTATTTTTAAATAATTTTAAAGAAGGATATGAAAATTTTTTAAATAACGGAATAAAAGGAGAAATACTATGTTAAACCCTGAATTGTGGACTGAAGGAAGCATAACAATGCTTGTTGGAATGGGAATTGTATTTTCATTTCTTACAATTTTAGTTTTTGCAATGATAATTATGGCAAAGTGCGTTTGTTTTATTAACAAACTTTGTCCTGTTGCAGTTGAAGAAATTAAAACAAAATCAAAAAATACTTCAGATGATTCTGAAATTGCTCTTGCAATAGCTATTGCAAAAGCTCAAGCATAATAAAATTAAAAGAAAAGAGGATAAAAAAATGACAAAAAAACAAATTAAAGTTATGGATACATCATTCCGTGACGGTTTTCAATCAGTTTACGGTGCAAGAGTATTCGTGGACGATTTTTTACCTGCTTTAAAATCAGCAGTAGAAGCAGGAATCAAACATTTTGAAGTTGCAGGCGGTGCACGTTTTCAATCACCGATTTTCTATTGCAGAGAAAATGCCTTTGAAACAATGGATAAAATAAGAGAAACCGTCGGACCTGACATAAATTTACAATCATTGGCTCGTGGAGTTAACGTTGTAGGTTTAGATTCTCAACCTCGTGATATGATTAACCTTCATGCAAAAATGTTCAAAAAACACGGAGTTACAACAATCAGAAACTTTGATGCTTTAAATGACGTTAATAATTTAATATATTCAGGTCAATGTATAACAGATAACGGACTAAATCACGAAGTTACAATCACTATGATGGAACTTCCAATCGGATGCAGCGGGGCTCATGACGTTGCTTTTTATGAAAAAGTTCTACGTTCTATTTTAGATGCGGGAATTCCTTTCACATCTTTAGCTTTCAAAGATGCTTCAGGAACTTCATCTCCAAGAAAAGTTTATGAAACAGTTAAAAGAACTCGTGAAATACTTGGTCAAGACGCCCATATTCGTTTCCATAGCCATGAAACAGCAGGAACAGGTCTTGCAGCATATCTGGCAGCCCTAGAAGGCGGAGCAAACGGTATTGACCTTGCCATGAAACCTGTATCAGGCGGAACAGCACAACCGGATATAGTTTCTATGTGGCATGCATTGAAAAACACAGAATATGACCTAGGTATTGATATTAATAAAATTCTAGAAACGGAAGAAATATTCAAAGAATGTATGAAAGACTACTTCTTACCGCCTGAAGCACTGGCTGTTAATCCTATGATTATTCAATCACCGCTTCCCGGAGGAGCATTAACTGCTAACACTCAAATGTTGCGTGACAACAACTTAATGAATAAATACCCCGAAATCGTTGCAGCAATGAAGGAAGTTGTTGAAAAAGGCGGTTTTGCAACATCTGTAACTCCTGTTTCACAATTCTATTTCCAACAAGCATTTAATAACGTCATGTTTGGTGCTTGGAAAAAAATTGCAGAAGGATACGGAAAAATGGTTCTCGGTTATTTTGGAAAAACTCCATGCGAAGCTGATCCTGAAATTATTAAAATTGCGGAAGAACAATTAAACCTTCAACCAACAACTGAACTTGTTGTTGACTTGAACGATAAAGACGAAACAAAAGGTATTAAAGCTGCAACTAAAATGCTTGAAGATGCGGGCATTGAAGTTACAGAAGAAAATATCTTTATCGCAGGTGCTTGTAAAGAAAAAGGAATTATGTTCCTTCAAGGAAAAGGTACTTTGGGTGTTAGAAAAAATGAACCAAATAAAGCTTGTGCGTGTGCTGACGGCGAAAGCACAAAAAATGGCTATACCGTAACCTTGAACGGCAAAAAATATACTGTTAAGTTAGACGGCACAAAAGCAACAGTCAACGGAAAATCCTATGAAGTTGCCGTTAAAGCCGGCATTGACGAAGCTAAATCACAAAGCTCGGGTGAAGGTCAAGATATTAAAGCAGCCCTTCCCGGTGTTGTATTAAGAATTGAAGTAGAAGAAGGCGAAGAAGTTGCTGAAGGCGATGTTTTACTGGTAGTAGAAGCAATGAAAATGGAAACGGAAATCAAATCTCCTGCTTCAGGAAAAGTCCTTTCAATCAACGTTAATCAAGGTGACCAAGTTAAAAACGGTCAATCATTAGTTACATTAGGTTAATAGCGGAGACAAAAAAATGAATATAGGTGAAATTTTTCAACAATTATGGCAAACCACAGGAATTTGCAACTTTGTTCAACCCGCAGATCCTAATATAACAAATGCGTTTGAACAATTTTTACATCAATTCGGCTCACCAATAATGCTTATCGTATGCTTATTTTTGATGTGGCTTGGAATTAAAAAACAATATGAACCCTTACTTTTAATTCCTATCGCCTTTGGCGGATTTCTATCAAATATCCCCGGAGCCGGAATGAATGAACCGGGTGGGTTTTTATATATTGTATATGAAGCAGGTATCCACCAAGGACTGTTCCCTTTGATAATTTTCATGGGAGTAGGTGCAATGACAGACTTCGGTCCTCTTATTGCTAATCCAAAAACCGCTCTTTTAGGAGGTGCTGCACAATTTGGAATATTTGGAGCATTATTATTGGCCTTATGTATCTTTGGCTTTACACTTCCACAATCGGGTGCAATAGGTATCATAGGCGGAGCAGACGGCCCGACTTCAATATATGTAACTTCAAAATTAGCTCCTGAATTACTCGGCGCCATTGCAGTTGCAGCATACTCCTATATGGCTCTTGTACCTGTTATACAACCGCCAATTATGAAACTTTTAACAACTGATAAAGAACGCAAAATTGAAATGAAACAATTAAGAGAAGTTTCTAAACGTGAAAAAATAGTTTTTCCTCTTTTGGTTCTTTCTCTTTGTATTTTATTCCTTCCAAGTGCTTGTCCGCTTGTTGGAGCACTTGCTTTCGGTAATTTATGTAAAGAGTGCGGTGTTGTTGAAAGACTTTCAAATACAATGCAAAACGCACTAATTAACATAATTACAATATTCTTAGGATTGTCGGTAGGCTCCAAACTATCTTCCGACCAATTTTTAACAGTTCAAACATTATTCATTTTAATCCTTGGCATTATTGCTTTTTCTCTTGCAACAGGGGCAGGGGTTATTATGGCAAAAATTATGAACTTATTTTCAAAAGAAAAAATCAATCCTCTTATCGGCTCGGCAGGTGTTTCTGCTGTTCCTATGGCAGCAAGAGTATCTAATAAAGTAGGTCTTGAATACAATCCAAATAACTACTTATTAATGCACGCTATGGGACCAAATGTTGCAGGAGTTATCGGTTCAGCCGTTGCAGCAGGTGTATTGTTAACGGTTTGTGTTCAATAGCAAAGTAAATATAAAAACAGGGGGTAATACCCCCTGTTTTTATATTAAAAAATAATTATAAAATTTTAAAAAAATACTTGAAAATTATAATTAAAGGAATACAATTTTTTTCGGATAAATTCCATCAATATTTTTTAGCATTACAACAAAACTAAGGAGATATTTATGTCAAATCAAGTTATTGACAACAAAGACTGTCTTGCACCAAATGAAGTTGCACATGGTTTTTCCGAAAAAGTTATGCCCCAAAAGGCAGGATATAGAAAATCAAAAATGTTTGTTTTAGCTATTGCAGCAGGAGCATTTATCGCCTATGGTGCACAAGTTAGCTTAACGGTTTCTACAGGTACAGCAGAAACTCTGGGTTGGGGTGCATCCAAATTAATCGGAGCCATGGTTTTCGCAGCAGGACTTATGATGGTTGTTTTAACAGGTGCAGAACTTTTTACAGGAAACGTCATGATGATGTTTTCGGTTATTGAAAAGAAAATTACTTGGGCCAGACTCTTTAGAAGCTGGTCAATAGTATATTTAGGAAACTTTATAGGTTCAATCATTCTGGCATTTCTAGTATATTACGGAGCTATGTGCCACAATGCACACGACGCTCTCGGTGTTAATACCCTTACAAATGCCCACATGAAAGTTAATTTAAGCTTTATAGAAGCATTTTGCAGAGGCATACTATGTAACTGGCTTGTATGTCTGGCTGTTTGGATGGCAACAAGCTCAAGACGAGTAATAGGTAAGATATTTGCAATATTCTTTCCCATTACAACATTCGTTGCTTCAGGTTATGAACACAGCATAGCTAATATGTTTTTTATACCAAGCGGAATATTAATGAAATCTGTTCCATCCGTTGTGGCTGCTTCAGGTTTTGGTGCAGATCAATTAGCAACATTAACTTGGAAAACATTTTTCATCCATAATTTAATACCGGTAACACTTGGAAACATAGTTGGAGCACTTGTTTTTGTGGTATTGCTTTTCTGGATGGCATACCTTAGAGATGACCACAATAAAGACTAATTATATAACGACAACGGCTTATAAAGTACTTATAAGCCGTTTTTATTCCCTGAATTATGAAAAAGATTATATTTATACTTCTTATAATTTGTTTTATGACACCTGTTTTTGCAATTGAAGAAACCGCAAAAGATGATGTTATAATTTCACCTAAAGAAAATATTGAAAGAAAAAAAGATTTAATTGAAGGCGAAAAAGAAGTCATCCTTGAAGAACCTGTAATACTTGAAAAACAAGAAAAAACCCTTGAAGATAAAATCGAAAAAGAAATCAACCCCTACTCAAAAGAAGCTCTAAAAGGAATAATAGAAAAAGAATATGACCTGAATAATTCTGAAGGTATGTTTAAAAGACAATTAACCGCTCAATTTAACAAAGGAATCATAAAAGATATCGGTTTGCAAGGAAGTTTTATATTCAATCTCAGTGAAACTATTAGTGAAAAAGAATCTAACTTTAAATATAATACTCAATTAATTAATGTAGGTTTAAAAGGCAAATTCAGAAGCGAAAAAGAAGGTTATAATTTGCTTTTTGATTTAACTCCGGATATGCACGATGATTTTTTTCATAAACTTGTATTAGATGCTTGGATTGAAACAAAAAGAATACCTCACAATACCTTAATGTTTGGTACTTCACGTCCTAATGTCGGTTATGAAGGCGGACAATGCCCATATTTAGTTCCGTTTTTAGCTCGTTCGCAAACAGCAAGAAATTTTGGTAACATAAGAAAAACAGGCATACGTATAAAAGGCGATTATAAATATTTAGACTATGACCTTGGCGGCTACAGTTCCGACACTTGGTATAGCGAATTTTTTCCGGGTGTTGAAACGGATTTATGGGTAAACTTCAAACCGTTAGCAAAGGTTAAAGAAAAATACGGAAATTTAAATATTGGCGGAGGTATGCAAACAGGTAGCAGAAATTCTCAGGATTTCTTTGTCACAAGTGCAGCCATAAGATATGATTATAAAAGGTTTTGGATGCTTGCGGAATATCAAAACGCAGATGGCTCCAACGGTGCTTCGGGATTAACCGACAAAAAAAGATGGGGCTATAATATAACACTGGCTTATAGGATTACAAAAAAACTTGAATTTCTTTTAAGATATGATGACTTTGATCCAAATAAATTAATCGCAAACAATAACATAAAAGAATATACCGCAGGAATAAATTACTTTATACTGGGTCAAACAATGAGAGTTATGTTAAATTATGTATTTGCCCAAAATCAAGGTGGGTCTGACTCTCATAAAATAATTGTCGGAACGCAATTTTTATTATAAATTTACAATAAAAAAGCCCCAAAGGGCTTTCTTTATTGTAATGCTTGTTTTTGTCTTGTATAAAAATCAATTTGTCTTTGAATCGGACGCATTTTTAAAACCCTTTCGGTTTCTGTTATTTTCTTATCGTTCTTAACTGTCGCAAGCTCTTTATTTAATTCAGCCAATTTAGCGTCGATTTGTTTAATCTTTTCAGCTTTTTTTGCTTGAGAAGCACTTGTTTTAGCTTGTGTTTTAGCTTCCATATCCTTTTTAGCTGCTTCTTTTAAATCCGATTTAGTATTTTGAATATCTTGTTTTACCGCATTTTTAAAAGAATTACCAAAAGATGTTGCAGCAAAAGACATTGAAGTTGTCATTGCTATTATTGCAGCAACTGCTAATACTTTTTTCATAATCCTCTCCTTTTTTAAACTATATACTTAATTTTAACTTTTTTTAAAGCTTTTTTCAAGTCTTAACAAATATAATAAAACCGCCTTAAAAGGTGGTTTTATTATTTTAAAAAAATCGATAATCCCCACATAAAAATAACTATAATAACCGTATATATTAACGTTAACATAATTTCAGGATGAGAATTACTCTTTTTTTTCTCATTATTTTTTTCTGTCATATTGAATCTACCTTAAAAATCTTAAATAAATATAAATTGTACTAATTACAAGAGAAATTAATACTATTGCTACACCATATTTCATAAATTTCAAAAATGCTATAGGATGACCTTCCTTTGCGGCATTTTCAGAAACTATAACATTTGCTGCAGCACCAATTATTGTCATATTTCCGCCAAGACAAGCCCCCAAAGACAAACACCACCATAGAGGATACGCATAATTTGCTCCCATAACCTTTTGTATTTCGGCTATCATGGGTGCCATAGTAGCAGTATACGGTATATTATCAATTATACCCGATATAACGCCCGATGCCCACAAAATAATCATTGCAGTAGCGGTTTTAGAACCTTCCGTTACATTTAAAATCCACTCTGCCATCAATTTTATACCACCGGATGCTTCAAGACCGCCTATAATAATAAATAAACCTACAAAGAAAAATATTGTATTCCATTCAACATCCTGCAAAATTTGTGTCGGCTTTTCAAATAGTAATAAAATACTTGCACCGAGCATTGCAACGATACATGTTTCAATATGAATAATGTCATGCAGCATAAAACCCAAAATAACAAGTGTCAAAACAATCATAGACCTAACCATCAAGTTATAATCAGTTATTGTTTTTGAATTGTCTATTTTAACAACCTCTTGCATTTTATTTTCATCAGCTACAAGAATTTTTCTAAAACATAAAACGAGCATTAAAATCACAGCAATCAAAATAACTGCAACAACACCAGTTAATTCTTTTATAAAATCCATAAAAGCGAAACCCGCAGCACTTCCTATAATAATATTAGGAGGATCGCCAATTAAAGTAGCTGTTCCGCCAATATTAGAAGCAACAATTTCAGTCAAAAGAAAGGGGATAGGATTTATCTCTAATTTTTTTGCTATAGAAAAAGTTATTGGCATAATTAATATTACAGTTGTAACATTATCCAAAAACGCACTTACCACAGCAGTAAACAATCCTAAAGCAATTAAAACTTTTATAGGGTGACCTTTTGTAAATTTTAAAAGTTCATTGGCAATATAGCTAAATACACCGCTTCTTGTTGTTATAGAAACTATAATCATCATTGAAACCAAAAGAAAAATTACATTAAAATCTACAAAATTAACAAAATAATGAGGATCTATAACTCCGTCAAGCATTTTGGTTTGGCTGACAAGCCCCAAAACTATAGTTATTGCACCACCTAAAAGAGCGATTGTAACTTTTGGAATTTTTTCCAAAGCTATAAAAATATAAGCTACAATAAGCAAAGTTGCAGAAATTACAACACTGTTTGCATTTACAAAATTATGTACAAAATCCATAATCTACTTTCCTCCACTTTGAGCAAAAGCTATCGCTATTGCAGCAGCAATTTCAGACTCATCATTACTTTTAACTTTTTTCTTTTGCTCAACAGGCAATTCTTCAGGAAAAATTTTATTTAACTGAAAAATAATTTTTTCCATAATTCTCATAACAAATATCATTAAAGTTAAAAAGAATAGAACAGTAGCCATACCAATAAACGTTATGACAACACCTGTATTAAAATTTTGCAATAATAATTCAATATTCATTATAATTCTCCTATTTCTTATTTTCTGTTTAAAAACCAAAAATAAAAACTAAGGAGCATTAGGCTGAATTTCAAATAATAAAAGAGAAATACCGATAGCAGAGCTATCAAAATAAGAATTGGAATAAAGGTTTTCAGATAATATATCAAATTGCCTGTTTAAAATTGAAATACAATTATTTCCCAAAAAAGAACTGTTCTGGTTTGCTCTGTTAGAAGTATATGCAATTACAGAATTATCAGCTAACACAGACAAACTCTGTCCAAAAGTTTTATAATGAACAGCAATATCTTTTTTCTTTTGAATTAAATTTATGGTCGAAAAATCAACACTTCTGGAAGCAAAAGCCTTATTGCTTACTCCTATAAATCCCGTAAACAAAGAAAAAAATATAAAAAATATTAAAAATATTTCCTTTAAATTTTTCATAACATAATAATATAATAAAAAATATTTTATTCAATTATTAAAAAAATGGGGCATTAACTTTGCCCCTTAACCAAAACACAAAAAATAATATGAAAATTAGTTCATTTCAGTTACACAGCGAACTGAAGCAGCTCGCGATTTAGATATCGTACCACCAGGCCAATAAACTCCGCGGTCATAATTAGTTATATATGCTGTATTTGCATCAAATTCAGAACGCCATTCGTCATAAGCTACACAAGCATTTTGATATGAACCTTTACAATTTTCTACATAGCTACATTGTGCTGTAATAGCGGAATCAACTACACCATTAGTACATAACATCAAACCATTGCCTCCTAATGAAGCAGTATATAATGCAAAATTTTTGCCTTCTTCAGGAGTTGGAAGTCTCCAAGTTTTTCCTGCATAATTAAATTTAGCACATATTTCATTTGCTGCTTCCCGGTTGCATACTGTTCTTGTGCAACCTGAATACCCGCCGTTTTCTGAGTTATATTTAGAAGTTGTTTCGCCTTTCCAACAACATTTTTGAGATTGAGAATAACAATATTCACTTCCTGCTTGAGCTACACTAACAGTATATGGTATTGGAAGCATCAAACTATCTCCCATATTTTTTCTTGTAACGCATAAGTTGCCTATTCTCATAAAATTAGAATCATTTGCTTTCGCAACTTTTTTTATCACCGGATGGATGGTATCCTTGATTGCAGCTTTCACATTTTCCATCCTTATCACATACCGCACAGTTTGCTACAGTACAAG
>CALVGZ010000016.1 GCA_944327225.1 Candidatus Gastranaerophilales bacterium | reverse complement strand
ATGGAGAAATGGCCGAGTGGCTGAAGGCGGCACCCTGCTAAGGTGTTAGGTGGAGTAATCTGCCTCGAGGGTTCGAATCCCTCTTTCTCCGTTTTTTTACGGAGAAGTGTCCGAGTGGTTGAAGGTGACGACCTCGAAAGTCGTTGTAGGGGTAACTCTACCGAGGGTTCGAATCCCTCCTTCTCCGTTTTAAAATTATCTTTTTAATTTCAAAATTTCTTCACTTCTTTTTAACTGATTTTTGTACAATTTAATTTGAGAATCATTACCAATTTTTAGTGCGATTTCATAAGCCTGCTTTTTATAATTTAATTCATTTTGATTCAGTTCGATTGCTTCTTTTGTATATAAAAGTGCATTTTCATATTCTTCAAGCCCCTGATAGCTCCTTGCCATTTGCGAATAATACTTTGCAACATTCGGATTTAATTTTATTGCTTGATATATTGAATTTTTTGCTTCATCAAATCTTGATAAATCGTTTAAAACAAGCCCCTTAAAATAATATGATTCCGCCGTATTTTTATCTAATTCAATAAAATGGTTAAGAGCTTCAAGCGTCTTATTTAAATCATTTAATCTGTAATATATACGAGCAAGTGAATTAAATATATTTGCACAATTTTGATATTTTTTTGTAAAATCATTAATTTTTATTAATGCCTCATCATAATCCTTATTGTCAATCAACAAATCAATTATTTCAAGATTGTAATAGACAGAGTCCGGATATATTCTGAGTGCTTTTGAATATATATCTATTGCCTGTTTATATAATTTTAACTCTTTATATACAGATCCGAGGGTATCTAACAAAAGAGGGTTATCTTTTTCATTTTCTAAATATTCCTCAAGAACATTCTTTGCTTTTGCAAGATTCATATTTTTCAAATTAATTATTTGAATTAAAATCTGTGCCTTAGGAAATAATTTTGAATTTTCTTTTATAGAATTTAAATTTAAAATTGCTTTTGAAAATTCGCCTTTTTTAATTAAAATCCATCCAATTATAAAATATTTTTCATCCAAATTTTCTAGTTTATTTTTAATTAAAGAAAAATTAACGGATTTCTTTAAAACGCCCAAAGCCTCATCAAGCCAAAATATATCTATGTATGTTTTAGCTAAATCAAAATAAAAATCATGTTCATCATAATCAAGTTCTATTGCTTTAGAAAAAAATTCAATTGCTTTAATATAATTTTGATTATTTGCTTCAGCCATACCCAAATAGTATGAAGCAAGAGCATTGTCTTCAATTATATTTGTACAATATTCCACAACTTTATTAAAATTTTTTCTTTCAAACTCAATACTTGCCAAATCCAAATTTGCTTTTAAATTAGTTTCGTCTAACTCAATTATCTTTTTTAAAATTAACTCTTTTTTATCTCTGCTTATAGTTGAAATCAAATATAAAATATCAACATCCAATTTAATTTCTTCATCAACTGAATTAAATATTTCAATTGCATCTTGATATTTTTCAAGCTTTATTAAGGTTTTTAAGTAATTATAATAATTTTCCGGAGTTTTATTTTCTTCGCACATTTTTTGTGCCAATTTTAATGCTTTATTTAAATGGTCTGTTTCAAAATAAATATCAAAACATCTTTTTTGACTGTATGTATGATTTTTGTTAATGGACAATGCTCTTTGAAATTCATCATAGGCTCTGTCATAATTATTTAACAAAAGATGCAAATCACCAATTTGAGAAAGTAACTCAACGTTATCTTGTGCTAAATCATCATATTCAAGAGCTTTATATAACATTTCAATTGCTTCTTTATATTTTTTTAAATGTTTAAACTCAAATGATTTTCTAATTAACTCTATTTTTTCTTTATTATTATCTGCCATAAACTTTATTATATTTTATTTTTTTACTTAATTCAATAATGTTGCTTGACTTTAATTAAAACTACATTAAACCTAATTTATATAGTGTATTTTTCTTTTTTCCCTTAAAGAAAAATTCCATAAATCCGTAGCCTTATAAAAAAGGAGTCTGATTAAACCATGAAGCTTGCCGCAGGAATAAATTTTGACGCACACGGAATAGCTCAATCCATAAATGCCATGCAAATGGATATGGATATTATGGGAATATTCGGTGAAAATGTAGTTGGTTTTGACAAAATCGGCTACCAAAGAAAAGAAGCCGTAATTTCCTCTTTTGCGGAATTTATAGGAACAAACGCACTTTCACATAGTGTCGATGATCAAGTGGGCAGACTCATTATGACTCAACAACCTTTGGACTTAGCATTATCTGAAAAAGGCTATTTCCAAGTTTTAAATAAAGATGGAAGTATGGAGTTAACTCGTGATGGAAGATTTAAAATAAATAAAAACGGCGAACTTTTAACCCAGACAAACCAAAAAGTTTTATCTGCCGGCGGAAGCCCAATAGTATTACCGGTTGTTCCTGAAAGCATTGATTTGATTAATATTGGCCTTGATGGAAAAATCGGAGTATTTGATAAAGAAAAAAGAGGGTTGATTCCCGCAGGAATTATCGGGGTAGTTTCTGCAAACGGAGCTAATATTTCTTCAAATTGCGTAAGACAAGGATATGTTGAATCTTCCAATGTCTCACTTGAAAAAGAGTATATAGAAATGGCAAATTATAAAAGAAGTTTTGAAGCTAACAGGCAAATGTTCAGATTACAAAATTCAAAATTATCAACAGCAATTTCAAAATTAGGTCAAGTATAAAGGATAAAGTATGGCATATAATCTACAAGGCATTATAAGAAAAGCAAGTACAAATATGACTGTTGAATTTGACAGACTTGCCTATGCTACTCAAAATTTTGCAAATATAAATACCAACGGATACAAAGCCGTTCGTTTTGAAAATATAATTGATGCTGACGGTTCAGTTCATGGAATCGAAAGAACAGATACAAAAACAGGAGAATTTTTAATAACAAATAATCCTTTAGATATTGCGCTTCAAGGTGCAGGCTATATTCCCGTTACTACTTCAAACGGTGAAATAAGATATACAAGAGACGGAGCATTTACAACAAACAAAGACGGTTACTTAATTACTAAAACAGGAGATTTAGTAGGCTCAGGCATTAAAATAGACGGAGGTGCCGAAAAAATTGAAATAAAAGAAAACGGTGATGTTTATTCATATAAAAGAATAACAGATAAACCTGAATATGTAGGAACAATTCCCGTTGTTCAATTTCAAAATCCAGAAGCGTTGAAAGATGTCGGAGCAAATGAATTTATTGCAACCGAAAATTCCGGTGAAATGAAACTTGTTGAAGATCATAACTATATAAAACAATACGGAATAGAACGTTCAAATTTGGATGTTATTTCAGAAGTTTATATGGTCTCAAGAATAAACGCTTCAATTATAGCATCAACTTCTTTGATGAAGGCGGTCGATCAAATGTATCAAGAAGCAATTAATATAACTGAATAGAGGTAAATTATGGGACTTGTTCCGACACAACTATTAAATAATCCGCAAAAAATATTAAATCTTGTTTCACAAAGACAAGAAGCTTTATCAGACAACATCGCAAATATGCACACAAAAGGATACAGAAGAAAAGATGTTGATTTTTCACAATATTTAAACAGCGGAACTTCATCACGCTTAGAAAATAAAATTATACAAAAATATGGACCTGCACCAATTTCAAGCAGTTCTTCCTCAACCGAAAATATTTCAACAGAAGATGAATTAGCTTTAATGCAGGAAAATTACCTTTTATATAACATTGCAGTAAGACACTTATCAAGCACTATAACAGAAATAAAGACTGCACTCAATGTTTCTGCTAACAGCTAGATTGGAGATAACTTATGGGTTTAATGAATGCTTTTCAAATAGGTCGTGAAGGACTTTCAGTCCATGGTAAGCGTGTTGAAATTGCAGCTAAAAACATAGCAAACATCGATACTCCTAATTACACAAGAAAAATTCCCATTATTTCATCCAATCAAGACCAAAGCTTTGCAACAGTATTGTCTTCTATGGGTATGGGAGCATTATCGGGCAATATGGGTGGGGTAAATTTTGACGGTATCGTTGAAGACCCTACTCCGGGAGCTAAAATATATAAACCCGGTCATCCTGATGCTGATGAATACGGTTATATAAGAACGTCAAATACAAACGCTATGGTAGATATTGCGGATGCTACAATAGCTCAACGTGCTTACGAAGCATCATTAGGTGTTATGACAATTTCAAAAGCAATGTCTGTAAGTGCTCTTGAAATAGGAAAATAAGTCATTATACCATTGAGCATTACTTTTTTTTAAAAATTGTCATATAAAAAATATATGGCAATTTTAATAGAAAATATAAAAGCAAGACAAATTATAGATTCTAGAGCTATTCCAACCGTTGAGGCGGAAATTATTTTAAGTAACGGTATTAAAGCCTTTGCGTCAGTTCCATCCGGTGCTTCTGTAGGCACAACAGAAGCAGTTGAACTTAGAGATAATAATCCTGATTATTTATTTTCAAAAAGCGTATTAAAAGCCGTAAAAAATGTTGAAAATATTATAGCCCCTGAACTTATCGGAATATCCCCTTTAAATCAGGATTTAGTTGATGAAAAAATAGAAAAACTGGATAAAACCGAAAATTTTTCGAATTTAGGTGCAAATGCTGCTTTAGCAGTATCTATGGCAGCTTGTTGCAGTGCGTGCAAGCTTTTGTGTATTGAATTATACCAATATATAGGCGGAATTAATGCAAACATTCTACCCGTACCATTTATAAATGTAATCAATGGCGGGGTTCACAGTGATAATTTGCTTGATTTTCAAGAATTTATGATTGTTCCTATTGGAGCAAAAAGCTTTAGTGAAGCAATGAAAATGTCACTAGAGGTATTTTATCACTTAAAAAATATTCTAAAAAAGAAAAATTTATCCACCAACGTAGGAGACGAAGGAGGTTTTGCCCCGCAATTAAATAATGCAAAGGAAGCCTTAGAGATTTTATGCGAAGCGATAAATAAAGCGGGATATTCATCGGATGAAATTAAACTTGCCTTAGATGTCGCAGCAGGCGAATTGTATGAAAACGGAAAATATAATTTAAAAGGCGAAAACAAAATTTTATCAAGTTGTGAAATGATTGAATATCTAAGCTCTTTATTAAGAGAGTTTCCGATTATATCAATTGAGGACGGATTAAGTGCCGATGATTTTGAATATTGGAAAAGCTTTACCTCTGATTTAGGCAAAAAAAGTCTGCTTGTGGGAGATGATCTTTTTACAACAAACCCTAAACTTTTAACACATGGCATAAAAAGTAAAGTTGCAAATTCCATTTTGATAAAACCAAATCAAATCGGTACAATCTCTAAAACAATTGAAACAATACAAATTGCAAAACGAGCTTGCTACAAAACAATCATATCCCATAGGAGCGGTGAAACCGAATCAACCTTTATAGCCGATTTTGCAGTTGGAATGAATGCAGGTTTTATCAAAACGGGTTCCCTTTCAAGAGCGGAAAGAACCGCTAAATACAACCGACTTTTATATATCGAAGAACTTTTAGGAAAAAATGCAAAATATGGCGGAAATTATATTTAATTAGCTACATTATTACATTTACTATTTCTTTTAAATAATTTAAAAGAGCAATTATAATATCTTTGTTTATAATTGGTGTTTGTTTCTTAATACTCTGACCCTCAGGCGGTTTCATGTACCAAAGAGCTATATCATATTTTTCGCATAAAGGTTTTACTCTATGGTAATACTTAAAATCTTCGTTTTTTTCGATAATCAATATAATAGCCGGCTTTTTTCCGGTCATTCTTGAATAATGCAAACTTTGACCGACTGCTTCCGCCCATTTCGGTGCAAAATCAAATTCTATGGCATAATTTTTTGTAATACAATCAACTCTGGTTGAATCTATTAATTTTACTTCTTGCCTGCCGTTCCATTTTGAACACCAAGCATTTTGATAGTATTTTTCGGAATATAAATGCGAACTGTATACAGGAAAATTAAAACAAAACAAAAAGGAAATAAACAGTAAATATATTCTTTTCATATTTTAATTTTAGTCTATAAATTCATAATTTCGGACAATTTATTAAGTTTTGTAACAAAAAAAGTTAAGTCTGAAATTAGATAATCTTTATATACTTTATATATATGTAAGCAGTAATTAAAGGAAAATAAAGATGAAACTACAAATAACCGATAATTTCGATCAAAAACTTGCGGAACTTTATTCTTCTAAAGTTACTGTTAATTTGGAAGCTAAGTCAACACTTGACCCTAATCAATTTTGGAATTCAATGGAATTAATCGCAGTTAACCATAAAGCTATGATTAATTTTAAAATAAAATAATATATTTGGCGGAATTGGAGTAAACCCTTCTTTTATAAAGAAGGGTTTTTTGATTTATAAATTTTTTATTTTATTTAAAAGTTTTATATGTTCAGCAGGATTATTGCTTTTTAATTTTATATAAAATGTTGAAAAATATTCGTTATTTTTTCTTGCTATGGCACAATATTTATTTTTTATTTCAGTATTTGTAACAGAATCAATCGTTGCTAACATTTTAGTATTTTTATTAAGTATAAACATTCTATTGGATTGATTTTTGTTCTTCAAAATTATCGGAATTTTTTTTGAGTTTTCAAAAAAATAATCACTTATAACTCCTTCGTTCGAGGCAAGAATAGTATCAAAAATTTCTTTTCTGGATAGACTTATATCATTTAAGGAATAAGGGTCAATAATATAATTTATCCCAAGTACTTTACAAGTGTCTTTATTTATGTAATTTAAAATTAATTTTTCTTTATTAAGAAAATCTTTTATTTTTATAATCTTATTTTCAAGATTATTAATGTTGTAATCAAATATATAAAACTTTTTATATTCCTTATCAAAATAATCAATATTATTATCTTTTAAAACATTTTTTATTTTTTCGATATCTTTTTTTCTTGAAAGAATTACAAGTTTATTTTTTTCATTTTCAAAAAAAACTTCATTTTTTGATATCTTTGGTATATCACATCCAACAAAATAAATTATATTTTTCTCGTTTATTAATTCGTTTATTTTTTTACTTAGTTCAATAGTTTTATAAATACTTGAATTATTTTTAAGATAAATTTCTACTTTTTCAAGTTTTGATGTTTTAATAAGATTTAAGTTTACATTATATTTATTTTTATTTAATTCTTTAATTAATTTTCTTAATTTATATTGATAAATTAAATTGAAACAAAACTCTTTTTTTGAAACAGCCAAAATTTGTGCCTGTTCATCATTAAAATTTATCAAATAATCTACAGGCGTTTTTTGTTTTTCTTCAATATTAAATACCTGATAAAATTTCGTCGCAAAACTTTTACCTTTATAACTAATCGCTATATTCCCGATATCAAAAATATTTTTTATATTTCCATCTGTTTTAATTGGAAAATAAGTTAATTCATCATTTTTTTGAGTTGAATTTCTTATTGAATTATTATTTTTAATTATGTTTTTAATATCGGATAAATTTAAATTATAGGTTAAAAGAGTGTTATCATCGAAGTTTATATATACGGCTTTTTTTAATTCACCAAGTTTTATAATTTTTGATGATATTCTGAGCTGATTTAATTTGTCTAAAATTTCTTCTGAATAATTGTTCAAAAAATTACTATCAACATTATTAGAGCTGATAATTAAAAAAGTATCGTATTTTTTATTATACATATCATCAAAATCAATATTATCGGGATATAATATATCATCATTATTAAATACAATTTTTCTTTGAATTTTAGCAATTATTTGCTTTTTATTTATTAAAAAGGGATTAATTTTACAATAAATAGTACAATTATTTTCTTTTGAAAAAATAAAGATTTTTTTAATTTCTTCAATTCCCGTTAACTTATCTTTGATTTTTTCTGCAAAATTATTATTTATTTCATCGACCGGCACATTTTCAAAACCAGCTTGTATTCTTATCTCAAAATTATTTTCATTGTTCATAGCAATCAACAAAACAATAATTGAGATAAAAATTATACATATTATTATTATGAAAAGACTTTTTTTCATTTTAATATTTCAATTTTAATTTTTGAATTGGATTTAATTTTTTCAAGCCCGTCAATAACTACTAAATCATCCTTATTTAGACCTTTTAAGATTTCTATTTCGCTTTCCAAAATATCGCCTGTTTCAACTTTTTCTTTCTTAACTTCGCCAATATCATTTTTAACATTTATAATTTTATATACGTATTTTGCGTTTTCCAATTCAAAAATACTGCTCAACGGTATTAAAGAAACACTATCATTATTTAAAGGTATTAAAGCATCTATACCCATTCCGTCTTTTAATTGCGGTTCTAAATTATCTAATTCAATTTTTACCAAATATCCACCGGCATTAACACTGGATTTAGAAATATGTTTAATTTTTCCTTGATACTTATTATCGTTATGTTCCACTGTTACAACTTTATTTACGTTAATTAAATTAATAGTATCCGAATCAACCATAACTTCAACTTGGGTTTTATCTGTCCCGATTATGGTTATAATTCTTTCACCAACTTTCGCATAAGCTCCCACTTGGGCATATTTTTCAAAAATATAACCGTCATAGGGTGCCGTTATCATATTATAGCTAATTTCTTTATCAAGATAATTTAACTTTTCCTTTTGAATTTTTATATTTTCGCCAGTTGTTTTTAAATTAAAATACGCTTCTTCCCAATCATTATCAGAAATTGCACCTTCTTTGTGCAAAATATCCATTCTTTTAAAATAACTTTTTGCTTTATTATATTGAATTTGATTTTCTTGAAGCCTTGCTTGTTCTTCATTTCTTCTGATTTTATATAATATACCGTCTAATCTTGCAAGAACTTGTCCTTTTCTTACATAATCACCTTTAGAATACGGGATATAATTTATTCTTCCTTCACTTTGAAAACTTAAATCAGTCGTAAACTGTGAAACCACCGAGCCATGAAATTTTTTATAATTTTCACTTTTAACAGAAACAGCTTTAATGCTTGTCGTCGGTTTTTGTGCCTTTATATCACTAAAAGTTACCAAAATAACAGTTAATGTTAAAAATAAAATTATAAAAATAATTTTTTTAAAATTCATTTTTAAATTTTATTTTTTATATATTAAATTTTTAAGGGTAAACAAGATTAATCCAAAGTTTTTCTGAGAATTAGGCCATTTGTACTGATTGGAAAATCGGTTTTAGTTTTTGAAATAAGCATGGTTTTATCATTTGATAAATCATACCCCCAAGCCCCCAAAAATAATTTTTTTCCTTCATTATCATATACATAACAAAGACTAATAATTATATTGTCATTCTCTAAGCTAAAACCAAGAGGCATTATATCATATCGATATTCTATAATTTGTTTATTTTCATAATCAAGATAATAATTTTTAATAACTTTATCAAAATTCACAAGTTTAATTGTATAACTTTCTTCTATATCATCATCAATAAAATAAACATACAGATAAGTTTTATAAATACCGTTCAAAGTTGAACCGGTTTTTTCTTTTATTAAAACTTTTTTACCATCGGCACTCCAATCAACAAGTGTTAAGCCGCTAAAAAGATTTTTATATCTTTCTTTCATGCCTGCTTGGACAACGGGATATCTTTTTTCTTGACTGTGATTATATTCAAGTATTCTTTTTTTTCTTGACTTCGACATATCCAATTTTTCAACAAAAAACTCTGATGATATTTGATTAACTTCCGGATAAAAATAATATCTTGGATATGCAACATATTGACATTTACTATCTACAACAACATAAGGATAAGAATACAAGTTCTTTTTAACATCTTCTATATTTAATTCTCTTTTCCCGGGAGGATAATTGTATTTATCAAAAATATATCTGATTTCGGGATAATAAAACTTTTTGTCGCTTTTAGGTTCTTCTTGTGTCTGTATATCTCGTTCGCTTAGTGGAATATCCGACGCTTCCATCAACCATTCTTCTCTTGTTTCAACCATTTTAGGTTTTTCTTCAGGTAGTTTTTTCTTAAAAGGATTTATTTTTTTAAAATCAAAAGCATAAACAGAATTTATTAAGAAAAAAATCATTAAAAATAATAAAATTTTTTTCATAATAATTAAACCAAACCTTCTTTTAGAGCTACAATTGCAGCTTTTGTTCTGTCGGTTAAATATAATTTTTGCAAAATATTATGTACATGGGCTTTTGTTGTTGAGATAGAAACAACAAGTTTTTCTGAAATTTCCTGATTTGAAAGTCCATCAACAATCAAAGAAAGAACTTCCAACTCTTTTTTTGTTAGACCGTACTTTTTATTTGCTTCTTTTTGATTTTTTGCATTCTGAAATTGGCTTTCTTCTTCATTTTGAATATTTGATAAAACCACTCTTGCAATCTGTGAATCAATCCAAGCAGCATGCTCGGATACGGTATCAATCGCATTTATCAAATTTTGAGAACTTGAATCCTTCATAATATATCCATCAGCACCTGCTTTAAAAGCCGCAAATATGTCCTCTTTGCTATCTCTTGAAGTAAACATCAAAATTGCACTATCCAGTTTTAATTCTTCTTTTATTTTTTTAGTTGCTGTTATTCCATCCATTTTAGGAAGCCCTATATCCATTAAAATAACATCGGGATTATATTTTTGTGCCATATTAACAGCTTCACAGCCATCGACTGCTTCAGCTAAAAGTTTAAAATGCGGAGTGTTTTCAATTTTCATGGAAAGTCCCATTCTGGTGAATTCATGGTCTTCAACAAGCAATATTGTTATTTCTTTTTTTTCTTTTTTCATAAAATTACCTTACAATCATTAATTGAGTTTTTTAGTTCAAATGTAAATTTTGACCCCTTATTTAATTCCGATTCTACATATATTTTACCGTCATGGGCCTCAACAATCTGTCTTGACAAATATAATCCAAGACCGGTTGAGCTGGAACGCTTTTGATTTGTTCCTTGGGAAAATCGACTAAATAATTTTTCACAATCTTTTTTTTCAAGACCAATACCGTCATCAATCACATCAACTTTTAAATCTTTTTCCTGTTTTTCAAGATTTATAATAACTTTAGTACCGTTTTGTGAATGTTTTATGGCATTTCCCGCTAAATTAATTAATACTCTCCTTAATTCGTTTTTATCTGCATTTACAAATAATTCATTGCTGTTTTGTTCAATTTCTATCTTCATTTTAGCTTTTTTTGCCAATGGTAACAATTCGGATTTACACTCTTCAACAAGTTTTAAAATATCAAATTTTGTTTTACATAAATAAGTTTTTCCCGCTTCATATCTATATACTTCAAGAAGTGTATTAACAAGCCCCAACATATCTTCCGAGCTTTTCTTCATAGCAGAAAACAAACCAAATTGCTTGTCTGTAATTTCGCCCAACGATTTATCCAAAACAAAATCCAAACCTGAAATTGTTGCCAGCAAAGGAGTCCTTAAATCATGCGTTAAAGTTGCTATAAAATCGTCTCTCAATCGCTCATTTTCTTTTTGATAAGTTACGTCTCTGATAACTGCTACATAAAAATTATTCTTTTGATTAAAAACAGGTGCAATACTTATTTCAACGGGAATTTTAATATCTTTTCTATAATTAATCAAATAATAATTTCTTAAAAAAATATTTTCTTTGTTATTTAAATTAGCTTTTAAAAATTTTTCATTAACAATTAAATCAAAAAAATTTTTTGAAATTATTTCTTTCTTATCTTGACCAAAAAGATTTATCGCAGCATTATTTAAATCCATAATTTTTGAATTCAAATCAAAAGTAACAATTCCATCTGCACAACTTGTAATAATAGCATTTAATTTTGAATTGGCGTCAGACAACTCCTGTGTTCTTTTTTCCACTATTTCTTCAAGATTTTTTGAATATTCTTCAAGTTTTTTATTTGCAATCTCAAGCTCAGTTATCTTTTTATCCAATTCTTTTTTCAACTTTGTTTGAACAAGAGCATTTTTTACATTTATTATAAGCTGTTTATTATCCCATGGTTTTTCAATATATTTAAAAATTCCAATAGCATTTATTGCTTTAATTGCATTCTCTTTATCCGCATATCCCGTCAATAAAATCATTGAAACTTTATTTTGATATTTTTTTGCAATCTCAAGAAAATCAATTCCGTTCATCTCGGGCATAATAAAATCGCTGATAATCAAATCAACTTCATATTCTTCCAAATATTTTAGTGCTTCTTTCGGATTATTAAAAGTTATAACATTACTAAAACCTTCCAATCCCAAGAGCATACTAAGGGTTTTGGTGACCATGGATTCATCGTCAACTATTAAAATTTTGCCCGTTTTATCCATAATAAAAGGATAATTTATTTTTATTCGTAATACAAATTATTAACAAAAATATAAAAAACTTAAAATTTTACATAAAAAAGTATATTAGTATTTTTGCTTATGTTAATGTGAAATAAGAAAGAAAATAAATCTTACAAGAAATGAAATTAGCACCAGACAACAACATACGGTACTATTTAGACAATATTGCCAAAAAGCCGATATTGAAAAACAAATATCCTCATAACTTCAAACCCGTTAATTTTAAAGGCTCGTTTGAAAAATTAATTAAAAAAGGCGGCGACGTTGTATACACCAACATTGGTGAAATAACTGAAAAAGTAGACAGCATTCTTGGTGATAATTTTTTAAAAGGTAAATTTCAAAAATTAAACATAAATATTGATTCTCTGCAAGAATATACAATTAAAGATTCCAGCATAATTGTTGATATTTTTAAAACTTTAAAATATCCTTTTGTTGACTTACCTCTTGATTTGACTAATTCCATACTAAAATGTGCAAAAAAAATTCCGTTTTTATCAAATTTTGCAGATAGTATGCTAAGTAAAAAAGTTCTTGCAAAAAGAACACAAGTAATTGAAGCCGAAAAAAGCAAAGAAATTATAAGTAATATACTGGAAGCATTTGCGGATAAGACATGTTTAGTTCCGGATGCAGAAAAAGGAGCGGTTTTTGATATAGACAAATGCAAAGCATTATTTTCAAATAAAGCTGCCAATAACTTATCAAAAACAGTAAAAAATTATAATTCAAGAGATGAAAGAACTTTAAACAGACTCATCACATCAACTGTCAGTGCAGTATACGGTGCGAGAGATTTTTATAATATCTCTATGTTGCAAAAAGACAATAAAAAAGATGCAAAACGTGCAAAAAAATCCCGTTTTAGACAAGAAATGACAAGAACTGCAATAAGTGCAGCCATGACTTTCTTTACATTGGGTGCATTAAATAAATACACAAAAAACAGTTTGGTTTGGACAGTAGGGACTATCGTCGGCAGTTCTTTAATTGCAGAAATTATTTCAAGGTTAATAAACAAAGTTTCATTAGTGCCTTTAACACCCAAAAAAGCTAAAAAAATTGCAAAGTATAAAAAAGAGAAATTATCAAACGAATCTCAAAACAACAATAATGAAAATTCAAAGAAAAATATTCCTTTTAAAAATAAACTTGAACTGAATAACAAAACCTATGCACCTTTCATTGGAACAGACGGCAAAATTTCTCCTTTAAATATGATATCAAATTCTTGCGAAAAAGATGCAAAACTTATACACAACAAAACAAAATCAAACAACAAAAAAAGCAATAGTATTACAAAAATTGCAGGTATTGCTTTTGGTTCAGCCAGTTTAATATACCTGCTGAATTATTTTTTAAGAGGCAATTTCAACAAAAATAAAGCAATAACAAAATTTATTACAGATAATCAAGATAAGCTTACGTCTTTTGTTAACGGTAGAACAAGCGAGCTGGATAGCGATACTGCCCAAAAACTTTTAAATATAGAAAACCTAAATCCGAAAAAACACCCCGAAAATCCAACCTTTACTTTACTAAAAGATTGTATAAAAAATATAGGTAAAATTTTAAAAAATATAACAAAGAAAAAAATCACGTATGATAAAAATGACTTATCAACAGCAATAAACAGCATAAAAAATACCGAAGAAGGTCAAAAAATAAATGAACTGTTAAGAAAATATGAAAAGGCTATTACAGACAGTCCTGAAAAAATGCAAAGAATTGAAGATAGAAGGCTCATTTCCGGTGTAGTTAGCGGTTTTAAAAAGATATTTGATACGGCATGGCTTGTTTTAAGTGCTCCAGGAGCCTTAATTAAAAATTGTATAGAGAAAATAAATTTCAAAAATAATAGTTTATATTTTGATGCCATGAATAAACTCAACAATCAAAAATCAAAAATTGATTTAGACGGACTTCATAAATTGGTTTCTAAATATAAAGACACAAATGAATGTGCCAAAATGATGGAGAAAAATGCACGAGCTTTTAGCAGCGGCTCTGAAACAAGCAAAATCGCCAATTATTCAAGAGCATTTGTTACTATGATAAGTTCATACTTTTTTGTTAATGACTATTATAATAAAGTTTTAATTGAATCCGAAGGCAAGAATATTCATGAAGCACAAGAAGAAAGAAATGAAAGAATAGCACATAAATTATCAAATTTTGTAGTAAACGGCACTTTAATGAACATCTTTAATTCAGTATTTAACAAAGCACTGAACAACAGCCTGATTCAAGCAACCATAATAGCCGGAGCAACTGAAATGACAAACGAATTTTTGGTCAGAAAATCAATCTGCCAACCAGTAAGAAAAATGAAGTCGAGAGAAGAAATAATCAAATGGGAAGAAAAACAAACATCCAAAAAAGGTTTAATCGGTGCTTGGTCAAGATTCTTTAAAAAGATTACCGGTAAAAAAACATTAACGGAAAAAGCTCATATAGATATTAAAAAAGAAAAACAGGAAAATACTAAAAATGTATAAAACTGTTTGTTTATGTTAGTATTGTTGTTAGCAATAATTAAGAGAGTAGAAATATGTTAAACAACGATTTAGAGAAGTTACTTAAAGATAGTGTTGAAAAAAACACTCCCGAAGCAATTAAAGAAGATAAGATTTTTAACTACCACGATAAAAATAAATTTACATTTAAACTAACCAAATCTTTAGTTGAGAATTTAAATTTAAAAAGTTGGTTTGAAGCGTACAAAAAAGAAGCAATGGTTTCAACCGCCGGAATTAGAGGACCTCAAAATATTTTATACCCTCACGACACAAGATTTCCAATTAATACAATAGGAATTACTTTGGCAACATTAGCTAAAGCACTGGTTTTGAAAGATAAATATCCAAACAACAAACTTGTTAAACTTGTTGGCTGCGAAGTAAGATATAATTCAAAAATATATCTTGATATTATAGCAAGAATTCAAGCATCACTAGGTATTAGAACATTAACTCCGGTCAATCGTGAAACAATTCCTATCTGGCTTGCTTCTTTTCTAGCTTTTAAATTAGATTTGGTGGGAGCTGAATATATTACAAGTTCCCATGGAATTTCAGTTAAAAATGCAACCAAAGATTTAAACAATCAAGGTTCGCAATTTTTACCCGATGAAAGTATGGAATTTGTTAACAAAATTGAAGAAATTTTAAATACTGTTGAAGAAAAAGGATTTTTTGAAATTGAATTTTCATCTTGCAACGATTCTTTAATTGATGAAAAAGCTATGGAAAAATTAAACAACGGACTTGAGTTATATACTGAATACCTAAGAAGCGGAGTCGCAAACAAAAAAAATATTCAAACAATTCAAAGCTTTGATAAAAAAATTGTTATAGATTCGGTTGGCGGATGTGCTTATAAAACTTTATCTAAAATCTTAAAACAATTAAATATAGAAGATAAATTCGACTGGTTTAACAAAGAAGAAGACCCCTTTTTCCATGGAATTGGAAAAGATGTTAAAAAAGATAAAAACGGTAATGATATTTTCTATGACTGGTCATTAGATGTTACCGTTGTCGGAAAAGACGAAAACAATAAAGAATATTTTCCTGTTGTTAAATCTTTAAACTACGGAGACAAACTAAAAAATTATCCGATGGGTACCGTTGTTTTAATAACAGATCCCGATCATGACAGATTAAATATTGTTCAAATAGTTCCGTCTGATATTATTGAAGACATAAAAAAAGCCGGTGTTGATTTTGTAGAACTTGATAATAATCGCCTTCTGTGTATATTTAGTGCTAATCAAGCATTTTTAATGATTATGGATTTTTGGAATAAATCACTTGAAAAAGATAAAAACACTGACTATTTTATAATAAAAACCAGTGCAAGCTCAAAAGCTTGGGATGAATGGGCAAAAGCCAATAAAATTAAAATCATAAACACTCCTGTCGGGTTTAAAGAAATTGCCGGAGCAATAAGAAAAATTGAAGCTCAGTATGAAAAAAATATTGAAAATATTAAAATAACGGATATTTTTAATAATGAAATTTCTTTGGGTAAAAATCCAAGGATGATATTTGGTGGCGAAGAATCCGGTGGAATGATAATTGGAGCTATTGAACCCGTTAAATCTTTGAATGGCAGAACTGCACTTGCAATGCGTGAAAAATCCGCAACGGAAGCAATAATTATTGCAAGTGCTTTAATAGCTTCAATTAATTTACCTTTGGTTAAACACTTACAAAAAATATATGACGAGAATAATATAATTTCAAGATTTGATGTCAGAGCGGATATTGCTTATTATAACGAATCCGAACCCGATATCAATAAATTAAAAGAAGCAAAAAAACAAGGTGAAAAACAAAGAACCAAAAACGATTTATTTTACCTTGCTTTGGCAATAGCAAAATTGGAAAATAAAATTACAATTGAAAATGTCAAAGAAATTTTATCTTCAACATTCTTGAATTTTGATTTTTCACAATTAAAAGATATCGTTTTTGTCGGCGATGGAACGTACCTTGATTTCGAAGATAAGTTTGTTGAAATAAGACCATCAGGAACTGATGCCAAAACAAAAGCCTATGCAGGAGGTTCCAATAAAGAGCTTTTAAATAAGTGGGCTGACAGATTAGGAAATTACGACGGGGCATTAAATGAAACTTACAAAAAATACCTAAGCGAAGAATATGTCAAAAATTCTAAAGAAAAATCTTTTGAAGTCTATGAAAAATATTCAATTAAAGATGAAGACAAACGCAAATTCAACATGCCTGAATATAAATTTTAATTTAAAGGAGAAAATATAAATGGAATCAAATACAAGCTCATCTCAAAGCATAAGAGAAGGCAGAATTCAAAAATTAACCGATTTAATCGATATGGGCATAAATCCATATCCGTACACTTTTGATAAAACAGCCAATGCTAGAACGCTGCAAGAAAAATATAAAGATCTGGAAGCAGGCGTAGAAACAGAAGACGTTTACTCCGTAGCAGGAAGGGTTATGGCAATTAGAAATTCCGGCATGTTTATTGATTTGATGGATTCAACAGGAAAAATCCAAATTTTTTCTCACAAACAAAATTTACCGGAAGAAAAAATTAAATTATTGAAACTAATTGATATGGGAGATATTGTCGGTTTCAAAGGAACAATAAGAAGAACACCGAGAGGCGAGCTTTCAATTAAAACTACGGATTTAAAGCTTTTATCAAAATCATTGCTTCCACTGCCCGAAAAATTCCATGGCTTATCCGATGTGGAAATAAGATACCGTCAAAGATATTTAGATATGATTGCAAACCCTGAAGTTAGAGATACTTTCAAAAAAAGAAGCCTAATAATACAAAAAATCAGAGAATTTCTAGCAAAAGACGGTTTTATGGAAGTTGAAACCCCAACCTTGCAAACAACAGCATCAGGTGCTAACGCTCGTCCGTTTTTTACACATCATAACGCTCTTGAAATGGACTTAACTTTAAGAATTGCTCTTGAATTATATCTAAAAAGACTTATAGTAGGCGGGGTTTCGGAACGCGTTTTTGAAATCGGAAAATGTTTCAGAAATGAAGGCATTGACACACGTCACAATCCCGAATTCACTATGATTGAATTATATCAAGCTTATGCTGATTATAATGATATGATGACGCTGACTGAAAATATGGTAGCTTACGTAGCTCAAGAAGTTTTAGGTACAACAAAAATTCAATACGGAGAACACGAAATAGATTTAACTCCGCCATGGGACAGAAAAACTATGCTGGGTTCCATAAAAGATGCAACCGGAATAGACTTTTTACAGGTATACACCGCAAAAGAAGCGTTGGAATTAGCTAAAAGCATAGGAGTATATCCTGATGAAAATGCAAATTGGGGTCAAATTGTAGAAGCTGTTTTTGAAGAAAAAATTGAACCTAATTTAATTCAACCCGTCCATATAATCGACTATCCCCGAGAAATTTCGCCACTGGCAAAAGTTCACAGAGACAATGACCGATTAACGGAACGTTTTGAAACAAGAGTAAACGGATGGGAAATAGCCAACGCATTTTCTGAGTTATCTGATCCTATTGATCAACGCAAACGATTTGAGGCTCAAGCATTAGCTAAAGCAAACGGAGACGAAGAAGCAATGGAAATTGATGAAGATTTTATTAATGCACTTGAATACGGAATGCCCCCAACAGGCGGTATGGGTATGGGAATAGATAGATTAGTTATGCTTTTAACTAATTCACCTTCAATCCGAGATGTTATTGCATTTCCTACAATGAGGCAAACCGGAAAATAAAAGAGGTATTTTATGGAAAGAAATGTTATTTGTATAAAATGGGGTGACAAATTCGGACCCGAATACGTTAATAGTTTATATAAAATGGTTGAAAAAAATTTAACCCTTAAACATCGTTTTATTTGCTTTACCGACAGACCCGAAGGTATAGTTGACGGCGTTGAAATTCGTCCCTTGCCGGAATTAAACGATGAAGGATTACCTGAAAAAGCCTGGAAAAAATTAGGTTTGTTTACAGATAAGTTAGCCGATCTTGAAGGTGAAGCATTATTTTTAGATTTAGATATTGTAATTAGAGACAACATAGATTGCTTTTTCAGGCAAGAAGGCGAATTCTATATTATAAAAGATTGGGATTTTCCGGATGATATTATCGGAAATTCATCCGTATTTAAATTTAACGTGAAAAAACATAAAGACATTATTGAAAATTTTTATAAAGAAGGTAAGGATATAAGAAAAAGATATAAAAACGAACAAGCATTTTTATCTCATCAAATGAATGACAAAGGAATTTTAAAATATTGGGACAAAAGCTGGTGTGTAAGCTTTAAAAGAAATTGTCTAAGACCCTTTCCGCTAAATTTCTTTATGCCACCCAAAGACCCAATTGAAGCTAAAATTATAATTTTCCATGGTCGTCCCACACCCGAACAAGCGTACCATGGATTTGCAGGCAAAGGTGGTTTCAGGTATGTTAAACCCACAAAATGGCTTGATAAATATTGGGAAAGAAACTAAAATCTTGACGTTACATTTTGCTTAGTGTATTATGAATAAGCAAATTTGAGCCATGAATAATTGAAAATTTAATAACAATCAATGGGCCTGTGGTCCTGAGCCAAATGAGCTTTAGTTCGCGGGGCGAACTAAGCGAATGCAGGTGAAGGCAAAGGTGTGTGAAGTCCGTGACGATGAAGCGTTGAGCTTCAGCGGACAGGACGGAAACCGTACCTTTGGGCAAAAGCGTAAGCGGTTGCTTCGCCACAGATACTCATAAATAATTGAAAATTTAATAAACAATCAATGGGCCTGTGGCGAAATTGGTAGACGCGCTAGATTTAGGATCTAGTGCCTTCGGTGTGAGAGTTCGAGTCTCTCCGGGCCCATTTTAACCTATATTACAATAAATTTTTCCGAAATTTTTACAATAAATTATCATAATATAGATTTTATATAAAGAATGCTTGAAAAACCAATTGAACTCATAAATGAAGTTAATGAAATTTCAAAAAAATATAAAACAATGGCAATGAATACAGGCGCCAATTTTAATATTTTTAACATTTTAAATATAGGTCAAAGAGAGGTTTATCTTTGCTGCCTGTTAAAAGAATTAATTGACCCAAAAGGAAGTCATTTTCAAGGAAACACGTATCTTAATTTATTTTTTGATGTTTTGAGAAAAAATCACAACGATAAATTCAATCTAAAAAATATGATTGAACCTATCGTATCAAAAGAAGAAGTTATAGAAAAGCTAAGACGAATAGATATAACTATTGATGATTTTAAAAGTAAGCAATATTTACCCATTGAAGTTAAAATATATGCTCAAGACCAAAAAGAACAATGCAAAGATTATTTAAAAAAAGCTTTTAAAAAATACAGTCAAAATAATAATGCAAGATTATGTTATCTAACCATAAACGGCAATATGCCTGATGAAATAAGTACAGATAAATTAACATTAGCTGAAAAAGAACAGATAATTCCAATTTCTTGGAAAAAAGATATTATTGAATGGGTTGATAATTGTATTTCAAATAAAAACACCATTAATAAACCACCAATAAGAGAGGTTTTAATACAATTTAAAAAAACCATTCAGGAATTTTGCGGTGAGTTTAAGGATACAGAACAAATGGAAATTGAAAATTTATTAATTGACAATTTAGAAAATTTTGAAAATGCCAAAAAAATATCAGAAGCCATAAAAATTGTACAAGATAGCATTTGGAACAATTTTTGCGATGGTATCAAATTAAAAATAAAAAAATATATTCAAAATATTGAACCGACTTCAAATGGTTGGTATGTCTGTTATGAAATTGGTAACAAAAAAATATATATAGATTCAAATCATCAAAAAAACCTTTTTGGTTGTTTTGTAGAAGAAAAAAACAACATAACAAATTTCAATAAAATAAAAATAGAGGATTTAATAGGAAAAGATAATTTTGAAAAAGTAGTTACAGACTGCAGCGAATGGATAATAAAAAAAATTAACGATGAACAATAATTTTAAAAAAATTAAAAAAATAACAATCAAAAATGCTTTTGAATTATTAAACAAAAGCACGAGTAGTAATTTTTTAACAAAAGAAAAATGTAATTTGATATATAAAATCTTAAAATATCGAGAAAATAATTTTTTATTATCAAACGTATTTGACGGAATAAATTATAAACTGAATGATGAAAAGTTTTCAGAAAGAGAAAAAGAAATAATATCTTCTATTAAAGAATGTTATGATGCAAAACAAACTGCAAACAATTTAAATATAAGTCTCGGTGCTCTTGAAAACATCTTGGAAATCATCATAGCAAAAACTTTAATTCAAATACATCTATCCTAATCCATACTCCCGCTTTTTATTCCTTCTAAATCAAGCGTTATATATTTAATTTTCAAGGGAGATAATTGCCTTAAAAGCCTATCTTGCATGTTTATAAATTTTTTGAATTTCTTTTTGGGTATTTCAATTCTGGCTATGTCATTGTGCAATCTAAAACGACACTCCGAAAAACCAAATCCCGATAATACATTTTCAGCTGTTTCTATTTTATTCAATAGGCTTTCGCTCAACTCCTCATTATAAGGAAATCTTGTTGCAAGACAAGGTGTTGACGGTTTATCGTATAAATTTATATTTAAGTATTTTGCATAATTTCTTATTTCTTTTTTCGTTATTTTAAATTTCACAAAAGGAGATATTATACCAAACTCTTTAACTGCTTTAAGTCCTGGTCTATATGTATCAATATCATCAAAATTAGTACCGTCTATTATACATCTTTCTTTTGAAAATTTTTTTATTTCGGAAAAAAATATTTTCTTACAAATATAACATCTATCCTTTGAATTTATTTTTAATAAATCATTTTTAAAAACATCAAAGGTTATTATCTTATGTTTTATATTCAATAATTTGCAATATTTTTTTGCAAATTCCATTTCTCTTTTTTGTTGAAATTGAGATTTGAATGTTATAGCAACAACATCCAAATCCTTACACAAATTAAGCAATAAAATACTATCAATCCCGCCCGAAAAAGCAAGACAAATCCCTTGCTTTTTAAGTGTTTTGAGATAATTTTTCAAACTTTCAAATTTATTAAAATTCATTTACGCCTTTTTTAAAATTAACATTTTACAAATAATAAACATTATGAATCCAGTCAACAAAAGTCCTAATATATTTGAAATATCAGGCATTAAATTCACAAAAGAATAAAATTTTATATGAACTGATTGTACAAAATTATAAACATATCCATGTGTATGCTCAACAAAAAAATCTGACATCTTTAACATTGACCATTCAAGCCCATCAGGTTTATTTGATGAATAATTTACAATAAATACCCCCAAACCCAACGAAAACAACCCAATAAAACTGTTAAAATATCTTGATAAGTTTGTTTTACTTGAAATTAAAATTAACAAACTTGTGAAAATTCCTTCAAAAATTCCTATTGGCAAATGAATTCCTTGCATTAAAACTAAAAATGCACCAACATTAGAAATTATCGAACCTGACAATAATAATTCCAAAACTATTGCAATTGAGCCTAATTGAAGTGCCGTTATTGCTGACAATATACAACCCATATATTGCTTATTCTTATTCGAAAAAGTTTTATAAACAAAAGGGTAAACAACATAACAAGCTAAAAATCCCATATTAAAAATATTGCACCCTAATGCTAAAAGACCCCCGTCATTGAAAAATAGAGCTTGTATGGCTATTATTAAACTCATTGCAATAAAAGCAATATTCGGCCCTAATATAGAAGCAAGCAAAATAGCACCAATAATATGTCCGCTTGAACCAGTTGAAGGTATTGAAAAATTAATCATCTGCAAAGCAAAAACAAAAGTTGTAAGTAAAACTATTTTTGCAATTTTATCTTTTTTTATTTCTCTCCTTGCCTGTTTTATCGCATAAAATAAACTTCCGCCAGCAATTAACAACATCGGAATACCGGTAACAGGACAAATAACTCCATTTCCTAAATGCATAATTCTCTCCTTCTAATTATATTCGCTAAATTCTATTACTCTCAGCACAGGGTTTTTATATGGTCTTTTACCTCTTCCATAACCAACTTTTTTTATAATAATTGATTCAGGCAATTTTTCTTTCGAATATAAAGCGGCAACTATCGCAGCTCCGGTGGGAGTAATCATTTCACCATTATTATCAGTTATTTTTATGGGAATTTTATATTCAGAAACTATTTCACACACAGCAGGCACCGGAATACAAAGTGAACCATGCTGACAGGTAACTTCACCTTGACCTTCTGATAATGCTGAAAAATATATTTTTTCAGGATTTAAATCATCCAAAAGCACAGAAAAACTTAATATATCAATAATTGAATCAATAGCGCCAACTTCATGAAAATGCACATCTTTTATGTCTTTTCCATGAACTTTGGCTTCGGCCTTTGCTACAATTTCAAATATCTTTTTTGCCAAATCTTTGACTTTATCATTAGTATTTGCCTTATCAATAATTTTATTAACATCCTCAAGATTTCTATGTTCATGATGATTACCATTGTTATGTGCCACCAATAAATTAACTTCAAAATCTGTTGCCATAATTGAATTAACAGATTTTTTTGTTATTTCATAATTAAACTCATCATTCAACTTTAAAGATAATAAAACTTCTTTAAGTTTTCCTGTATCAGCACCTAAATGAATTAAGGCACCAACAGACATATCACCAGAAATACCATTATTGCAATCAAAATATAAATTCATTTATTTTTTACCTCTCATTATTAGTCTGTTTATTTGATTAGCACTATATCCCGCATTAAATCCATTATCTATATTTACAACGGTAATTCCTTCACAACAAGAATTCAGCATTGTTAATAATGCACTTATTCCACCAAAAGAAACACCATAACCAACCGATGTAGGAACTGCTATAACAGGAATATTAACCATTCCCGCTATAACACAAGGCAATGCTCCTTCCATTCCTGCAATAGCTACGATAACATTTGCTCTTTTTATTTCTTCAATATTTTCAAGAAGCCTATGAATTCCTGCAATTCCAATATCATAATATTTTTTGACATTACTTCCGTAAAACTCTGCAACAACAGCCGCTTCCTGTGCTATCGGAATATCACCCACACCGCCCGTACATATAGCTATTTCACCTATTCTTTCAACTTTTTTTTGAACCAAAGTAATAACTTTTGCAATTTCATCGTATTCGACATTTTTAAATTCCCTCTTTAAGGCTACAAATTGCTCAAAAGTAGCTTTTGTACCAATTACATTTTGCTTATTTATTTTAAAATTTTTAAATATTTGAATTAATTGTTCATTTGTTTTACAGCCACAATAAACAGCCTCACAGTAGCCTCTGCGTTTTTGTCTTTGAATATCCAATTTTATAAAATTATCATTTGACATAAATCACCCGTTATTATTTTTATATTTTTTCGCAAACAAAAGCCCTGCTTCAAATAAAAAGTATGTAGGGATAAATAACATAATTTGACTCACTATATCAGGCGGAGTTAAAATGCCCGAAATAATCAAAAGCCCAACTATAACATAAGGACGTTTATTGCTTATTGAGTCATAAGAAACAATATCCAATTTAATTAAAAAATATGTAATTAAAGGAATTTGAAACATTAAACCAAAAGCTAAAATTAACCACAAGGAAAGATTTAAAACATTTGAAATCCCTAAAACCGGAGTTATATTTGAAGTTGCGAAGCTTATTCCAAAATTAATTATAAAAGGTAATATAACCAATAAACAAAAAACAGCTCCTATAACAAACAAAATGCTTGAAATAAAACCAAGAGATAAAATAAATTTTTTTTCATTTTCATACAATGCAGGAACAAAAAACTCCCAAATTTGTTTCGCTATATATGGAAAACTGATTATTAAAGCTATAATCATAGAAAATTTTATCTGAATTATAAAAACTTCAATTGGAGAAAAATAATTTAGAGTTACATTATTCCCCTTTAAAATCAACTTTAAAAAGATATTTAAAAATTTTGGTGCAACAAAAAACACAGGAATAAGAATTATTCCAAATCCCTTTATGCAATTAAGAAGCATTGTTCTAAAAGCTTCTATATGAACTATTATGCTTTCATCTTTATCATTTACCATATTAAACGTCTTTTGGATTATATTCTTCAGGCTTTTTTGCTTCGTTTTCTATTGCTTCTTTTATTTCATTTGCCTCGTCTTTAATTATATTTTTTGCCTTTTTATACTCGTAAGACGCCCTTCCCAAAGCTCTTGCAATTTCAGGGATTCTTTTTCCGCCAAATAATAACACAACTACAACGACAATTAATAAAATTTCAGTTATTCCTAATGACATAATATCTCCTTTTTTTAAATTATACTCTGTTTTCTTACAGCAAATATGTTAATTGCATCAAACTTACAAAAAACCTTACATTTGTTGCACCCGATACATTTTATCGCATCTATATATGGTTTATCATCTTTATTTTTTATTATTGCCCCATAAGGACAAATTTCAACACAAGTGCCGCAATTTGAACATTTTTCATAATTTATGGATGCCATAGCAATCCTTATTTTTTGTTTTTCTTTTAAAGAAAGTTTTTTTATAGCTCCGCTAGGACAAATTTGAGAACATTTATTGCAATTTGAATCACAAAATCCGTTTTTATAATCTATATGAACAGCAGAAAAATTCTTGTTAGATTTTGAAATAATTTTATTTGGACAATTTGTAACACAAAGATTGCAATTAAAACACTTATTTAAAAATTCTTCTTGAGATTTTGCACCCGGTGGAAGTATTATTTCCTTGAATTTATGAACAATTTTTTCTTTTGCAATCATGCCTGCTTTCACCATAGAAGCAAATAGCCCGATAACAAAGACACTTAATATAATTTTCCGTCTTTTAAAACTGAATTTAATTTTATTTTGTTTTCGTATATAATTTATTCCCCCTTTAGGACAAACATCTAAGCATTTAAAACATTTAATACAAGTTTCGTTATCTACATTTTTTTCTTTTGAATTTATACATCCTGACGGGCAATTTTTTTCACACATACCACAAGAAACGCACATGTCTTCATCTATATTAATCTTATTTATTGATATTTTAGAAATTAAACCCAACAAAGCTCCTATAGGGCATATATTTGTACAAAAAAATCTGTTTTTAAAAAATACTAATAAAAAAATAAATACTAAAATACAAATTCCAAAAATCGAGAAAGTAAAAATTAAACCAAAATATGTATAAGGCTCTATAAATCTTATCAAAAAAGCACTACCGCTAATTAAAGTTCCTAAAACAACCGCCAAAATAAAATATTTTAGAGAATAATTTTTAATATATTTTTGTTTATTTATATGAAATCTGTTCAAAACTAAAAAAATAATTTCTTGAAAAATCCCAAACGGACATATAACTGAACAATAAAGTCTGCCGAAAAACAAGGTTATTAGTATTATCAAAGAAATTAAAATCGCTGAAACAACAGAAAAATCAGCAATATTCTTCTGAATAAGAGGAGCAAGTTGAATATCGAAAATTTTTACAGGATAAAAAATCCCACATATTCCTAATATTGCAAATATAAAAATAATTATCGAAATAAATAATCTTATTCTATATATTTGCTTCATTACACTTCCTTTTTAGCAATTTCAAGTTCTTTTTCAACTTCTTTCAAAAGTTTTGGAATACTCAGATTTTGTGGACAATTTTTACTACATAGACCACAATCTATACATTTATCAGCTTTTGTAGATTCATCAAGTGCATTGTAATTATATACGAACATGAAGTTCCTGTTTTTTTGCTTGCTACCTTTATAAACATTGTATAAACCAAAAATAGCAGGTATATTTATCCCTCTGGGGCAAACTTCCATGCAATATTTACAAGCTGTACAAGCAATAGCTCCTTGCGATTGGATAATTCCAGCAATTTTTTTTGCAACTTCAAGCTCTTTTTCAGACATTTTTTTATAATTTACAAAAGTATCTACATTTTCCTTTAGCTGTTGAAAATTACTCATGCCGGAAAGAATTGTAAAAACGAGAGGTTTTGAAGCAACCCATCTCAAACCAAAACTAGCTTGAGTATCATTTGGACACTCTTGTTTTAACAACTCTTTTGCCTTTTGAGGCAAATCACACAAAACACCACCTCTTAAAGGCTCCATAACAATAACAGGGACTTTAGCTTCTTGTGCTATTTTATATAACTCATCAGCATTAACCACTTCCCAATCCAGATAATTTATCTGTAACTGGCAAAAATCCCACTTATGTTCCTTAATTACTTCTCTTAACATATTAGGATCGCCATGAAAAGAAAATCCTAAATGTTTAATCTTTCCTTCTTTCTTTAATTTAAGAAGCTCACCATACATATCATTGTTCCTATAATTTGAAATAGTGTTATGATTAATATTGTGAACCATATAATTATCAAAATATTCAACCTGACATTTTTTCAACTGTTCTTCAAAAAGTTTTCTTGAATCTTCTCTCTTATTTACAAGATAAGCAGGGCATTTATCCGCCAATATAAAACTTTCTCTCGGATATTTCTTTAAAATTTCCCCTATTGCAATTTCGCTTTTTCCATCCACATACATATATGCCGTATCAAAATAATTAGCACCACGTGCCATCGCATATTCAACCATTTTATCAAGTTCAACCATATCAACCTTATCACCTCTCATGGGTAATCTCATACATCCAAGAGAAATCAAAGGAGTTTTTATATCCATAAATTTTCTTTTTTCAACCTGTGCTTGTGCTTTTTGTGTTTCTGTTTTTTTACAACCCGAAAACAAAGCTGCACCAGTTAACGTTAAAGCCGAATTTATTATAAAATCTCTACGTTTCATAAATATTTTCCTCTTGTCCGATTATCATAATCTATTTTAGTCTGTTTAAACAAAGAAGTAAATTCATAAATAAAACCAATTTGACTATCAAAATCAAAAATACAGCAAAATAAATTCAGCTCTAAACAAAAAAACTTATAACACTGTTATATTTTACAAAGTTAATTTTTTTAATACCGCAACATTATCTATTTGTGCTTTGATTGAAATATGATGTTGATAATTTAATAATGCTGATAAGCAATGTCAGCAATAAAACAAGATACAACTTTGAATTTACACAAACTAAATTAATATTACAACCCAATATACTTTTATCATAAATGTTTGTTAATACATTTAATTATGTAAATTCTGCAGGTGTAAAAATAACATCCGATAAGTTATATGCTATTCAAATTACTTCAACAACCTAAAAACTAACCTTCTTTAAATTCATCAAAAATAGTTGCCAGCTCATCTGTTTTAGCTTTTCTTATACAATCACTCGTTACATTTGGAATTCTTGTAACATTTTCGATAATTTCAGGCTCAACTTTAATTGAACCTTGATAGATATATTCAATCGGACGACCTTGATTAAAAAAATCCTTAGCCTTTAAAACATCATAACCCTTAACTAAATCTCTCGGAAAATCTGATTTATGTTTAAATGCACCGCCAGATTCAGCATGCACCAAGCATAAATTCCTGTATTTCGGAGACTTAATAAATTCACAAACATCATCTTGGGGTCTTATTCTGATTTTTTTTAAATTTAAATTTTTGGTTGGAATTTGAATTAAAACCAACTCATTATCGGATTTTATTGCTTGTAACAATAAAGATGCGGCGACTGAAGGTGTTGTTTTATCATAGGAATGACTTTTCCAATTTTCATTAAAATCATTCATATCAAACATAAAAACACCGTCGATAATATCTTCGGATGGTTTTATCTTACCCGTCTCTTTTATATGCTCAAAATTAGTTCTATTTGTAAGATGATATAAATATTCTGGTACTTGTATTTGATGTTCATCAATATTTTCAGCTTCGGAACATCCTTCATTTTCTCTTACAAAAACATCACTTTGAAGACTATTTCCAAATATTAAAAAATTCGTTTTATTATTTCTTAAAACTTTTGGAAAAGAAGTATGCAGGATGTTAAAATTAACTTTCATATCTTTATAAAACAATTAAAAAATAAAAATTAACATTTACAACCTAAATAAAATTATAAAACTCCCGAAGATGGATTCGAACCACCGTTAGAAGAGCCAGAATCTTCTGTCCTGCCGCTAGACGATTCGGGATTACAATAGTAATTATACAATATTAATTTATTATTTATCAACATAATTATATACAATTGTTTAATTAAAAAATTAAAATTTTAATAAATAATCTTAATATGTTTAATATTGACTACAATTGGTATAGCATGCTCATTAAATCTAGCCTGACTCCTTCTGCGGGAAGTTTTAAAATTATTTGGGTATTAATATATTTTACCGTTATAGCATCCTTTATATTTTTCGTATGGAACGGAATTAGAAAAGAAAAAGCATGGGGAATTCTTACATTCTTAATTCAACTTACACTAAATTTTTTATGGACTCCGATATTTTTTATAACACATGATGTAAAATTAGCTTTTATTATAATTTTATTGCTAACTATTTCATTAATTTTAAATATATTTCTTTTTTGGAAACATTCAAAAATTTCAGCAATTCTTTTAATTCCATATTTAATTTGGATTATTTTTGCGGGTTATCTAAATTTTATAATTTTAAAATCCAATTAAAAAGCGTCGGTAATCCGACGCTTTTTTTATAAAAAATACCTCTGTTATTTGCAACATTCTGAACAACCGGAGCAAACACATCCTCCGAGTTTGTCCACAGCCTCATCAAGACGAACTTTTATACGACCGTCCACTGCAATAGCTTCTCCGGTTTTTTCCGAAATTAAAAGAGGATTTATATCCAGCTCATCAATAAACGGATAATCAGAAACTAATTGAGATAATCTTAATAAAGTTTCTTGAATTTGATCCATTTGAGCAGGTGTAGTCCCCCTCGCACCTTCAAGTAATTTATATGCTTTAACTGATTTAATCATTTCAGAAGCGTCAATATCGGTTAAAGGTGCGATTCTAAATGTTACATCCTTCATAACCTCAATAAAAACACCACCTAAACCAAACATCATCATTGGCCCATACTGGGGATCCGTTGCAATTCCCGCAACCATTTCACGATTGCCCTTGACCATTTCTTGAATAATAACACCTTCAAGACCTTCAATAAGACCTTTTTCCGTTAATTTTGCAATTAGGTCATTATATTCTTCTCTTAACTGTGCTTCCGATTGAATATTAACTCTAACACCGCCTACATCAGTTTTATGAGATGTTGTCTTTGATGTCATTTTCATAACAACCGGATAGCCGATTTTATTTCCCACTTCAACAACTTCATCAATATTTGTTGCAAAACCGGATTTACATACTCTTATTCCATAAGCATCCAATACATCAATAGATTCACGAGTTGTAAGTTGTGCTCTGCCTTCAGAAATAGATTGTTTAATAATTTCTTCAGCACGAACTCTGTCAACGTTATAATTCGGAATTTTTCCTTCTGGACGATTTTGCCACAATCTTTGTTGATTTAATCTGTGCAATCCTTCCGCAGCTTCTTCAGCATACATAAAGAACGGCATGTTAACTTTCATATCGGATAATTTAGAGAAAAATTCAGACTTGGTCATAAATACTCCAATTATAGGTTTAGTAGGATTTTTAGCCTTAATTTCCATCAAAGCTTCAGCTACATCAATATCTTTTAACCCTAAAAATGGAAGATAAATAGTTATAACCATATCAACATTTTCATCAGCCAAAACTGTTTCCAATGTTTGTTTATAATGTTCAATAGGAGCAGAAGCTATCATATCAATAGGATTTTTAACAGATGCAGCAGCAGGCAAGAAACTTCTCAATTTTTCCTTTGTTTCATCCGTGATTTTTGCCATCTGTAAACCATATTCGCAAATAGCATCCGTTGCCATAATACCTGGACCACCAGAATTAGTGATTATTGCAACCCTATCGCCTTTTGGAATCGGACAAGAAGCAAAGACCTTAGCTGTTGAAAATAAATTCTTTAAAGAATATTCTCTTATAACACCTGATTGTGCTAAAAGTGCATTAGCTGCCTTATCAGCACCAGCTAATGAACCGGTATGCGAACTTGCAGCAGAAGCACCTGCTGCAGAACGTCCTGCTTTAAGAGCTAAAATTGGTTTTTTCTTTGAAATTCTTGAAGCTAACTTTCTAAAATTAGCAGGGTTTTGAATTGATTCCATATATAACAATATTTGTTCTACATCATCTTCATCTTCCCAATATTCAAGAGCGGTTTCAGCATTAACATCTGCTTGATTTCCGATTGAAATAAATTGAGCAAAACCCAAATTTAAATCTTTTAAAATATTTAAAATACCGCCGCCTAAAGCACCTGATTGAGATACAAAACCAATATTTCCACGCTCAGGTAGTGATTCTGCAAAGCATCCGTCCATTCTAATATCGGGATGAGTATTAACAACGCCCAAACAATTTGGACCAACACATCTCATTCCGTATTCTCTTATTTTTGAAAGCAGTTCACTTTCTAATTTAGCACCTTCAGCACCGGTTTCTTTAAAACCGGCAGTAATTATACATAATCCCTTTATACCTTTTTGATGACACTGGTCAACCGTTGATAAAACAAATTTAGCATTTACAACAATAATTGCTAAATCAATTTCATCGGGAATTTCAAGAACGCTTGTATAAGCTTGCAGACCCTCAATAATACCGCCTTTCGGATTAACAGGATAAATTTTTCCGTTAAAATTATATTCCTGCAACCTTTTCATAATATCGGAACCAATTGTATGTTCCTTTGTAGAAGCACCGATAACTGCAATGGTTTTCGGTTTCATAATTTTGTTTAGCATTTTTTATCCTTTCATATTTTATTTTTAATATCCATTTGGAATAAAATCTCTCACTCTGAACTTAGCTCCAAGAGATTTTGCTATAACTTCACATCGCTGAATGTCAACGGAATAATTCGGAACATTTGCAACAACTGAAGCTATTGTATATATTTTTTCCTCAATACAAGCCCTAATAAATCTTTTTACTTCTTCATAAGCGTTTTCAATTTTAGGGTTCGAAATTTTATTATAAACTTCTTCATTTTGAGCATTTAAACTAACAGAAATTATATCAATATAAGGAGCAAGCTCAAGCACCACATTTCTTTTATGAATAGCATTTGCATGCCCGTTTGTATTTATTCTTATTTTTAAATTCGGATAATTTTCTTTTAAATATTTTGAAACTTCAACAACTTCATCAACCCTGATTAAAGGTTCTCCATACCCGCAAAATACAATCTCGCTGCAATTTAAAATTACATTCTTTTTAAGTTCAATTTGCTTAATTACATCATTAGCTAAAATATTATCTTTATCAAGCCATAATTTTGCACCTTGCACATCCTCTTTTTGGTCTCTAACGCAAAAAACACATGCATTTGTGCATGCGTTTGTCATATTTATATATGGCTTACCATCCAAAAAATATAATAAATTTTCGTTTACTTCTACCATACTTTTATTCTAACTCAACAATAATCTAAAACAAGAAATAAAATTAAAAAACAGGTAACATCATTGAATTACTTGGTCTCGTAACATAATCAAGGGCCCTTTGATGATTAATTTCCCTTGTATCAAGCTTTATTTTTGGTGATTGATTTTTATCGGTTTCCTTAATAGCTTTTTCAACTTTTTCTGTTTTTTTCATATTTGATGTATTTATTAAATTAGAATCATCTTCAACATAATTAATCGTAGTAATCGGAGTATCCAATAAAAGCGGAGTTTCTTCTCTTGCAAAAACATTTTGAAAACTAAAAAATAAAAAGAAAACAAATAAAACCTTTTTCATAATAAAATCCTTAAAATACTTCTAAATAATATCATAATTTATTTTAACAGTCCCGTCTCTTAAAATTTTATAACTATTTTCTTCACATAAAATAACTGTCGAAGGTAAATTTTCATTCTCTGTATCTTCAATAGGTTTAATAATTGTAGCCAAGGATGAAAACTTTTCTTTTGCTTCTCTATAATTTTTTACAGGTGGTTCCGATGAAATATTACAAGACGTTGTGGCCAAAACTCCACCTTGAATATTTTTTGTTAATTCCATAAAGTCAGGGCTATTTGGAATTCTAATCCCGACAGTATCAAAAGGAGTTATATAATCAGAACACATCTCAGTCTTTTTAAATATTAATGTCAATCCTCCCGGAAGATATTTTTCTATTAATTTATAGGCATAAAAAGGTATATCTCTAACATATTTCTTTAAAGGCTCAAAATCATAACTCATTAAAATCAAAGGTTTTTTGATATCTCTTTTTTTAATTTTATAAATCTGATTAATCGCAATCTTATCATCCGGTAAAGCTCCAAATCCCCAAACCGTATCCGTTTTAAAAGCAAGAACTTCACCCCTTTTTATATCAAACATTTTTTCCTTTCGACAACTTAGATTTTAACTTATCTTTTAAGTCCTCTAAATATTCAACCCTAAATACATGGGCAAATGAAACATATATCCCTGCAGTTATACAAAACACAAAAATTACTCTTATAATTTTTGTAATAAAATTCAAAGGAATAATTTTTCCAATACCAAAATTAACAATAAATCCTACACAAAAAGCAATAAAAGCACACAAAAGAATTTTTAATATTTCTTTCAAAAAAGCTCTATAACCGATGGATATTTTTTTTCGTATCAAAAAGGCAAGAACCGTTCCGTTAATTAGTGTTATTATAGCCGTAGAAAGTGCTATACCATTAATTCCCAACGGACCTACCAAAAGAGAATTGAATATTAATTTCAAAACGATAGAACCCATTGCAATAAAGAAAGGGGTCCTTGAATCGTTAAAAGAATAGTAAAGTCTTGTAATAGAATCACGAAACATATATGGAATTATTGATAGCGAAATAAAAAACAAAACTTCAGATACCATTAATGTTGCACTATGTGAAAAAGCCCCACGCTCAAGAGCTATTGAAATCAAGTCTTGACCTGAAATAAAAATAAATATCATCATAAAAGTTCCGGCTAGAATTAATGAACCCACGCCTTTGTTAAAATAATATCTGACTTCGTCAAATTTCTTTTGAGCAACAAGCCTTGAAAATAATGGAAACAAAGGAACTAAAAGTGCAGATAACATCAATCCGACCGGAAATTGAAAAATTCGATTTGCATATCCGTATGCCGTCCATTGACCCGGCTGCAAACCTGATGCAAAGAAAATATCAACATATATACCAATTTGACCAATGGTAGAAGACAAAAAAGCAGGCATTAAAAGTTCAAGTATTTCATTAAAATTCCTATTATTAAAAAAATCAAAAGCAGGTTTAAAAGTATATCCAAGCTTAACGACAATCGGAGTCTGCATTAATAACTGCATTATTGCCCCTATTGTTGTTCCTATTGCAAGGTAAAACCCTGTATCATCACCCCTTGAAAAAATTAAAGTTAAAATGATACCGAAAGAAAGCATGGAAGGAGCAATATTAGGAAGTAAAAACTTATTGTATGTAACCAAAATACCGTAATACAAACCCAAAAGTGCACCTACAACAATAACAGGAGACATAATTTTAAGATGGTAAGCAGCCAAATTCATTAGCTCCGGAGTTGCCTGAGAAATTATTATATTCATAACCTGTTTAGGAAAGAAAAAGCAAATCGCAGCAATTGAACCAAAAATTAATATCGAAAAAGTTTCGAAAGTATTAAACAATCTCTTTACTTCGCTATTGGGTTTTTGATTAAAATTTTTAATTATCTTTGAAAAAACACTTACAGTAGCACTATGAAAAGGACCACCCATGCCTCCCAAAATAACAATTGCAAGAGCAGGAATTTGATAAGCGTAAAAATAAGCGTCTGATACAATACTTGCACCATAATAATTAGCAATTATTACATCTCGTAAAAAACCTGCTATTTTAGATAACAAAATTACAACAACTATAAGACCCGCACTTTTTAAAAGCCCGGTTGAATTAGTCGGATTGTGTGCTAAAAGTTCCTCATCCTGCATTTTAATAAAATTCCACTCTGTAAATTATATATTTGCCTTTATTTTCACGAGTTAGTGGTGCAAAACTAATTGTATTTGTACCGTTTTTTAAATATTGGGTAATGTCTATTTTGACAACTTTATTTCCTGAAATCTCACGTGTATTATTAAATTCTAAATCGTTAATCTTAAAAGGAAACTCGCTTGTGCCTTTATGATTATTAATATACAAATAAGCCGATTTATATACATTTTTATCAAAATAAAAATCTGTTTTATACCAAACATTATATTCATTATATAAAACCGTTAAAGGATGAGTTGAGATATTTATATCGGTATAGTAATGCTTTAAAATTTCGGGATATTTTTTACCCGCTTTTGCAAGATTACAAGCTCCGAACTGACTCATACCAACACCATGCCCGAATCCACCGCCAATAAATTTAAAAGTTTCAGGATATTTCTCATCATCAAATGAACTAAAAATGCCAATCAATCCGGTTTCTTTTTCCGCATTACCTGCTTTTGTTTCACCGCCGGTTTCTATAAAAAAGTTAGCACTCGGAAGCATTGCGTTATCTTTCTTCAAAACTCTTCTTATTCCAAGCTCCTTTTTAACCCTATATGAACCCGACTTTGCAATTATTTCAAGTTCCAGTATCTTACCCGACTGAGTTCTTTTTATAGGTTTTATTTCTTTTAAGCCTTCAAGTTTAATATCTCCGTCATAAGTAGGATACACAAGTCCCGCTTTTGATTGTTGCTGGAGAGTTGTATGTAAAATATTTTCAAGTTCTTCACGAGTAAATTCAAAACTCCATCTATATTTTGGAGAATTTGTGTCAATTCCGCCATCATTTGATGAATAAAATTTCCTGACATCATCTTCTGTTTTCAAAGGTTTTTGACCTTCTTTATCATATCTTGCTTTTAAATAAGGATGATTATCCGAAGGAATACCGTTTCCGAAAACATCATCCCAATCATCCGTTATACCGCCGGATGTAGAAAAATATTGTGCCATTATAGGTTTTTCTTTATATAAGGCATATATTCCCATAGTTTCACTAACGGCCTTATCGGAAATATCACGATAAGAATTTACACCGTAATATACTTGAGCAGCGGTTGAATCAACAAGATCATAATTTGAATTCATATTTGCATTTGTTGCATAATTTCTTGCCGCAACAGCTTGAGCTTTAAGTGCTTCTAGTCCAAAAGATACTGGCATTTCATTAGAAATAACGCCTCTTAAATAATTTTGCATATCAACAACATTTATCAAATTGAAAGCATTATTATTTTTTGAAGTTCTTATTTCAAGCATGCCCTTATATTTAGCAGGAGTTCCTTTTTTATTCAAATCTAAAACATTGATTTCTGAATTAGAGTTAAACAATATAGGCTCCGCTATATTTTCATATTTCAAACTTCCATCGACATATATGTCATATAAAGTATCTTTAAATTTAACTTCAATAATTTTTTCTGAATCCACAACTCCAATTTGGGCATTTGAACCTGCTTGAGACAAACTGATTATTGAAATAGGAGTAGCAGAAAAAATGCGAACATTAGTATACTCAAACCCGATTTTATTAGAAAGAGCAACTCTAACAACCTTTTTTTCAGAAGCCGAAAAAACGGGGTTAATAAAAAATAAACTTAAAATCAATAACAGTAAAAACTTAATTCTCATATTTACAATTTTACAATTAAAAATTATTAATGTAAAATAATTATGTTTATGACTTTGAGGAGTAACAAGATGACTTGTGATGAGAATCTTAGAAAATTTAGCCCCATTCAACTTTTAAATTTTTGTATCGGTTTTTTTGGTCTACAATTTGCTTGGCAAATGAGAATAATTTTATCCGGACCTTTAACCGAATCTTTAGGGGCAAGCCCTTTATTGTACGGCTTAATATGGTTAGCTGGCCCCATAACCGGAATTGTAGTCCAGCCAATAATAGGAGCGCTTTCGGATAACACGTTTACTCGCTTCGGAAGAAGATTACCATACTTATTTTTCGGAGCATTATTTGGTGCAATAGGACTAATATTGCTTCCAAAAAGCGAGCTTTTAAGCAATCTTTTCGGAAAAAATCATCCTGAATTTTTAGCTCTTTTTATAGCTGCGATTTTTATCTGGGTAATCGATGCTTGCGTTAATGCGGCTCAAGGTCCATATAGAGCTTTAATTCCCGATAATATTCAAAAAAGCCAACACGCTATAGCAAATTCTTATTTAAGTTTTGCAATTGGCTTAGGATCAGTTATCGCAGCCGGAACGGCACCATTTTTAAAATGGGCTTTTAATTATCAAATGTCAGTAGACGCACAATTTACAATGGCAGGTTTAGCTTTTATTTTAGGAATGCTTTGGACTTGCATAACTTTCAGAGAAAACAAAGTAAGTAAAGAATGCCTTGTTGAAAAAAAACTTGAAGCTAAAAAAACTGTCTCTAAACCCTTTATTGAAAATGTTATAGAATTTTTATCAGCTTCTCCTGAAGTCGGCAAAATCTGTATGGTTCAATTTTTTGCTTGGATAGGGATAATGAGTCTTATGATATTTTTTACACAATATGTTGTGCACATTCTTTTTGGAATACCAAATACAACAGAACTAGCTGATAATATTGTTGATTCATTCGGATTAAAACAAATTGAAGCACAAAATTTTGCATCGGTTTGCTTTGCGTTTTTTAACTTAATTTGTTTTATTATTGCGATTCCAATAGCTAAAATGGCAGAAATAAGAGGTAACAAAAGAGTTCATGCAGGATCATTGTTCCTAATGGCATTAGCTTACATTTTAATGGCATTTATGCCAAATAAAGTTACGGTATTTTCTGCTATGGGATTAGCAGGTGTTGGCTGGGCGTCAACTTTATCACTACCTTTTGCAATGTTATCAAAACACATAAAAGAGGGAACTGAAGGCTCTGCTATGGGTATATTTAATATATTTATATCAGCTCCTCAAGTTTTGGTTTGCACTCTCTTAGCTTGGTTTATAAATATTTCAACATATAAAAACGCATGCGGATATGAAAATAATCATTGGGATTATGCGTTTATGTTTGGTGCTATAATGCTTATAATTGCAGCCATGGTAACACTTTCGGTTAAAGAAAAGGAAGATATGGAATAGCATATTAAAAAGCCCCGTAATGGGGCTTTTTAATATAGCTTTAATATATTAAATATATTAAATACAAAAAATAAAATAATCCGCAAAAAATAAGAGAAAATAACTTAACTTTCTTATTTAAAAATGTATTTAAAATAAGTAAAAACACGCATAAAATTACCAAAAGAGCGTTTATCATAATACTAAAATCTAATTTCCAATTTGTAAACAATATACCCATAGCAACAATAATAGTAGCTTGAAAAATTGTTCCGCCCAAAATATTAGCAACAGCAAGGTCGTCTTTAGAAGATTTTACCCATATAACACTATTTACACACTCGGGTAATTCCGTCGCAAAAGGAGTAATCACCAAGCTCAAAATCAGAGGACTTACATTTATTATTTTTGAAAAAATTTCAATCTCGTTCACAAATAAATGTGAAAAAACAATCAAACTAACCAAAGAAAGAAAAATCTGTAATAAAACCAGAAACAAAGTTGCTTCTCCAAAAAAAGGAAGAATTTTTAAAATCATCAATTTATCAGGTTTTTGTTCAGTATAACTTTCTTTAGATTTAATAATTGTCCGATGAACAAAAATAAAATATAAAGCTATTAAATAAAAAACCACTACGTACTTCAAAATAAAACTGTTTAAAAATGTTGATAAAATTGCAGGTATATATGCAAACAGAAAATATTTACAGTCTCTTAAAACATTTTTATAATCTAAACTCAAATCCGTTTTTTTTCTTTTTTTAAAAATATAAAAAACAAAAACAAAAAAACCCAAAACAAATAAAGCAAAAGTATTTAGCATAAACGGAGACCCGATTATTGCCCCCAAAGCCACATTTTCTCCGACATCAATGTTTGTTTTTAATAAAACAGCTCCAAAAATAGCAACTAAAGGAATAACAGTCTCCGGAAGCGAAGTTCCAATAACCGCTAAAATTGAACCTGTCGCACTATTTCCGAGTTTTAATTTAAAACCTAAATGTTCAATAGCATTAGTAAAAAAATTACACGTGTATATTATTAAAACAATATAAATTAAAACTAAAGTGCCATGAGTTAAAAAAAACATTTATTTTCCTTTTATTTTTGTGATATCCTAATTGCAAATGGAAAGAAAAATCATAGATTTAATAAAAAACTCTTCTCGAGTATTAATCATAACACATGTAAATCCTGATGGCGACACTTTAGGAACTGCAAGTGCTTTAAAATCTTATATAGGCAAAAAAGCAGATATTTTAATCCAAATTAAAAACAAAATTCAATTTCCAAAAATGTATGAATTTTTACCAAACATAAAATCCGCACTTTTTTTGCCTGATGTTAAAAGTGATTATGACCTTATTATAGCAGTTGACGTTGCATCAATAGACAGAATTGTTGAAAATGCAAGAAAAATCTTTGAAAATACCAAAAACACTATTGTCATTGATCATCACAAAACAAACAAAGGTTACGGAAAATTAAACTACATAAAAGGGGGATTATCCTCTGCTTCAGAAGTTTTATATGAAATATTCAAAAAAGAAAATATTAAAATAACAAAAGAAATAGCCACTGCTCTATATTGCGGAATTTTAACGGATACCGGATGTTTTAAATATGAAAATACTACTCCACAAACATTTAAAATAGCTTCAAAATTGGCAGACACCGGAATTATTACTTCTGAAATTGCCGATTTTTGCTATTCCAATAAACCCAAAAATTTAATACTTTTTCAAAATTATCTTGTATCAAATGCAAAATTTCATTCAAACGATAAAATAGTTTATACTTTAATAACAAAAGAAATAATAAAAAAATACAATGCAACAGATGAATACACGGAAGGAATTTGCGAAACTTTGCGCTCAATAGAAGGAGTTGAAGTTGCTTTTGTTTTAAAAGAAACAGATTTGGGAGTCAAAGTTTCAATAAGATCACAAAACCTTGATGCAACAAAAATTACAGATAAGTTCAAAGGCGGAGGACATAAACGTGCAGCCGGTTGCACAATTAAGCTTGAAATAAATGAAGCACTTAAAAAACTCATTGAACAAGCACAAACACTGTTATGATTAAGAAAATATATGAAATATTAAAAGAATATTTACAAAATCTTGTAAAATCAATAATCAGAGATGATTATGCTAATGCTGCGGGCGAAATGGCCTATATGACAGCTTTAGGAATATTTCCCTTCATGCTCTTTACAATGGCTGTTTTTGGATGGCTGGGAAAAAAAATCTTCATAAATAAAATCATTTTCGGATTATCGACAATTGCTCCACAAGGTGTCATAGATTTAATTAACAGTGTTTTAGCAGAAGTTGTCTTATTTCAAAGTGGAAAAATTATGGCAATAGTCGGCTTTTTTATGACACTGTTTTTAACTTCCAATGCTATTGCAGTAATTATAAAAGGATTGAACAGGGCAAATAATGTTACGGAAAACAGAAGCTTTATAAAAGTCAGATTACTTGCAATATTGATGGTGTTTGTTAACACATTCTTCCTTTTTATAAGTATAAATTTAATAGTATTAGGTAAGGTAATTTTAAATTTTATAGGAATTTATCTTTCAATTCCCCAGCATATAATTGATACAATTTTAATCACACGTTGGCCAATAGCCTTTTTAATGCTATTTTTGTTATCTTCTATTAATTATTATGTTCTTCCCGCAAGAGATTTTAGTGTAAAAAGAAAAAGCGTTATACCGGGAGCATTATTTTTCTGTGTATTTTGGCTGATAGGTTCATGGGCATTTTCACTGTACGTTAATGCACTGGGTACATACAACAAAGTATATGGAACGATTGGTACATTTGCAATTTTAATGGTTTGGCTATATTATTCTTCAATTATTCTCCTGATTGGAGGACAGGTAAATAACCAAACATTAAGGAAATTAATCATTCTGGATAAAAAGAAACAAAAAAATGAGCAAATTCCTGATTAAAATTTTATATACAATTGTGACAGTTTGCATCTTTATAAATGCAGTCGGTGCAGAAACCCTTGATGAAAAAATAGGACAGATGATTATTTTAGGTTTCAGAGGAGACAATATAAATTCCATTGAATTTAAAAGAATTTTAAAACAACTAAAAAATAAAAAAATTTCAGGAGTTATTCTTTTTTCAAAAAATATTAAAAGCAAAAATGATTTAATTTTAATGACCGACAAATTAAAATCTTCCTCAAATATTCCTGTTCTTATTTCAATTGACAACGAGGGCGGATATATACAAAGATTTGATTTTATAAATTTTAAATCGGCAAAAGAAATCTCAAGCTTATCAAATAATGAAGCAAAAAAAGAATATTCAAAAATGGCACAAACCTTAAATGAAACCGGAATTAACGTAAATTTTGCTCCTTGTGTTGATTTGGCAATTAATCCGAATTCAATAATAGAACTAAAAGAAAGAAGCTACGGCAAAGACCCTGAGATTGTTTCAAAATATGCTTCAATTATGATTGAAGAACACAACAAAAGAAACATAATAACCTCAACTAAACATTTTCCAGGACACGGAAGCGTAAAAGGCGACACTCACAAAGGATTTGTTGATAACACAAAAACATTTGATGAAAAAGAACTTGAACCATATAAAAAATTAAAAAATTATGACAAATTAAATATGGTGATGATTTCACATGTTTTTAATTCAAACATAGATGAAATATATCCTGCCAGTTTATCAAAAAATACAATAGACCTATTAAGAAACAAAATAGGTTTTAGTGGTGTAATTATATCTGATGATTATGATATGAAGGCAATAAGAAATAATTACACATTAAGAGAAATTATTATAAACTCAATTAATTCAGGGGTTAATATAATGCTCTTTTCAAATAACATATCAAAAAATGACACTACAATTGTTTCAAAAATCCATAAAATAATAAAAGAAGAAATTGAAAAAGGAAATATAAAAGAATGTAATATAGATAATTCCTTTGAAAAAATTATGGAATTAAAAAGAAATTTAAAATAAAGTATGGTGCTATTTTTTAACTTGTAGTAAAATTATTTTATGTTTGATAAAAATGCAAAATACGAAATACTTTCATACTCTGTCGGGGATACAAAAGCCGGAACCAAAATGGGTAAAATGCAAATCAGAAATCTTACGGATTTATCTGTTTTAAATTGTGTCCTATGGGAAGAAACACTTAACAGAACTCCGGATATTGCAACCAGAGTAGGCAATATAATAAAAATAATCACTGCAAGTTATAATGAAAAATATAATAATTGTCTTTTAAATAATTTTGAAGTTCTTGAAACAGCAAGTCTTGGAATAGATGAAGAAAAACGGGAAGAACTGTTTGATAAAATTATTGAAATTATAAATACTTTTAGAAAAGATGACTTAAAAGAATTTATTTTAAATTTTTTAAATGACAACAAAGAAAAGTTTATAGTAGCACCTGCAGCAAAGCAAATGCATCATAACTATATCGGCGGGCTTGTTGTGCATACTCTTGAATGTCTTGAATTTGCACAAGCCGTTTTACCTAAAATAAAAAAATACATTAATCGAGATGAGGTTCTTGCAGCTTGTATATTGCATGATATAGGTAAAATTTTTGAATATGAAATCAACCTTGAATCAGGAATAATTGAATATAACGAACAATTTAGAAAAGATTGGATAAGCCATTCACAATTTGGTTTTTCACTTTGTATGTCAAAAGGGTATTTAAATATAGCAAAAATGATAGCTGCTCACCATGGTAGAACTGAATGGGGGGCTATGATTGACCTAAATGAAAGAGATTTAGAACCTTTTTATTATATAATTCATCATATTGACGATTTAAGTGCAAAATTTGGAGCAACAAACGTTAGCGAAATTAAAAAATTATAAAATAAGGATAGGAATTATGAAATTTTTACAAATTTTAATTTTAAGCGTATGTTTATTATTTTCTCTAAAAGCAAATGCTGCTCATCAACTGTATGCGGACATAGACGGTATAAATATCCCTTATGGAACAAAACTGGAACTTTCTATGGCAGAAAACTTAACAACAAAAGAAATTGTCCAAGGAGATATGTTTCAAGCGTATCTCACAAAAGATATCTATGTAAATAATAAATTAGTACTTCCTTCAAGAACAATATTTAGGGGGAGAGTAACGGAAATCAAATATTCAAAAAGTCTATCCAGACCGGCATCACTATATCTTAATTTAGATCATCTTGTAACGAAAACAGGGGTACAGTTGCCAATTAATTCCGGAATTGCAAGTCATTTTGAGTATGTTTTAAAACCTGATGGAGCATTAACAACAAACGGTAACTATTTTAAAGCCGTAGCAAGAGATACAAAAAAAGCAGCTCAAATTGTTCCAAGAACAATTAAATGGGGAGCAACGGCAGGAGATGAATTATTTAAAGGAGCTAAAATATTGTTTGTTCCCGTTACTGCAATTGGCGGAGTTGTTGCTTGTGGATGCTCAACAATATACAATACCGTTGCAAATTTATTCAGACACGGAGATGAAATAGTAATTAAAAAAGGTACCAATTTTGATATAATTTTATTGTCCACATTAGAAATACCTTCTTAAAATGAAAAAACAGGAACTTTTAGAAAAAATAAAAGAAATATTAGTAAAAAATCATCTTTCTCTATCCTGTGCCGAAAGTTGCACCGGCGGTCTTGTAAGTTCGTATCTAACTGATATAGCAGGTGCCAGCGAATTTATTTTCCAGAATTTTGTCACCTATTCCAATGATGCTAAAATTAAATTTTTAAATGTAAAAAAAGAAACACTTGAAAAATACGGTGCCGTAAGTTCTCAAACAGCTTATGAAATGTCTGAAGGACTTTTAAAAATGGCAGACTGTTCAATAGCAACAACGGGAATACTCGGTCCAACAGGAGGAAGTGTTGAAAAACCAATCGGACTTGTGTACATTTCTTTAGGTTATAAAAATAAAATAAAAGTCATAAAATATATTTCAAAAAAAGCATCAACAAAAGACCGACATAAAATTAAAAAAGACATAGTTAAATTTGCATTAAATGAACTTTTTTTATTTTTAAAAAATACTCTTAATTAAGTATATATATTATTATACTTATTAAATATAATAAAAACGGGCGAGGAGTCGGTATGCTTAATGTCATTATCATAGATAAACATAAAAACAGTACGGATTTTCTAAAAGATTTTCTTTTTAAATATGAAAATACCGAAATGATAGATTGTTTTGATGACTTTAGCATGATTGATATTACAAAAGAAAATTTAAAAAATATTGATTTAATTATTTTTGATATAGATTCAAATAACGCTGATGAATGTTTTAAAAAAATCAAAACAATTAAAGAAAAATATAAAAATATTAATTTTGTAGCACTTTCTTATGAAATCAATTCAGAGTTAGTTACAAAAACACTCAAAGAAGGAGTAAGAGAATTTTTATTAAAACCTTTAATTCCGACAATTTTTGAAACAACGCTTAAAAAAATAGAAAATGAAAAAAATAATATCAAAACCACAGATTCTATTGCAATAAGTATTTTTTCAAACAAAGGCGGGGTAGGGAAAACTTCTTTGGCAATTAACTTAGCATATCAAATAGCCAAAAAAACTTCAAAAAAAGTTTGCCTTCTGGATTTTAGCCTTAATTCCGAAGATATATGCACATTTTTAGATATAAAGCCAAAATTTAATATTGATTTTATCTTAAATAACATTGAAACCTCAGACGAAAAACTGCTTTTATCAATGATTGATAATTACCAAAATTCAAATTTATATATATTTTCTCCAGAAAAAGATATGAATATTAATTTTAAATATACTCCTCAAAAAACTACGAAAATTATAAATTCACTAAAAAATATTTTTTCATATATTATTATCGATGCCCCCAACATAATAAACGAAACAACACTTGCAATATTAAACAATTCAAATTTAACCTTATTAATAAGCATGTTAAATCTTACATCAATAAGGAGTTTGCAAAAATGCTACGAATTATTTGACAATATAGGCTACAAAAATGATAAAATAAAACTTATAATAAACAGATATATCGAAAAATCCGACATAACAATCAAAGACTTGGAAAATACCATTAAAAAAGAGGTGTATTTTAAAATTCCAAACAACTACTTAACATTAATTGACGCTATAAATATAGGAAAAACCGTAGAAGAAACTAACCCGCAGTCAAATATTGCAAAAGCTTACGGCTCCTTAGCTCAAGAGATTATAAATACAGATTTTTCAAATAATGCTAAAATATATAATCATGGAGTATTTAACCTGCTCAGAAGAATGGGAGAATAAAATTGTCGCTAAAAGATAGATTAAATACGGCTAACAAAACCAATACGGAAAAAGCAATTAAAAAAGAAAGCCAAACGCCAAAGTATTTTGAATCAAACGAAATAGCCAATATTGAAACACTTGGTATTTTAGAAAACTTACTCATTGATGACGAATTAAACTCAATATATGTAAACGGTGCAAAAAACATATATATTGAAAGAAATGGGAAGCATTCAAAAAGTACCTTAAGCTTTAGAGATAATGTTCAATTAGAAAATTTAATCAGAAAAAATGCTCAAAATATCGGAATTGAAATCGATGAAAAAAATCCGTATATAAAATTTAATCACAAAAAAGGAATAAATGTCCTTTCAACACTGCCGCCCCTCAGTAATCAAGCAAATATCTTTATAAAATGCTATAAAGATAAACACGCAAATATCAAAATTTTAACGGAAAATCTGAGCATTTCAAAAGAAATTGCACTTGTTTTAGAGGCAATATCAACCATTAAAAATAATATTATTATTGCAGGAGAAAGGAATACTCTTAAAACAACAACTTTAAGCTCGCTTTTGAAATTACTTCCAAACAATAGCAGAGGAACCTTAATTGATTTAACAGATGAAATTGAAATAAACTCGAAAAATTTTTCAAGTTTTAACTTTCTAAATATCCAAGAAAACAAAAATGAAATCTTGAATTCCATAATCAATTCATCACCCGATATGCTTGGAATCAATGATCCCGACAATGAGATTATTTCAAATTTAATTAACAAAATTAAAGAAGGCTTAAACGGTGTTATAATAACTGTTTGTGCTAAAAACCAGCAAGAAGCAATGAATAAAATTGCACTTGCAATTTTAGAAAAAAATCCTAATTTAAATTTTGAAACAGCAAAATATTCAGCATATCAAGCATTTAACTTAATGCTTTTCTGCAAAAAAGATGAATCAGGCAAAAGAAGAATTGCATCACTCTCGCAAATTGACACCGATGAAAACTATAATTGCGTAATTAATGATATATTCTTTCTAAATCATATTTTAGAACATGAATCAACCGGCTTTATTCCGAATTTTTATGAAACATCGAAAATAAATTCCCTGCCCATAAATTCCAATATATTTGAAAAAACATACAAGCATACTTATCATAAAAATATTCAAAACGACGCAATGGAACAATTTATAAAAAGAAGTTCTAATCAAGAAATTTTAAAAAGATTTAAAAAAGAACTGCCAACTCAAATTCCGGAAGAAGAAGCAATCAAAAAAGTTCAAGAAAAATTTGAAGAAATGAAAAAAAATGCAAAAAATGAAGAAAAAATTGAAGAAATAGATATTTTCGAAGAAAATTCATCACAAATAATCGAACAAAATGAATAACAAAATTTATGAAGAACTAATGAAAAAATGTATTGCTCTTGCTAAAAAAGGAGTTGGTAAAGTTGAGCCAAATCCTTATGTCGGAGCCATAATATATGATGAAAAAAAACAAAAAATTATCTCATACGGCTATCATCAAAAATATGGTGAATCACACGCAGAAGTTAACGCAATAAAAAATCTCAAAGAAACAGCAAAAAACAAAACACTGATTGTAAACCTTGAACCTTGTTCACATTGGGGGAAAACTCCGCCATGTGTCGATTTAATAATTAAATCTGGCTTTAAAAAAGTAGTAGTTGGTATGATTGACCCAAATCCGCTTGTAAAAAATAACGGAATAAACAAACTTAAAAATGCAGGGGTTGAAGTTGTTGAAGGCATCTTAGAAAAAGAATGCAAGAAACTAAACAAAGTTTTTATAAAAAACATGATACACAAAAAACCCTATATAATGCTAAAAACAGCAACAACACTTGATGGCAAAATTGCAACTCCAAATCTTAACTCAAAATGGATTACAAATGAATTATCAAGAAATCAAGTTCAAAAATTAAGAAGTAAATATCAAGCAATAATGACCGGTTCAAACACTGTTCTTTATGATAATCCAAGATTAAATGTAAGAATTAAAAATAAAAAAAGTCCTGTTAGAATTATCTTTGACCCAAACAATAAAATACATATTGACCCTGATAAAATCAATGTTTTTAAAAATGACGGGGTAAGAATAATTTTAATTAACAATTCAAAAATAAAAACCCCCGATTACATAGAAAAAATAAATTATACCGATTTTCATTCTTTATTTGTGCAGCTATATCAAATCGGCATATCTTCAATCATGATAGAAGCCGGTTCCGGACTAAACTCTGCACTTATAAAAGCAAATGAAGTTGATGAAATAAATCAATTTATCGCACCAAAAATTTTTGGATGCGGACTTGATTTTATAAAAGATTTTAATATTAAAAATGTCAACGAATGTGTTAAACTAAAAGATATTAATATTAAACAATTTAATGATGATATTTTGATTAACGCTGTAATAGAAAAGGATTTTAAATGAAAATTTTAATTTTAAACGGTCCAAACCTCAATATGTTAGGTCAAAGAGAGCCTGAAATATACGGTTTTGAAACACTTGATAAAATAAACAGTGAACTTATAGAATTTAAAAATAAAGAAAATATAGATGCTGAATTGGATTTTTATCAAACTAACCACGAAGGTGAAATTGTAGATAAAATTCAAGAAGCAAATGAAATCTACGATGGAATTATATTAAATCCGGCTGCATACACACACACAAGTATAGCAATAGCTGATGCTATAAAAGCAATAAACATACCCGTTGTAGAAGTACATTTATCAAACATACACTCAAGAGAAGACTACAGAAACATATCTTACAGTGCAAAAAATACACTTGCCCAAATTGCGGGTTTTTCTAAAAACAGTTACAAATTGGCACTTTTAGGTTTATATGAATATTTAAAAAATAATGAATAAAGAATTTGAATTTTTAAAAATTATAAATAATACTCTTAATTTTTCCAATTTTATCGGCGATGACTGTGCATACCTTAGAAAACAAAATATTACGATAAGTTTAGATGCTTTAATTGAAGATGTACATTTTTCAAGGCATTATATGACAGATGAAGAAATCGGGAAAAAAGCCTTGCTTGTAAATATATCGGATATTTTAGCTTCAGGTGCAAAACCAAAGTACGCTTTGGTTAGTTTAAGCGGAAAATTAGATAATGATTTTATCAAAAATTTTTATAAAGGCATAAATGCTATCGCAAAACAATATAAAATAAAAATAATAGGAGGAGATTTAACCTCGGGCGAAAAACTATCCATTGCGATTGCAATAATAGGTGATACCAAAAAAAGAAAAATATCATCAAGAAAAAATGCGAAAGAAGACTATATAATTGCAACAGTTGGCGAATTCGGCTCAAGTGCAGAAGGGTTAAAATGCTTACAAAATAATATTAAAAATGAATATTTTATAAAAATACACAAAAGCCCGAAACTTTACCCTAAAATATCGGAAGCTATTGCAAAAAAAACAACTGGACCTTATGCCATGATGGATTCTTCCGACGGACTTTTTGATTGTCTTTATCAAATTTCAAAACAAAGTAATGTAAAAATCAATGTTGAATACAACAAAATACTCAAAAAAACCAATGACAAAAATTTGGTTTTATATGGCGGGGAAGACTATTCCCTTGTTGTAGCACTTTCTGAGAAAGATTTTAAAAAAATTAAAGGACTTACAAAAATCGGTTATTGCTCAAAGGGGCAAGGAGTTTATATAGATAATAAATTAACAGAATATAAAGGATTTAACCATTTTGAATAAAAATATTGAAATATCGGCAATAATTACCGCCGGCGGCAATTCTACAAGATTTGGGAACAACAAGCTGCTTGAAAAACTGCAAAATTTAACCGTAATAGAAACAACGATTTTAAAATTTATTGATTTAGTTGATGAAATTATAATTCCCGCACAAAACGAGACAAAAGAATTCATTTTAAATTCACCAATTTATAATAATAAAATCAAATTTGCACCTGCGGGCAAAACACGACAAAAAAGCGTATATAATGCACTTTTAGCTTGTTCTAATCCTGAAATTGTTCTCATACATGACGGGGCAAGACCATTTATCGAAAAAGAAGCAATAGAAAAAATAATAACTTTAACCAAAAGGGAAAAAGCTGTCATTGCAGGAACAATGGCAATTGACACTATAAAACAAATTAAAAATGGAAAAATAATAAAAACCATAGACAGAAAAACAATTTTTCAAGCACAAACACCACAAGCATTCGATTTTAAATTAATCAAAAAAATCCATGAAACATTTAAAAATGAAACCAATTTTACTGACGATAGCTCTATGGCAGAAAGATTCGGAATTAAACCAACTATTTTTGAAACATCAATTAACAATAAAAAAATAACAACAAAAGAAGATTTAATGTAATATTCGTAGCTAAAAAGACTATTTATATTAATACAATAGTATATTTAAAAACTCGGTTAAATATTTTAGAGTGTTAAAAGATATTTGATGGGACTAATTTATGTTAACCGATAAAAAATTTCAAGATAAACAATATTATTGCGTAGAATTTAAAAACGTAGCCAAAGAACTGTTACCCTGGCTTGAAAATTTAGCTTGGGAATACAGATGTAAAATTGAAAAAAAAGAATGGAAAAGTAAATATAATAACTATGTAATATACGATTATGAGCCATTTTGTTCTGACGGTTTCGAAATAAACATAACTTTATCATCAAGACAGTGTGAATATTTAAATTTCGTAAGGTATTTATACGAAAATAAAATTCAAACTATCAACTATCTAAAAAACTGTCTTATACTTTAATTAAAATTGCCTTAAGCCCTCAACAATAGCATCTGTTATTTTTTTAACCCGTTTTATTTCGATACCAATTTGACTAACATTATTATATACTTTTTCATTTATAAAAGGGATTATCGCTCTTTTAAATCCAAGCTTTTTAGCCTCTTTTAATCTACGTTCCAAATTTTCCACATATCTTATTTCACCAAGCAATCCAACCTCACCAATGATTACGGTCGTAGGTGATATTGGAATATCTCTTATTGAACTAATTATTGCAAGCGATAACGCCAAATCATAACTTGGTTCAACAACATCTAACCCGCCTGCAACATTCACATAAACATCTTGTTTTGATAAATTTAAACCGACTTTCTTTTCCAAAACCGCAATTACTTGCAATAACCTATTATATTCCAAACCGACGGCAACACGTCTTGGATTTGAATAATTTGTTGAGCCGACAAGAGCCTGTATTTCATGCAAAAATACCCGGCTACCCTCAAGAGTCGCAGCAATTGCACTACCCGAAGCTCCTTCAGATTGTTCTATTAAAAGATTTGCAGGTGAATTAACTTCAACCAATCCGCAATCTTCCATTTTAAAAACACCGACTTCGCTAATCGTACCAAATCTGTTTTTAATGCAACGCAAAATTCTATATTGCTTATATTTATCTCCCTCGAAATTAATTACACAATCAACCATGTGTTCTAAAACCTTAGGACCCGCAATATTTCCTTCTTTGGTAACATGTCCTATTATAACGGTTGTAATATTTTTTTGCTTGGCTATTCTCATTAAAACATTTGTACATTCCCTTATTTGAGAAACACTTCCAGAGGATGAGGCAATACCCGCACAAAACACGCTTTGTATACTATCAACAACTAAAAAATCAGGCTTTATTACTTCAATTTGATTAATAACCTCATCTATACAAGTTTGATTGGTTAAATATAAATTTTCAGGTTCTATATCAAGTCTTTTAGCCCTTAATTTGACCTGCAGGGGGCTTTCTTCTGCACAAACATATAAAACTTTCAACTTTTTATCATTAATCTTTGTCTCGCAAATATTTTTTGTTGTCTGCAAAACCAAAGTTGATTTACCAATTCCTGGATCTCCCGCAAGTAAAACCAACGAGCCTTGAACAAATCCACCACCAAGAACTCTATCCAATTCATCTATTGTTGTTTTAAAGCGAACTTTTTCATCAAGTTCTATTTCTTTAATTTTTGAAATTTTAATTTCACCGCCAACATTATTAGACGGTTTTGATGAAACAACCTTTTCAACACTTGAGACTATTTCCTCAACAAAAGTTCCAAATTGTAAGCATTCCGGACACTTCCCAAGATAAGAAACGGTTTCATATCCGCAATTTTGACATACCCATTTTGATTTAACCTTAGCCATAAAAATATTCTATCAATAATCTAAATAAAAAAACAAAAAAAATTAATATTACTTAATAAATCCAAATCAAATAAAAATTTTTTTTATTTATATTATTTATAAAAGTACAAAAAGGAGATCTCATGTCTGCAAATTCTATTAATAGCCAAACAGAAAGAAACAGGCAGCCAAAAATAAGAAATAAAGGAATTATTAGAGCATCTTGCATTCCAACAATAGTCGCTATTCCGACTTCAATTGCTTCGATTAAATTTATAAATACTGTGAAAAAATTATCAGGCATTTCAAAAGATGATTCGATTGAATTATCAAAAGCTGTTCAAAAAGGTTTACATGAAACAGGTCTATATGATAAAGGTGTTAGGGTTTATAAAATTAAAGAAAACCCGACTTTGTCTGAATTTATGAAAAAAATTATGGAATTAGTGAAAAAATTTATCACAAAAAAAGTTGATAAAAATTCAATTAATGAAACGGAAACTTTAGTTAAAAATTTAATCAAATACGATAAAAAAGATTTGAAAGCTTTAAATGCCATGGCTGAAGAAATTGGAGGCGATAAAATAATTGCAAAATTTCAAGCATTAATATTCAAAGAAGGAGCTAATGCTTGCTATTTACCGCACGCAAACAAAATAATAACACCGGATAAATCACTACAAACTTCAGTATTTCATGAAATGGGACACGCATTAAACAACAATGGCGGAATGTTACTAAAGGTTTTACAAAAAGCACGTCCTTTAGCAAAAATTACTCCGGCCATAATACTCCTTATTGCAATATTAAATAAAAGAAAAACAACAGATAAGCCAAAAGAAAATGATTCCAAGTTACAAAAAGGTGCAGATTTTGTAAAGAAAAACGCAGGAATTTTAACAGGTCTTTCATTTGTGCCAATGATTCTTGAAGAAGGTATAGCATCATTAAGAGGTCAAAAAATTGCAAAAAATCTAACAAAAACCGGTGAGCTTTCAAAAGAATTATTTAAAAAAGTTAAGCTGACAAATCTTTGTGGTTTTACAAGCTATGCACTTACAGGAATTATTGGATATATAGGTGCTAAATTAGCGGTTAAGGTCAAAGATAAAATACAAGCAAATTATGAAAATAAAAAATTTATCAAATTTAATAAAATGAACGACAAGTCAAAAAGCCTTAAAATGCATCAAGGCTAACCAATAAACACAATCATTCAAAAGTGACAACAATATTGTTGTCACTTTTGAATATTAATAAATTACGCACTAATTTATAACCATAAGAACACTTCAAGCCAAAATAAATTTTTTCAAACCGCCTTCGCGTTTCTGCTCCTGTCAAATTCGCCTTCGGCAAGAATTTGAAACGTCGCAATCGTAGTGCTTAACTCGCTTT
>CALVGZ010000015.1 GCA_944327225.1 Candidatus Gastranaerophilales bacterium | reverse complement strand
ATAAATAATAATTGTTTTTTGTAAAAAAAAATTTACAAATTCCTTAAAAAGGAGGAACCAAAATTTTAATTATTTGCGGAACTGGACTTTACCAAAATAATCATTTTATCCGTACACTTCAAAATTGGTGCGTAATTCAGCTATATTAAGAAAATCTCAATCTATCCGTACAGTCCGAAAAAAGTCCAGTTCGGCAGTTTGATTTTTGCAGGTTATCGTAATTTTCCGACCTGAAAACGCCCACACAAAGCCTGCTTTACCAAAATAATCTATCTAGCCGTACAAATCAACCTGGACAAAAAACTACACAAATCAAACCGGTCGTTAAATTACAAGCACTAAAAAAGAGTTTTAGAAATTACCTAAAACTCTTTATTTATAATTGGTTGCGGGAGCTGGATTTGAACCAACGACCTTCGGGTTATGAGCCCGACGAGCTACCAGACTGCTCCATCCCGCGATATATAAACAGTCATCCTTCAGTATTATTATACAACAAAAAAATAAAAATCAAGTAAAAATATTAACTTAGTTTTTCAGAAGCAACATCATTACACACAATAGGCAAATAGTCCACTCCCCAATCAATATTTAATTCACAATCATTCCAACTTAATACACATAAATTATCAAAAGAATACTTACCGTCTGACTTAATTTCAACACAAGAATAATCCGACAAAGTTAAAAAACCGTAAGCACATCCCCTAGGAATAAGCAAAGAACAAGCATCATCGGAAGTCATTTCCAATTTAATATACTTATAAAATGTCTCATAATCATGTCTTAAATCTACAACGACAACAGTAATACTTCCGGATAAAACATTTAATAAGAGAGAATTAAATGGTTTTTTTTCATAATAAATACCTCTTAAAGATTTAAATTCTGAATAATACACCGTACTTTTCTTGAAATCAATATCAAAATTACTTTTTGACAAAATGTCACTGTCATATATACAAAATTTATAGCCGCAATTATCAACATACTTCATGGGGCGTATCATATATGCACCACTTAATTCAAGTGTTGAAAATTCAAAATCCATCACAAACTCCAAAAACTATGTTCACTACTCTACACCAAAAAAAAATGCGTGTAAATTATTACAAAAAAAATTAAAGTAGGTTAGAATTATTAAATGAATAAAATTTCTATAATATTACCTGCATATAACAGTGAAAAATATCTCAAAAGCTGTATAGAATCAATTTCAAACCAAACCTTCGATAATTTGGAAATAATAATTATAAATGATTGTTCGACCGATAATTCATTAAAAATCATGCAAAAATATGCAAAAAAGGATAAAAGAATAAAAATTATAAACAATGAGCAGAATCTGGGTTACGGAAAAAGCATAAATATCGGCATAAAAATAGCAAAAGGAAAATATATATCAATCGTTGAATCTGATGACACAATAGAAAAAAATATGATAGAGAAACTCTATAGGGAAACTCTTGAAAAAGATTATGATATTATAAAATCAAATTTTAACTACATTATAAAAAATAAAAAATATAGATCGAAAATATTTGATGGAATTGACCATAAAAATTCGAGCAACAAATTTAATACTCCACAAATTCTTGCAATAAAACCAAGTGTCTGGTCAGCAATTTATAAAAAAGAATTCCTATATGAAAACAACATATTTTTTAATGAAACTCAGGGTGCAAGTTTTCAAGACACCTCTTTTCAATTTAAATGTTTTTATTTTGCAGAAAATTTTAAATTAATAAATGATGCCCTATACAACTACAGGCTTGACAATCCAAACTCAAGCATAAATTCATCAAATAAAGTTTTTGAAATCATAAATGAATTTAAAACAATTAACAATTTTTTCAAACCAGAAACTCCAAAAATTGAATCTTATAAACTTCTTTTTGAATTGAGAGCATATTTATGGAATTATAAAAGAATAAAAAATAAATACAACAATATTTTTCTCAAAGAAATAACGAAAACATTTCAAAAATATGATTTTACATCTTTTTTCAAAAATAAAAAAATTCCGATAAAAGAAAAAATAAAAGTTATAATATTTATAAAAGCTCAATACCTGACACCGATAATTTTTAACACATACAAACATATAGCGAGGATTAATGGAAAATAAAGTAAAAAATATATGCATATTTGCAAGTTCTTCTTCAAATATACAAAAAATATATTTTAATGAAGCATACAATCTGGGAATTGAAATCGCAAATAATAATTATAATATTGTTTATGGCGGATCAAATTTGGGTTTAATGGGAGAAGTTACAAACGCAGCGAAAATAAGAGGAAGCGAAATAACCGGAGTAATGCCGCAAAAATTATATGACCTTGGAATTCATCCCGGCAACTGTACAAAATTCATTCTAACAAAAGGCATGAGAGAAAGAAAAGCAAAAATGGATGAAATATCCGATGCCGTTATTGCCTTAGCAGGAGGCTTCGGAACACTGGAAGAACTATCTGAAATGTTGGTTCAAAAACAATTAGGGTATAACAATAAACCCATTGTTATTTTAAATTCAAACAATTACTACAAAAACCTGATAAACTTTTTTAACGATATAATAAACGAAAATTTCGCACCCGAAATAACAAAAACGCTTTACTATATTGCAAAAACGCCAAAAGAAGCAATTGATTACATTAATAATTACAAGTTCGAAGAAAAGCACTATTTAGATAAAAAATTAACTTTAAAATAATTAAAAAATTTGCAAAATAAAAAAATCAAAGTTATAATTTCAATAAACTAACCTTAAGGTTAATTTCAAAATAACAAATTTGTTAGATACTATTATTATAAGGATAAGACTTAGGGTATATATGCTGGATAAAATTACAAATAATAATTCAGAATCTATTGCACAAAGTCAAAGCTTGGATAGAATTAAGAATGTTGCTACAAATCCATTTGAAGATGTAGAAAATGGTTTTTTCATTGATGAGTCAAATATATCATCGGCTGCAATTCAAAAATATGAACGTGAAGTTGATATCAAAAAATTCAGCGAAATTCTAAAAGAAACTGATGAAAAAGCATCAAATGAACTCGTTTTACAACAAGCTTTCGAAGGAAACTTATCCATCGAAAACGATGATTTTATATCCGAACTTTTGAACAATAAAGACTTCTTAAATGATATTTCATAAGAAAATATTTAATAAAATTAAAAAATTTTATCATTTGAGAATATTAAAAAGAAAATATTTCAGATACGGAAAATGCCGTATGTGTGGCTGTTGTTGCGAAAACATTTATATAAGACACAATAACAAAGTCATAAAAACAAAAGAAGAATTTGAAAAAATCAAACAAACCGACGACTATTCTTTCTACAAACACATCACACCCATTAATCAGGATGATTTTGGATTAATTTTTTCCTGCAATAAATTCGACAAAGAAAAAAGACTCTGTACAGACCACAAAAACAGACCAACAATATGCAAAAACTATCCTTCTGAAGAAATATTTAAAATGGGAGCACAACTAAAAGATTCCTGCGGATATTATTTTGAACCAATTGAAAAATTTAACGAAATATTCAAAAAAATTCTAAAAAAACCAATAAAAAATTTTAAGGAAGACAAAAACTAAAGCAATCTTTGATGCAATTTAAAAGCTTGTGAAGTCAAATCAACATTATGCACCCTTATATAGTCAACTTCATTTTGCATTAAATAAAAAGCACACAAGGCAGAAACAAAATCAGCGTCCTTGGGTTCTTTTGTATTAATAACATCCTGCATAAAACGTTTTCTTGACACACCCGCCAAAAGAGGAAATCCCATAGATTTAAACTCATTAATTCTTTTTAAAAGATTAAAATTTTGATCAATATTTTTAGCAAAACCAAACCCAACATCAATAATAACATTATTTCGGCTAAGACCAGACTCTAAAGCAAACTGAACCTTATTATTTATTTCCGAAAAAATCTCATCAACAATACTTTCATAATAAGTAAGACCGTCCATGGTTTTTGAATTTCCCCTTGAATGCATAATTACAAGTTTTTTATTTTCCAAAGCACAAATCTTTACGAATTCAGGATTAGATAAAAAACTAACATCATTAATTATATCAGCTCCGGCTTCAATAGCAGCCTTAGCACAAGCAAGAGTCATAGTATCAACGCTTATTTCAATATGTGGAAAAGCAGTCTTAAGAGCAGTAACAATTGGAGTAACTTTTTCAATTTCATATACAACAGAAACCAAGTCGGAATATGGCTTTGTTGATTGAGCACCGATATCTATTATATCAGCACCTGCTTCAATCATATCAATAGCATGGTTCATAGCTTTATCTATTTCGACAAATTCACCCCCGTCTGAAAAAGAATCCGGTGTCAAATTTAAGATGCCCATAATTTTGGTTTTTGGTTTATTTGACAATTCAACTTCAATTTTTTCATAAATAACGTCAGATAATTTAGAAAGAGAAAAGGGCTGAGATGATAATTTTTTAGCTACTGAAGTCAATTGAGCAACAGTTCCAGACAAAATACAATCAGAAAACGAAACAGAACAATCAATAACACCCCTGTTTACAGCACAATCGCAATCGCAAGACAATGCCGTTTGTTTTATAATAGATGCTTGAGAAGGAGTAACATCAAAAATCTTAATTGAAACAAATAGGTGTTTTTTTATAGCTTGTTCAATATATCCTTCGTCAAAACCGACTGATGAAATCTCATCTTTTATGAATTTTTTTAAAACTGTTTTTGATAAAAATTGCATTTTTTTGTTCAACAAATATAATTAGAATACTTATATTAATAAATTAAGAATAAGATTAAGTCAAGGAGAATAAAATGGCAAAAGCTAAATTAAAAATTGAAGCGAGAGAAGAAACTAAAAACCCACGCCAATTAAGAGCAACAGGCAATTTGCCCGGATCTTTGTACGGAAAAAATATGGATGCTAAAAATATTCAAATTAACACTCATGAATTTGAACTGGCATACAGAAACAACAAAGATGGCGAATGGGAATTGAGTTTGGGCAAAGAAAAATTCAACGCAAAAATACAAGAACTTCAAATAAATTACGCAACCAACGAATACTTGAATGTTGAATTTGCAGTTATATAAAACTAATTTTCCTCAATTTCATTTTCCTCAATAAAAGATGCGGAAAACACATCTTGTGAATTGAGGCTATCAATAAAATGATTATATCTTTCCATTCTTAGCTTTAACCAACCGAGAATGGTGTTTGAACCAAAAATTTTAACTACACGAACGGGAGCAAAACATTTTCTGTTCGTGTTGTATTTTTCTTCCATAAATGTCTGACATTTACAATTTAATTCTTCAATTAAATCATACAATGTTTTTAACCACGCACCCTGAACCGAAAGTTCGTCTACCTTGTATTCAAGAATCATATTCCACCTGTCTTTCCATGACAACTTATACTAGCTAGTAACTTAGTAATACCATTCCACAAAATCAGGATTTATAACATTTTCAAAATATGATAGTATGAAGTTATGAATACAAGTAAAAAAAATTACGATAAATCTATTCTTAGTCAGATAGCTTTAATGCCCAAGTTACCCGGTTGTTATCAATATTTTGATAAAGATAACAATATAATATATATTGGAAAGGCAAAAAATTTATATAACAGGGTAAATAGCTATTTTGTCGGAAAAAAAGACTCTCCAAAACTTCAAATAATGGTTCCTCAAATAAAAAAAATCGAATGTATCGTAGTAAATTCCGAAATTGAAGCACTTATTTTAGAAAACGAATTAATTAAAAAGCACAAACCTAAATACAATGTACTTTTAAAAGATGACAAAAAATTTCCGTATTTTTTAATAACTAAAGAAAACTACCCTAAAATTATAATCGTAAGAAAAGCAAACAAAAACTCAATAAAAGGCAAATATTTTGGCCCATATACAGATTCAAAGGCAATGTATGCAACACTTGAAGTTATAAATAAAATTTTCCCCTTAAAAAAATGTAAAACACCAAAATATAAATCCAGACCTTGTCTATACTATGACTTAGGACAATGCTGTGCACCCTGTCAAAATAAAATCAGCCCTGAAGAATACAAAAAAATAATTAAAAATGTTGAACTCTTTTTGTCGGGAAAAAGAAAAGACTTAATAAAAAAACTAAATGAGGAAATGCAAAAAGCCAGTAAAAGTTGCAATTTTGAAAAAGCATTGTTATTAAGAAACAGCATAGAAGACATTGAAAAAACAATGGAAAAACAAAATATAGTTTTTAAAACATCCAACGCAAATAATGATTACATAGGAATATCAACATCACAAAACCTAATATCAATTACTATTCTTCAGGTAAGGCAAGGAAGATTAATAAATAAAAAAGACTTCTCCTTTTCACAAATAATATCAGACGAATCAAATTTTGATGAAATTACGGAAAGCACTTTAAGGGAATATTATATATTATTAAACGATGAAGAATTACCATCTAAAATTGTCATAGCTGATACTTTTAAAAATATAGAGCTATACAAAAAATGGCTTACATTAAGATTAAAAAAAGAAGTGCAAATCATAAAAGCAACTACAAAAAAAGATAAAGAAATGCTTATGCTTGCACAAAAAAATGCAGAATATAACATCAATCAACTTAAAATAAAAGAATTATCAAATATACAAAATGATTATAATGAAATCGGAGCATATCTGCAGGAAAAACTAAAGCTCAAAAATTTCCCTCACACAATTGAATGTTATGATATATCTCACATTCAAGGAACAAATACAGTAGCATCGGGTGTCTATTTTGAAAATGGAATACCCAAAAAATCCAAATACAGAAAATACAAACTAAAAACAATCGAAAAAGGAGAAATTGATGATTTTAAATCAATGCGAGAAATTCTATCAAGAAGATTTAAAAGAATTAAAAATAAAGAAATCGAAACACCTGATTTAATAATAATAGATGGCGGAAAAGGACAATTATCAAGCGTCATTAAAATTATGAAAGAATATAATTTGGAATTAAATATAGTTTCTCTTGCAAAAAGAGAAGAAGAAATATTTTTACTCAATCAATCCGAACCAGTCATCTTTGCAATAAATTCACCGGCACTTCATCTGTTTCAAAGAATTAGAGATGAAGCACACAGATTTGCAATAACATTTCACAGACAACTAAGAAGTAAATCTATGCTTAAATAATGCTTATTATTACTTGACAATAAATTATTTATCTAATAACATTAAAAAGTATTCGGCGACATGGCCAAGTGGTAAGGCAGGAGCCTGCAAAGCTCTTATCCCCAGTTCGAATCTGGGTGTCGCCTTTTTGTTTTAAGCAGCTTCAGCATTTCTCATAATCTCTTCTTCGTCAGCTGCAACAATATGAGCTGGATATCCTGCATGGTGAAGTTTTGGAAGCAACCAATCTGAACTGTATTCTACAAAACTATTGTTATCATCATCAGTATCTACACATATAAATATCATATTACCATTTGCATCATACTTATAATCAACAATAGTAATTTCATGACCGTTTATTATTTTGTTAGATTTGCCGTCGACATCCGGATTATAGTAATTTGATGCGGTACGTCCTGAAGTTTCATTTGTTAAAACATAACCTATAATAACATCTTCACCCGAATCAATAGTATCTTTAATATGCTTTTTCATTTTATCGAATGAACAGTTATAACCCAAAAGATTCTGGTCATCATCGATTTTCTGGTATACAAGTGAAGTAATTTCTTTATTCTTTATTAAAGACTCTACAAAAGTTTTTTCTACTTCAATTAAACCTTGAGAATTCGAATTGAATTTACCGCCTCTTGCATCAATTAAAGAATTATAAGTATTTTGAGAACCCAACTGCATTATTGCACTTTGCACAAGTACATTAGCAACATTTCTTTCACCTTTGTCCCAATATTTATCTTGAATTTTTGCCCTTATATATGCATTTTCATCAGTACTAACTTTAATTTTTACCTTGTTAAAATTAAAACTAAGTTTTTGAGCTTCCAAAAGATTTATGATACTGATTGCGTCAAGGGGATTTTTTGAAATAGATGATAAATCAATATCCAAATACAACGCTTTCTCTTCGCTAGAAAGCTTTGAAACCCAACGGGCATATTCTGCCGGATAATTATCTGCAAGATTAACCTCATTAGATGCAGCGGCACAAGTGCCAGAAGCAGTAACATTCATCAAAGAAGGATCGGTTTTAGCAGGATCATCAACTTTTAATGAATTAATTATAGCTTTTTGTTCTTGAATTGGAATATCACCAAAAGTCTGCGTTACCACTCTCGGATTTACCAAAACATCAAGAACATTTGAAATTAAATTTTTCTGATTTAAATCAAAAGCACGTTTTTCGGTTGCAATTGAATATAGATTATCCAAAGTAGTTGAATTGTCATTTTTTGAGCACGAAAGAAGTTTTCCGTTCTTTAACAAATAATTTAACTGTTTATTGCAACTTAGTCCCTCAGCATTTTGACTTATCGGATAGTCTTTCATAAATTCAAGCAGAAAAATATATTTCTGCCTGTCAGAGTCATTTAAAGACGTATATAAAGTCAAAGGATTAGTTGTTTTAGGAAGATTTTCATTTTGTTTTTTCAAAGAAGGCGTGTAAGAAGCAGTCGGAGACATGTAACTGCCTTTATAAGCAGATACATTTTGAGTATTCCTGGTATTATTAAAACCAACAGACTGAACCATAAAAAACCTTCCTAAAATATACAAAAATTATAAATAAAAAAAATTGATATTTTTTAACATAATATTAACAAATATCACAATTTTAATATACAATTAAAGAAGGGACAGGAGGCAAAAATGCAAATGATTGATAAACTGCAAAATGCAGACATAATAAATGCAATTAAAACCATTGATATTGAAATCGAAGCTATTAATGAACTTAAAAATTCTCTTGATGAAAACCTAACAAAAGCATTAAATATGATAGAAAATACTAAAGGCAGAGTTATATTATCAGGCATGGGAAAATCAGGTCATATTGCAAAAAAAATTGCCGCTTCACTAGCCTCAACTGGAACTCCGTCATTCTTTATACATCCCGCCGAAGCAAGCCACGGCGACCTTGGAATGGTAACAAATGACGATGTAATTATTGCAATTTCAAATAGCGGCGAATCAAAAGAATTAATTGACATTCTAAATTATTCAAAAAGATTTGGTATAAAACTTATCGCAATAACCAAAAACCCTGAAAGCTCTTTAGGCAAAGCCGGAGATATTGTTTTAAAATTACCGAACGCAAAAGAAGCTTGTCCGCTGGGACTTGCTCCAACTTCATCAACTACGGCAACATTAGTTTTAGGAGATGTAATTACAACGGGAATGATTGAAAGAAAAGGTTTTTCTAAAATACAGTTTAACGAAAGACATCCCGGAGGAAAACTCGGCTCTATACTTCAAAAAGTTAAAGATTTAATGCACACAGGAAATGAAATGCCAATTTTGAAAGAAAATTCATGTATAAATGAGATAATTCTTGAGATGACCTCAAAAAGACTCGGTTGCGTAGGCTTTATTAATCAAAACAATGAACTGACGGGAATGTTTACAGATGGTGATTTAAGAAGATGTATTAATCAAGACCTAAAAAATGCCAAAGCTGTCGATATAATGACAAAAAATCCAATTACGATTCAAAAAGATGTCTTTGCAACCGAAGCAATTAAAATCCTAAATGAAAAGAAAATTACAAATATATTTATTACCGAAAACAAAAAACCGATAGGGGTACTGCACATACACGACTTATTACAAAAAGGAATTGCTTGAAAATTATAAAAGGCTCTTAATTTTTTTAATTTCATCTCTTATTTGTATAGCTCTTTCAAAATCAAGTAATTTGGCAGCCTTGTGCATGTCTTTTTCAAGCTTATCCAAAAGTTTTGGTAGATCTTTTTTATCAACATTAAGCTCAACCATTTGCTCGGCAACAATATCTTCAACACTTCTATAACTTTGAACTAACTGTAAAAGATTATTCTGGATTGATTTTTTAATAGTTTTAGGAGTAATATTATTTTCTTTATTATAATTAATCTGTATTTCACGCCGTCTTTTGGTCTCTTCAATTGCTACATTCATTGAGTCAGTTATCTTATCAGCATACATAATAACTCTGCCGTTAACATTTCTGGCACTTCTGCCGATTGTTTGAATTAAAGAAGTATCACATCTTAAAAATCCTTCTTTATCAGCATCCATAATTGCGACAAGGGAAACTTCAGGTATATCGAGTCCTTCACGCAAAAGATTAACACCTACCAATACATCAAACTCTCCCAGCCTTAAGTCTCTTAAAATTTCAACTCTTTCCAATGATTTTACTTCACTGTGGAGATATCTGACTTTTAAACCTTGATTTTGAAGATAATTTGTCAGTTCTTCCGCCATTTTTTTTGTCAAAGTTGTAATAAGAACTTTATCGTTATTGACAATAGTTTTGTTAATTTCATTAATTAAATCATTAACCTGTGAAATTGTTGGTCTGACTTCTATTTCAGGATCTAATAAACCCGTAGGACGAATAATTTGTTCAACAATTTGAGCACTCTCTTTTCTTTCAAATTCGGCAGGAGTAGCTGAAATAAATATCTTTTGCCCGATTTTACTATAAAATTCATCAAATGTTAAAGGACGATTATCTTTTGCACAAGGTAGCCTAAAACCATAATCAACAAGAATATTTTTTCTTGCTCTATCACCAAAATACATTCCTTTTAACTGAGGAATAGTAACATGCGATTCATCAATTACAACCAAAAAATCGTCTCCAAAATAATCAAGCAATGTTGCAGGAGGTGTACCTGGCAATCTTCTTTCAATAATTCTGGAATAATTTTCAATTCCCGAACAGTAACCCATTTCCTTTATCATTTCACAATCATAATTAACCCTTTGTGAAAGTCTTTGTGCCTCAACAATTTTATTTTGATTTTTTAACTCAACCAAACGTTCGTTTAATTCTTCTTTAATTAAAGATATAGTTTCTTCAACATTTTCATCATAAGAAAGATAATGAACAGCAGGATATATAACTATTTCATTAGGTTTATCAATTATTTCACCCGATATGGCATCAATTCTTGTTATTTTTTCAATCTCATCCCCAAAAAAAGAAATTCGGTTAATTATTTTCTCATAACTGGGCATAATCTCAATGACATCACCTCTTGCACGAAATGTAGAACGCGACAATTCTATATCATTTCTTTCATACCTAACACCAATAAGATAGGTCAACAAATCTTTTCTTGATATTTCTTGTCCGACACAAAGTTCTACAGTGCCTTTAAAATAATTTTCAGGTAAACCTAAACCATAAATACAACTTACAGAAGCAACTACGATTACATCATTTCTCTCGTACAAGCTCCTTGTTGTATTATGACGTAATCTATCTATTTCGTCATTAATGGAAGCGGATTTTTCAATATAGGTATCTGTTCTTGGAATGTAAGCTTCAGGCTGATAATAATCATAATACGAAATAAAATATTCAACCGCATTGTTAGGGAAAAATTCTTTAAACTCATTATATAGCTGTGCAGCCAAAGTTTTATTGTGTGCAATAACCAAAGTCGGTTTTTGAATATTTTGTATAACATTTGCTATTGTAAAAGTTTTTCCCGAACCGGTAACACCCAAAAGAGTTTGAGAATCAATGCCGCTTTCAAAACCCTCTGTCAACTGCCTTATTGCTTTAGGCTGATCGCCTGAGGGTTTAAATTTCGAAACTAGCTCAAAAGATTTATATTTCATAAATTCATATTAACGTAATAAAATTACAAATACAATTAACCTAACTCAATAGCTTTTTTAGCTGTTTTATCAATAGTATCAAATATAATATCTTCTATAACGGAATTATCAAGGATTTTATTTCCAACCTCGGTACATCCGCCCGGAGTTGTGACATTTTTGATAAGAGTAGAATAATCAAAATTATTTTCAATTAACATCTTTGCACTTCCCAAAGCAGTCTGAGCGGATAGCAACATAGCCTCATCAAAATCTAAACCAAGCTTACAGGCACTGTTTGCAAAATCTTTAATTATTTTAAAATAAAAAGCAGGACCCGATCCAGAAAGTGCTGTTATAATATCAATTTTATCTTCAGTAGTCTTAATAACCTTTCCACAATTTTTCATAAAATTAAATGCAAATTCAATATCATAATCACTTACGCAATCAGAAACGCAAACCGCACTCATAGCTTCATTAACTAACGCAGGAGTATTTGGCATAATTCTCACAATTTTAATGTGTTCGATATAAGATTTATATTTTTCAATTTTTACACCGGCCAATATTGACATTATTAGATTATTACGATAATTTTTCTTAATTATTTTCATAACATCATCAACAGTATATGGTTTAACCGCAAGCAACAAAACATCGCATTTTAAAAGCATATCATCAATTGAATTTAAAAAATTAAAACCAAACGTAGCGGCAAGATTTTTTGAAGCAGCCTCATTTATATCATATACAAAAATATCATTAGCATTTATAAATTTATTATTACAAACTCCCGTCAATATTGCTGTCGCCATTTTTCCACAACCGATAACTCCGAGCTTAACATTTGATTTCATAACCTTGACACCTCATTTTGTCCAATATAATATAGTAAATACCGACATCGATACTATGTCAAGCTCAAAAATAATCACAAGGAGAAATAAATATGCGTCGTACTTTAGAAGGTACAAAAAGAAAAAGACAAAATGTGAGCGGTTTCAGAGCTAGAATGGCTACTAAAAACGGCAGACGCGTAATTAATGCAAGACGTGCTAAAGGTCGCCATAAAGTAGCAATAACAGCAAAAAATCGTGCTTAAAAAAGAAAACAGATTGAAAGCAAGAAGAGCTTTCACAGCAACATACAATAATAAAAATGTCGTTTCCGATGATTTAATCATATTGTATGCAGGAAGAATAAAAACCGACGAAAACTGCCCCACCAGGGTAGGTTTTGTTGTTTCAAAAAAAATCCATAAACGAGCTACAAAAAGAAATAGAATTAAAAGACTGATAAGGGAAAATATAAGACTTCTTATAAAAAATAATGAAGATAATACGATAAAAAAATATGAGAGCCTTATATTCATAGCAAAAGAAGGAATTTTAAATAAAAAGTATAATGAGATAGGAAATTCAATTTTAATATTACTAAACAAAATGGCAAATAAATATATTTAGGAATATTATATTAAATACAATGAACGCACTTGTGAAAAATTTATTAGAAAATCAAACAAAGGAAAAAATTCATAAGCCAAACTGTAAAACACGTTCAGGTAGGTCTTTGCTTGCTTTTTATCTTCAAACCAAATTCAAACAAATAATAAACCACGATAAAAAATCAGATAAACAACTTATATTAAACTATAGAAAAGATTTTCTTGATAATTTTACGGAAAGATTAATAAATCATCCAGAAAACAAAATTTTAATTGCACTCTCCGGTGAATCCGCAAGCGGAAAATCAACAATATGTAAAAAAATATCTGAATGTATAGAAAAACTTAATTTGCCTGTTACCATACTTGCAGCTGATAATTATTTTAAAGATATATCACACCTGATTGAACAATATGGTAATTTTGATTTACTAAGAGATGCAGGATATGATATTGATTCTCCTCAAAACTTTGATTTATCTCTCCTAAAAGAAGATATAACAAAACTACAAAAAGGCTTCGATATAATGTCTCCCGAATACCTTGTAAACGGCACAGGGAAATCAAAACCTAAGTCAATTCCAGTTAAATCAAAAAAAATAATTATAGTTGAAGGTATGTGTTCTATATATGATGATGTCTCAGATATTTTTGATATAAAAGTATATATTGAATTAGACGATACAGAGAGAAAAAATCGTTTTCTAAAAAGAGCAAAGCTTAGAAATCAAGATGAAGAGAATGCCCTAAAACACTGGAATTACATTAAAAAAGCAGGTCAAAAATATTTAATACCGAATAAAGCAAAGTGCGATATTATCATTAACGGCGAATGTGATTTAAATTATTTTTCTCACATGGTTGAATATATAAATTTAGTTACAAATAATTTTTATGAAGAATAAAATTATTTTTTTAAGTTTAACACAAATAAACCAATTCTAAAATATAATCATAATTAGTATAATTGTAAAGTTTTGTAAAATTTTCTAAGAATATTGAAATTCAATACAAAATATATACTTTTTATATATGTGAACTAAAGTGGTCGAAGTTCATAAGATACATAATCGAGGTAAACAAAATGGGCTGGGTAACACTAAACCTAAGAAAATTATCCTTGAGAAGCGGGGTTAACAGTTTAGAACTCCGAGATCTTCAAATGTCAAGACAGGTTCGTGGCATACAAAGAAATTTGTCTTATGAACAATCAATATACAATAAACTTAAAAAACAAGAATTAAACGAAGCTAAATCAGAATATCTAAAAATAAGAGATGCAAGACCGGATATAAGCTCTGATGAGTACGCAGAATGGCAAATGAATTATTCGGCTGCAAATGAAGATTATCAAGACGAAAAACAAAATATAAATGATTATTATGATGATATCTTAAACGAACTTGAAGAAGCAGCTACAGACGAAGAAACTCGACTTCAAGAAGAACAAACCACTGTTGAATCGCAACTTGAAGCAATGAGAAGCGAAATGGAATCAGTAAATGAACAAATAAGCTCGGATATTGAAAGTTCGAAACTTAATTTCAAATAATTGACCGTTCAATAAATTTTGTATAAGCAAGCAAAACTTTGTCGGCTTCTTTTAATAAATCAGAATAAGTTGAATTATTATAAATTACGATATTAAAACCATCATAAAAATCCAATGCAACCTCTGTTTTGTCACAATTGCTGACAATAACACCTCTTTTGGAACGATTTTGATAATCCGACTCAACACGGACTAAAAAAGCACCTGCTTTTTTAAAAAAATCAGCTTCAAACTTAACCCTAATATCAGGAACAACGATTTTATCGTATCCCAGTAAATTTTTAATCCAATAACATTCATCCAAACTTCGACCCCAATTACCAAGCTCAATCAAATCATTTCTGTACAAATGTTTATTTTTGATTATTTCATCGATAGGAATATTGTTTTTCTTTGAATATTCAAATTTAATTGCATCCCCCAAGCCAATCCTTCTATAACCATCGAGTTTTTCCAAAAGAATTTGAGCAAGTGTGTCTTTTCCACTGAATTGTTTACCGGATATTACAATAATATGTTTCATGTTTAGATTATATAACAAAAAATATTTAAAGAAATATTAAGTATTTTTTAAAATTATAACAATTATTTTTTAAAAAAATACTTTATTGAAATGTAGGGAATTTTTAACACACAAAAAAGGGGAGTATATTGTATTTATGGGATTGCATGGAAAAAGCAATCGCAAAAAAAGCGAATGCGAAAGGAATGTTGTCTCTAAATTACTTGAACTAACTTATTCAAGGAATTTTAGGAAATTTGAGACATTGTACGATATAAATCGTACAAAAAAAGATGATAAAAATCTAAAAGATTTTTATCTGAAAGATGAACTCAATTTATACAAGGAAGAAGTTTTATACGACTTCAGTATTTTGAGCAAAAAAAGCACGATTATATCATTGTGCTAATCTAAAAATACAACAAAATAAAATCAACAAAGCAAAATTTCTTTCTTTTTTGCCATAGTAAAGTATGGATAAATACGGCACCTTAGAAAATTTTGTTAAATTTTGTAACGTAAAATTTTAAAAATAAGCAATTTTTCAAAACAAAAATTGTTTATTACAGTGTAGGGAATTTTAAATTAAATTTATCTTACATAATAATAAAACATTACACGAATTTACACGAAAAATTAAACAAGGGAGAAAGAGGTTTTACTATGGGATGGGTTACACTTACATTAAGAAAAAGGGAGCTTAAACAGTCTCACGCCTATTATCAATTAAGAGATTTACAAATTTCGCGTGAAAAAAGACAACTCGCAAGACAAAAACAATACGAAACAGCATCTGTTCAAAATCAACAAGAACAAGCACTAATGCCAATTAAAGAAGAATACAGAGCAAATAGACAAAGCATTATGGATCAAATATCAGATCTAAGAGAACAGAAAAAGGCTGCAAATGATAGCGAAACAGAATCAACAGAAGATTTTGACGGACAAATAAGTGATCTTCAAATGGAATTATCTAACTATCAGCTAGATTATACCGAACAAGTTGATTCAACAAAAACATTTTATGAAGACGAACTTGCAATGATAGAAGAAGAAGCAAGCGACCAGGAAACTCAGCTTGATATGGAACAAACAGAAGTTGAATCACAAATGGAAGCAATAAGCCAAGAAATGCAGGCTGTATCCGAAGCAGTAAGCACAGAGATCCAAAATTCAACAATTAAATTAGCATAATAAAATAACCAAGTAAAACAAATATGGTGTAACTTTAAAAGTGCCCTATCGGGCACTTTTTATTTTTTTATCTGTTCTTTTAATTTATATGCGGCAGTTAAAATGGGATCGATAGAACTTGAATATGGCGGTGCATAGGGTAAATCCAAATGTAATAACTCATCAACAGTAAGTCTTGCTCTTAAAGCAGAGGTTATTGTGTTAATTCTTTGAGCGACATTTCCGACACAACCTATACTTTGAGCCCCTAAAATCTCACCACTCCTTTTATCAGCTACTAATTTTAAAGTCATTTCACTTGCTGTTGGCATATAACTGGCTTTATCTTTCTTGGTTACAACAGTACTTATTGGTTCAAGGTTTACTTTTTTAGAATATTCTACAGCCTTTTGGAAAGTTAATCCGGTTTTAGAAATTGTATAATCAAAAAAACGTGTAATAACAGAGGTCAAAATGCCGTCAAAAATTTCAAAATCCTTGCCACAAGTCGCATTAATTGCCGCAACCCTGCCTTCTTTATTAGCTATTGTGCCGAGTCCAAGATACGCAGGCTCTCTGGTTACAATATCATATTTTTGAGTACAATCACCGCAAGCAAAAATATTTTTTATATTTGTTCTCATTCTGTTATCAACTTCTATCGCACCGGTTACACCTAATTTAATTCCGCATTTTTTTGCAATTTCAACATTTGGCTTAGCACCCGTACTTAAAACACAAAAATCAGCAAAGAATTCTTTTCCGGATTCAGTTATCAAACTCTTAAAATTATTATTTTCATCAACAATTATTTTAACTGCGTTTTCATTATAATAAGTCTGCAATTTGGAATTGCATTTTGAAATAATTACATCTTGAATTAATTTAGAAAAATCCTCGTCGAAATCTGATGCGATACGCTCTCTAGCTTCAACAATTATTACTTCCAGACCGTTTTTAATAAAAGCTTCAGCAAGTTCAATTCCAATATAACCGGCACCCAGGAGAATAACAGATTTCGAAGATAACATTTTTTCTCTTATTTTAACTCCAGATTCAATACTTCTCAAGGTAAAAACATTATTTGCAAAAATATTTTCAATTTTTGGAATATTTACATCAGCACCTAGTGCCAATATCAATTCATCATAAAAAATATGATTACCATTAATTAGAACACAATTCTGCTCAGGGATAATGTTTTCCAAAGTATGATTTAAAAACACTGGAATTCCCATATTAATAAAATCCTGAGGTGTTCTTATAATTAATTTTTTTACATCATCTACAGAACCTTCAATATAATAAGGTAATCCACACAAAGAAATTGAAATATTTTCATCCCTTGTGTAAAGCTCAACGTGATTTTGAGGATTAAGACGTTTTGATTTTGAAGCAGCCTTTGCACCGGCTGCACCACCGCCTATTATTACTATTTTTTTCATGATAAATTTAGGATAATAAAAGGAGATGAAAATTGTATCTGACAGGCGGGCAATATAAAGGTAGTAAAATCGAAATACCTAAAAATGCAAGACCAACTTTATCTAAAGTTAGAGAAAGCGTCTTTAATATTTTAATGCCATATTATAAAAACGGAAATTCTTTTTTAGATATGTTTGCAGGAAGCGGTATTATGGGACTAGAAGCCCTATCAAGAGGTTATAATGTAACAGAAATTGAAATAAATCCAAGAACGGCAAAATTAATCAAAAAGAACTACTCAAAAATTAAACAAGAACCAAACCTCATTATAACAAATGCACTGAATTTTAAAACAAATCAAAAATTTAACGTAATATATATAGATCCGCCATGGCAAGAAAACTATGAACCAATTATACAAAAAGCAACCGAGCTTATAGACAATAAAGGTATAATTGTTATTGAATATGACAATATACATAAAACAAATTTTACAGATATTTTAACAAAAAATAATTCCATGCTAAATATCCTTAAAAGCAAGAAATATGGCAGAGTTTGTCTTGAATTATTAAGTTTTGTAAACTGTTAAAATAAAAATTAGCAATTTCTCACCTCAAAAAATCTTTATTAAAACGTAGGGATATTAAAAACACGTTTATAAAAGAGAAAGAGGTATTATTATGGGGTGGGTAACACTTACATTAAGAAAAAGGGTTTTAAAACAATCACATGCCCAGTATCAAATGCGTGATTTACAAATTTCACGTGAAAAAAGACAACTGGCAAGAAGAAAACAATACGAAACAGCAGTAATTCAAAATGAACAAAGTCAGGCAATTACACCGTTAAAATTAACTTATAACGAAACAATTGACAAACTTGAAGAAAACAGAAAAGCACTGACAAGTTATTTAAGAATTGCAAAGGAAATTGCAGAAGGAACATCATCAGCAGGAGTAGCAGGTGGAATTGCAATTGAACCGACAAATAATGGCGAGTATGCCGGAACCGTAGATGGTGGCAGAATAATACTAAGCGACGGAACAGCTCTTAAATACAAAGATTTAGATATCAGTGACGACGGAACAAAATATACATACTACGACTATGATGAAAACAATGATCCGGTAGAAAAAACCATAGATGCCGAAGATTTGCAAAGATTTAGCGAATACGATTTTACCGAAATAATAGGTAAATATGATTTACCGGAACTATCAAGCATAACCAAAGAAACAATTTCTTCATTAGAATCAACTATCAATTCGGAATTATCCAATATCCAGATGGAAAAAGAAAACGCACAACTAGAATACACTGAAGAAACCGACAATTACAAAACATTCTATGAAGATGAACTTGCGATGCTCGAAGAAGATGTAAACGATGAAGAAACGATGCTCGATCTTGAACAATCCGATGTAGAATCGCAAATGGAAGCAATCAGCCAAGAACTACAATCAGTAGGAGAGGCAGTAAGCTCACAAATTCAAAGCTCAACAATTAAGTTAGCATAAACAAAAAATTAAATCTCAACTCTCTCTTAATTCATAAAACGTGTAAATGAAGGCGGGTCAACCCGCCTTTTTTTTATTTAAATACTTTGTCATCGTTATCAGTAGAACTCGTAGTATCATTTGAAGTATCTGTCTCATAGAACATTGACATCTTTGTCGGATCAATCTTAGGATACTTTTCTTTAACTTCTTTTATTTCTTCATTGATACGATAAGCATTTATTTCGCTTTGTGTAACCCTTCCATCATGATTTGTATCTATTTCATTAAAGTTGGATAAAACCGTATCTAAAAGACTTGACATAGTGCCGCCGCTTGAACATAGCTGGGAAAGTTCGTTATATGTCATGCCCTGAGTCTGTAATTTTGTCGTATAACCAGTTAAATCCTCTTGTGAAATTGTACCATCGCCATCAATATCAATTTGATTAAAATTAGTCATCATATAACTTCTAAAAGACTGATTAACAGAATAATTTAAATTTTCGGAAGATAAATTTAACAAATTATCCAAAGTTAAGCCTGTACCACCGTTTAACATAAGTAAATAATTAGAATTTAAACCGGAAATCGCACCGGTAAACAAACTGCTTCCAAGTAATTTTGCCATAAATAATACCTCATAATACTCAACAATATATTAATGATAATATTAAAAAAGTAAAACCAATAAATGAAGTATTTTTAAGAAATTTGAATATTAATACAAATACTTGTCAAGCAACTTGTTTGTGCGAAAATTAATATATTGACAGATATTATTTAAAAAAGGAATCAATTATGCCAAGAAAAACATCATTGGATAAAATTCGCAACATTGGTATTGCTGCACACATTGACGCAGGTAAAACAACTACTACTGAAAGAATTTTATTCTATACGGGTAAAACACATAAAATAGGTGAAACACACGACGGTGCCGCAGTAACAGATTTTATGGAACAAGAAAAAGAACGCGGCATCACAATCCAATCAGCTGCAGTTACGGCCGAATGGAAAGGGCATCAAATTAACATTATAGACACACCTGGACACGTTGATTTTACGATTGAAGTAGAACGTTCACTTCGTGTATTAGACGGCGTTGTGGCGGTATTCTGTGCGGTTGGTGGCGTACAATCTCAATCTGAAACAGTTTGGAGACAAGCAAATCGCTATGAAGTACCAAGAATGGTATTTGTAAATAAAATGGATAGAACAGGGGCAGATTTCTATAGAGTAGTTGACCAAATCAAAAACAGATTAGGAGCAAACGCAATTCCAATTCAACTCCCTATCGGTGCAGAAGATCAATTTACAGGACTGGTTGACCTAATGACAATGAAAGCAGAAATCTACACCAATGACCTTGGAACAGATATCAAAGAAATGGAAATTCCTGACGAACTGAAAGAAAAAGCTCAACAGTACAGAGATGAAATGGTTGAAGCAATTTCAGCCGAAGATGACACATTAATGGAAAAATTCTTTGAAGACCCGTCGACAATTACAGTTGAGGAGTTAAAGGCAGGACTACGAAAAGCCGTTTGTAACAACAAAATCGTTCCTGTATGCTGCGGAACAGCCTTTAAAAATAAAGGTGTACAACTTTTATTAAATAACGTGGTAGACTATATGCCGTCTCCCGTAGATGTTAAAGCTATTGAAGGCGAACTTGAAGACGGAACAAAAACCGAACGTCACTCATCAGACACCGAACCGTTTTCAGCTCTGGCATTCAAAGTTATGACAGACCCGTTTGTCGGAAGGTTAACTTTCTTGAGAGTATATTCTGGTGTAATAACATCAGGTTCATACGTTCTGAATTCAACAAATGGCAAAAAAGAACGTATTTCAAGATTAGTTAGAATGTATGCTGATCAAAGACTTGAAGAACAAGAAGTATATGCAGGTGACATTTGTGCCGCAGTAGGACTAAAAGACACAACAACAGGTGATACCCTATGTGACGAAAACGCTCCAATTATACTTGAAAAAATGAGCTTCCCTGAACCTGTTATATCTGTAGCAATCGAACCAAAAACAAAAGCAGACCAAGATAAAATGGGTGTTGCACTTCAAAAACTTGCAGAAGAAGATCCTTCATTTAGAGTTAAATCTGATGCAGAAACCGGTCAAACCATTATTTCGGGCATGGGCGAATTACACTTAGATATTATTGTTGACCGTATGCTAAGAGAATTTAAAGTTGAAGCAAATATCGGTAAACCTCAAGTTGCATACCGTGAAACAATTAGAGGAACAGCAGATCAAGATGCTAAATTTATTCGTCAATCAGGTGGTAAAGGTCAATATGGACACGTTAAAGTTAAAATTTCTCCTGCGGGCGAAAATGAAGGATTTGTATTTGAAAACAAAATTGTTGGCGGTGCAATTCCCAAAGAATATATTGAGCCGGCAAGAAAAGGGATGGAAGAAGCTCTTGAAGGCGGTATTTTAGCAGGATATCCCGTAATTGACGTTAAAGTTGAATTATATGACGGTTCATTCCATGAAGTCGATTCATCCGAAATGGCATTTAAAATTGCAGGTTCTATGGCAATGAAAGAAGGTTGCAAAAAAGCACAACCCTGCATATTAGAACCAATGATGAAGGTCGAAATTGAAATTCCTGACGAATTTACCGGTACTATAATTGGTGATATTTCTCGTCGTAGAGGTCGTATAGAAGGACAAGAACCTTTAGGAAACACAGGAAATGTAATAGTAAGAGGTATAGTTCCACTTGCAAATATGTTCGGATATGCAACAGACCTACGTTCAAATACACAAGGCAGGGGAACTTTCTCAATGGAATTCTGTAAATACGAACAAGTCCCTGCAAACATTGAAAAAGAAATAGTTTCAAAGTCAGCTACAGGAGCATAATAATAAAAACCAATATAAAAACAGCCTCTAAATTACAGAGGCTGTTTTTATATATATTCAACATATGCTATTTTCTATTTAAATCAACGATTTGTCTTGTTTGATAACGTAATTTACGTTGTGAGTCATCATAATCTGTATAGAAACTTGTTAAACCATTTTTTTGAAATTCAAGTGCTTGATCGGCAATTACAGATAAATTACCGTTACTATAATTCAAAAATGGATTTTCAAGGAACCTTGTATTTTTGCCATGGACACCATCAAATTCAGTTTCTATTAATAATTTTGCTTGAAGTGAAAAATCTGGCACCGGAGAAGCGGGATCAATATATTTTATTGTAGGTTGTACAAAAACCTTTGTGCCAGTAATATTACCATATTTATCATAACGGTAAACAACTATTGAACCGGCACTTAAATCCTTTGTACCATTTACTCTAGCTTTATTAAACGTAACAGGGGATCTAAATGCTCTTGCAACTTTTGCAAACGGCAAATTGCATCTGCTGGGGTCAAGAACATTTATTTGAAATGCATTAAAAGAATTATTACGATTAAAATTAATATCTTTATACATTATAGATTTATTAAAATCATATAATTCTTTTGCACCATAAAACGTTCCATCTGAGTCCAAACGCTGACCTATAGCCAATGCAAATGGTGAATTAGTTGAAAAAACTTCTCTGCAATAAGGAACGGTTTTTCTTTCTTTTGAATAAAAAATCCTTGAATTTGGACCAAAAAATCTTTCACAATCAGTATAAGGAGTATATTGCCTCATATACATAGGATTAACGTGAGTCAAAAAATCTAAATATTTAAAATGATTGCTTCTGGAATCTTCAAAATCAGTAATTGAATTTTCCCTTAAATCTGCTAATTTCAAATTGTTTTTAAAATAGTTTGAAACCGTAGCTTCAACAGGAACAACTCTTGTTCTCATTCTTTCATAATGATTTGCTTTACCTGTTTCAATAGAATCTCCGATAGCACCAATTAAACCTCTGGTTTCGGGAACAGACATACGACCGCTAACAGGATGACGGGGGATATATCCTATTCTTGAAGAATCATAGCAATCGAGACAAGACTTCCCGTAATCAAAATTACCTTCATTTTCACTAGAATAACCTGAAAAATTATACCTTCTACTATAACTATTAAAATCGCTATCTTTTCGATAAGCTTGTTTGAACGAAATTAAATTAGGGGGTGTTGCTTGAATTTTATTAATCATTTTATACCTCAGCTAGACACTTATTAACACACAGGTATAAAACTACTAATAAAAAATAATTGCCTAATAAAAAAATGACGCAAGTTGCGTCATGTTGTAAACCTACCTATAATCCCCCATTCCGACTAAATAATTATCGTAATAATTATTTACAAATATCTGTTATAAATGAAATTGTGTCGTAGAAACTTTCCTTAATAAAGTCTTTTGCCAATGTTTTTAATGATGTCTTTCCAATAGCATCAAAAGCAAGGTTAATAGGGTCATCTGCATTTTTAAATCTGGAACGAATGTTTTTTTCATCAATTTCATTCAGATTACACATTAATTCTTCTTTTGAAAAAGTCATTTCAAATGGATTTTGTGTTTCTTCGATAATTTCTAAATTTCTTCTTTTTATCATATTTTCATCTCTCTTAAGATATTTTTAGTTTATATATAAATAAAGTATTTTTTAAACATAAAATTGCCCTCATTATTCTATAAAACAGATATAAACTTTATAAAAAAACTGCAAAATATAATAAAATCAAGATATTTCAGTATATTAAGAATTGTAACAAAATAAATTGAACATTATTTTAAATTTATCGTTATAATAAATAAAGAGGGAAATAAAATGAATAAATTATCAAATTTGCTCCAAGAAGCAAAACCGTTGTACAGAAGAAATAAACAAAGAAAAACAATGGCAAAGCTCATATTTATAGTTAGTATGCCGATGATGCTGCTAGGAGGTATGATTCAATTATATACTCAAGGTGAAAATCTGTACTTTGCACTCGAAACTAACAGTTTACAAACCGAACTTATGGAAAACGACTTTGCACTGGGACTATAAAATTTGAAAGAAATATTAAATAACAGTTTTAAAATTAAACAAATAATTAAAAAATTTACGGGAGAATACAATGAAGACCTTGAACAAGAGGTCTATATAAGAACACTGAAAAATATTAATAAATATAAGGAACAAAACAAATTTACACAATGGATCTGTACAATTACAGCCAATATATGCAGAGACTATCTTAAAAGTTCATATTTCAAAAACAATAAAAATACTGACTATGACGATGACGCCCTTGAAAGAACAAGTGTAAACCAAACTCCCGAAACAATATACACCCAAAAAGAAAGACAAAAATTAGTTCTAAAAGCCGTTAATTCCCTTCCTAAAAAAATGAAGGAAGTAATTATTTTATATGAATTTGAAGATTATTCCTATGAAAAAATATCAAAAAAATTAAATGTTCCAATCGGCACAGTCAAATCAAGAATAAATAACGCAAGAAAAATTCTTGAAGAAAAGCTTAGTTTTTTAATAAAGGAAGACTAATAATGAAAAGAATATTTATAATATTAACAGTTCTATTTACTCTAAATTTAAATGTTTTTGCTCAAGACTACTCAAAAATAAATAATCAAAGCAATTCTTTTAATTACCAAAAACACAACGAATTTCACAAAAAACAACAAAATTTTGATGCAATGCTTGATTCAAGATTGCATTTTACTGAAGAACAAAAACAAAAAATATACGAAAACAGACAATGCTATAGAAAAGAAATGCAAAAAACAGTAAAAAAAATGGAGTACCTTAGCAAAAAAATAAAAAGAATATATTTAACAAAAAAGTCAAAAATCCAAGCCGATATTGAATCAACACCCTTAAAACTTGAACTTGCCATCTTAAAACAAAATGCAGACAGAATGAGAATGGAAAACAGAAAAAAATTTGAACAATTACTTGATGATACACAAAAAATAGAGTTTGAAAAAATCAAGCAAGAATTTCATAACAAACAAAAAGAAAAAATCCAAAAAGACTAAATTAACCTATTTTTTAAAAAAATGCTTAACAATTTTTGAATTTTTTAAATTATTTCCTAATGACTTAAGTTTTTCTACACCTTCTTTAAATAAATTACTCGAAGGTATAGATTTCAATTTATCTTTTATTTTATCAATATTTAAATGCTTAAAAGATATTTTTTTCTTTTTAATAATATTGAAAACTGCAACAGCACTAGCCAGAGCTGTACCGATTAAGGTTACCTTTTTCAATATATTTTCTTTTTTCTTTATAGACTTTTGCTCATTTGCAACAAAAGAATCCGCCGGAGGATTTTTAAAATTATTTCCTCCAAATGCGTTTCCTGTTTCAATATAACGTATCAAAGAACCTCTCATTCCAAGAAGTCTATGACCGCCAATATCTGCAATAGGTTCTAAATTATTGTTATTATATATCATACATTAATAAAGTTAGATTATGTTAAAAAATTGCCCTAAATAAAATATTTTTGATATAAGAATTAAATGAAGAAAAATATAACCCAACTTTCAATTATATTTTTGATTTTTAGCCTTATATACTTTGGCAAAACAGGAAATATGTTAATTGATTTTTCAAGAGAAGCATACATCCCATACCAAATTACCCAGGGCGACACTCTAATAAAAAATATTTTTTTAATTTATGGTCCCTTTGGCTATATATTAAATTCAATTTTATATAAGTTTTTTGGCTCAAACATAAATGTACTACTAATTTTGAGCCATATATTGTCATATATATCACTAATAATTTTCTACACAATTTCTCTAAAATTTATTAAAAAAAAGGAAGCACTAACTTTATCAATACTCTTTGTAAGTGCTTCAATTTTTTCAAACTCGACATTTTCTTTTGTGCTTCCATACTCATATTCAACGCTTTGGGCTTATGCTGCATCATATATCGCTTATTTATCTTACTTAAAAAATAAGCAAAAATTACTCTTTTTAACTCTTGGTTTTATTGCTATAAACAGATTTGAGCTTTTTATTCTATTAACGATATTTTTTGTTGCAATTAAAATTTATGAAAAAAAATTTAAAAACAAATATGATTTGTGTTTCGTGTTTATTTTTCCTTTTATTAATTTTATTTACTGCTTAACAAAAAAAATATCGTTTGAAGATATAAAAACAAATCTTTTTTATATAAAAGAAATGGTCTCAGCAGACGCAATAAGCTATTTATATAAATCAATAGGTGTTTTTATACAAAAAGAATATCTAATACAGAATTTATCTGTTCTTATTTTGATAACATTAATTCTTACAATATCAAATAATATATATAACAAAAATTATAAATATACATCTATATCAATATTTACAATTCTACTTTTATTTCTAAATCTTAATAATTTTTTTAATTTAAGTATTGTTCCCATATTAGTATTGGGCATTATTTTATACAAAAAAAATAAACTTAATATTAAAGAAATATCACTTATTATTTTTACTATAATTATAAATCTAAAATCTCTTCTAAAAATAAACCCTCTAAGTTATGCAAATTTTGGGTATATATTCGCAATATTAGCCCTGTATGTACTTTTAAAAAAAATCACAAATAAAAAATGGCTATACATATTCTTCTTAATCTTCACACTATTAATAACATTAATAAATTTTAAATATAATTTTTCTCATAAAAAATATAAAACACTGTTATTTCCTGAAATAAAGCTCACAATTAATGACAGTATATTATTCAATAAAACCAACGAGTACATAATTAAAAATGTAAAAAAAGACGAAAATTTTATTGTAGTACCCGAAGGACAAATTTTTAACCTGATTCACAAAAAACCATGGAATTTCTACAATTCCACTTTTACACCTCTGGACTTTGAAACCTTCAAAGAAAACAACATAATAAAAAAACTCAAAGAAAATAAAACAACTTACATAATATTTTACCCGAGAAATACCAAAGAATACGGAGCACAGACAATTTGTTATGATTATGGGGTAAATTTTTGTACATATATTATGGATAATTATTACAGAACGGCTATAATAGAAAATGTATATAAAGTATTGATATTTAAAATAAATGAAAAGTAAAGAAACAATCGGAATATTACAATTCGGATGTGCTAAAAATTTGATAGATTTAGAACTAATGCTGGGATTGCTCGTCAAAAAAGGCTATAAATATAGTCTTGATTATGACAATGAAAACATAAAAACAGTGATAATAAATACTTGCTCGTTTATAAATGATGCCGAAAAAGAAAGCATTAAAGCAATCGTAAACATGATAAAAAAGGGTAAAAGAATAATACTAACTGGTTGCTTGGTACAAAAATACAAAGAAGAACTTAAAAAATTACTTCCCGAAATTAAAAATTATGTCGGAACTTGTGATTATCAAAATATTGTTGAAGCAATCGAAAATAAAGAATATTACAAGGTTTCAGAAGTGCCTGACTATAAATATTGCGAGACAATAAAAAGAGAACAGATAACAGTTGGTTCATCAAGTTATATAAAAATTGCAGAAGGATGCTATTATAACTGCGGATATTGCGTAATACCAAATTTAAGAGGCAAATATAAATCAAGAAAAATCGAAGATATAATAAAAGAAGCAAAAGAACTAGCGAATAAAGGCGTAAGCGAAATAATACTTATAGCACAAGACACAACCAGCTATGGAATTGATTTATACAAAAAACCCATGCTTGCAAATCTATTAAAAGAATTAAACAAAATCGAAAATTTAAATTGGATAAGATTAATGTATGCCTATCCTACAAATTTTGATGAAGAATTAATGAAAACGATTAACAAACTGAATAAGGTCGTTAAATACATAGACATTCCTCTCCAACACTCAAACATTGATGTTCTAAAAAGAATGAAAAGACCTGCAATTGATTATAGAAAATTTATTAAAAAAATAAGAAAGTACATTAAAAATGTTGCAATAAGAACAACATTTATAGTAGGATATCCCGGAGAAACTGAAGAAGAATTTAACGATTTATATAACTTTATTAAAGAAATGAAATTTGATAAAGTTGGAGTGTTCACATATTCCAGAGAAAAAAATACGTACGCATACGGCTTAAAACCACAAATAAAGCAATCAATCAAGAACAAACGAAAAAAAATATTAATGGAATTACAAAAAAATATTTCACTAAAAATTAACAAAAGCTACACAGGAAAAAAAATTCAATGTATAATAGAAGAAATACATTCAAACAATATTGTTATAGCAAGAAGTTATAAAGATGCACCCGAAGTTGATGGATTAGTATATATAAAAACCAAAGAATTTTTAACTCCGGGAGATATAGTTAATGTAAAAATCACAAAAACAACATGCTATGATATGTACGGAGTGATATAATATAATTATAAACTTATATAATGTTTGTCTGTTCTAGGAATTAATATGAATAAAGAAAATAACAACAATCAACCAATAGATACAACACTTGCAGTTTTACCAATAAGTTCAATTGCACAGGCTTTGAATATACATCAAAGAACATTAAGAATATATGATAAAGAAGGTATCTTATCCCCCAAAAGAACGGATAAAAACAGAAGAAATTACAGCATAGATGACCTTGAAAAAGCAAAATTAATACTGTTTTTAACTCGAAATCTTGCACTTAATTTATCGGGTGTAAAAATAATATTAAAAATTCTTGAAGAAAATAATATTGAACCGAAAAACTATATTGAATATATTGATAAAATCGCAAAATCTGCTAACATAAACACAAATACCCAAAAAGAAAATATTAAAAAAACTTCAAAAAGAGGAAGAAAAACAATTTCTAAATAGCATTATATGCTTCAAATGCCCTATAGGAACTCCTTGCAAGCGGAGAAACAACCGGAAAAATATCTGTATTGCTTTTTATAAAATTCTCAATAATTTTATATTCTTCAAGAGTATAGTACCTGACAACCTCAAGATGTTTCTTGGATGGCTGGATATATTGACCAACTGTCAAAATATCCAATCCGGTTTTAGCTAAATCCATAATTAAAGATTTTACCTCATCCAAACTTTCTCCAAGCCCGAGCATAAAACCCGATTTTGTCTTAAGTCCCTTATTTTTCATATAAGATAAAACATCCAAAGAACATTTATAATCTGCCATTTGCCTTGCAATGGGGTAAAGTCTTTCAATTGTTTCAATATTGTGATTAAAAACATCGGGATGTGCTTCTAAAATTCTATCTAAAGCAACCTTATCACCTTTAAAATCCGGTGTTAAAATTTCAATTTTTATATTCGGGTTTAATTTTCTTACTTCATTAATCGTATTAACATAATGGATTGAACCATAGTCATGATTATCTTTTAAATCATCTCTGGTAACTGACGTTATAACGCAATACTTTAACCCCAGTTCTAAAACAGCAACTGCAACATGATGCGGCTCTTTATAATCAACCCCAATTGGAGTCTTTTGTGAAATATTACAAAAAGCACAATTTCTGGTACAGGTACGCCCTAATATTAAAAAAGTTGCCGTCCCGTTTCCGTAACACTCGCATTTATTTGGACATCTTGCACCGTCGCATACTGTATTTAAATTATTTTTTTCTAAAATTCTCCTTACATTTTTATATTCCAAATTATCAACTGATGCGAGCTTAGTTTTTAAATAATCCGGTAGTCTTTTTTTATTAAACATTTTTAATTGCCTCTAGTATTAACTCACTATAAGAAGGATGAGGGAAAATAATCTGCCTTATTTTATCAATTTCAACATTATTATCTATAAAATAAGACAATAAAACAACCAAAGAAGAAGCCTCGGGACAAACAAGATGAGCACCTTTAATTAAATTATCCTTGATAATTAATTTAATAAATCCGTCCGAAGACTCATCACACCAAGACCTTGCAATTGAAGACAATAAAACTTTAGATATCTTATAATCAGCTTTATTGGCGATATTTTGCTCATTTAAACCCACCGTAGCAATTTGAGGAGTTATATATATAACGGAAGGTATATTTTTATGTTCGGGGATTTTATTTTTAAGAATTAAATTCATAACCTCATGAGCCTGAAAAGAAGCATTATGTGCCAACATAATTCCGTTTGATGCGTCACCTGTCACAAACAAATTTTCAAACTCGGTTTTGTAATTATCAAAAATATTTAACTTGTATTCCTCTCTGCAACCTGACACAACAATCTTAGGAAGAACAGGTTTTCTGCCAACAGCTGACAATATTAATTCCGAAGCAAACCTTAAACCTGAATTTAAAATAATTTCATCCTTATTTGCTTTAATGATATAATCATTTTTGTAAAAATTAATATTATTCGTTTTCAAAATTCTTTCTATTCTCTTTTGAATATCTATATCAAGCAAAGGGGCAAGACATGGGGCTTTTTCAACAACAGAAACATTTGAACCTAAGAAAGAAAATATTTGTGCCCACTCAAGACCGATTGCACCACTTCCGACAATAGTAATCGACTTTGGAATATTTCTCAAATTATATAAATCATCAGAAGATAAAATAAACTTAGAATCAAACTTTAAATCATTTAACTCAACAGGTTTTGAACCTGATGCAATAACAATATATTTTGCTTTATATATGTTATCTTCACAAACAACAACAGGTTCATTATCGTCAATATATATTTCCGCATCAGATTTTATAAGAGTAATATTTTTTGATAATGAAGAATTTAATATTTTAGTAAATTTCGAAACTATTTCATCTTTTCTATCTAACATCAAAGAAAAATTGATATTCGGCTCTTTATTCAATTCAATGCCCAGTTTGGAGCAATTTAAAATTTCCTTGTAGACTTTTGCACAATGCAGCAAAGATTTTGTCGGAACACAACCAACATTTAAACAAGTTCCGCCAAGTTCATTTCTTTCAAAAGCAACTACTTTTAAATTATTTTTAAGAGCAATATCAACTATTTCCAAACCTGCAGGTCCAAGTCCTATAACTGCTATATCAAACATAATAACTCCATTGACTATTCACTTATTATAGACCTTACAACATCAAATGCAACACAATAAGCACTTGACCAACAATTTTGCAAATTAAATCCCCCGCAAAAACCGTCAACATTAATAATTTCACCGCAAAACCAAAGATTTTTCACAATTTTTGATTTACAATAATTATCTAAATCGTCCAATTTTACACCGCCGGCTTTTACTATTTCACCAACCTTAGATGCAGAAACTATATTTAATTTCAAAAAAGAATATTCAAAAATTTTTGATTTTGATACTTCGCAAGCATTTAAATCAAAATCGGAAACCAAACATTTAGCTAAGGATCGAGGGATTAAAATGCTTACCAAATTTCCGATTGTTTTTTTAGGAAACCTCGAAATTAAATCATAAAGAACATTTTCATCAAATAATTTTATTTTAATTTCATAAGGAAAATTTTTATACGCATTAATTGAAGAAATTTTAAATATTAAAGGACCCGAAACTCCGTTTTTTGTGAATATAAAATCACCTTCTAAAGATTTAACGCTAACGCCTTCTAAGGAAAATTTTTTAGAAATATTCAATGCACAGAGAGCATTTTTAAATTCCACCAACCCATGACCAAAATCTTTAATTAAATTTTCGCTACCTCTTGAACCACAAGAGACAATAATAAAATCAAAATCACAAAGCTCGCTTCGAAAATTTATACATTTTTTCACACACTTTACATTATCAAACGAATATAATGCTTTAAGCATTTTATTCCTAACATCCTTTGCACTTTGAGAAACAGGAAATACCCTATTATCAGATTCAACATAAGTTTCTATCCCGATAGAATTAAAAAAATCCAGCGTATCGAAAATAAAATACTTTGAAAATATCGAATACAAAAACTTCTCCCCTCTGGGATAATTGGATGCAAAATCTCTAATATCCGGTGTATAATTTGTAATATTGCATCTCCCGTTTCCTGTTTTCAAAATGGTTTTAAGAAACCCATCTTTTTCAAAAATTGTAATTTCATAATCCGAAAACTTATTTTTTTCAAATAAATTTAAAATCATTAATGCACAATAAACGCCGCTTGGTCCACCACCAACGACTGCTATTTTATTCTTTTTTCGGGATAATTGTGCCATACAAAAAAACATCCTCGGGGTATTCAAGGTCATCATAAAGTTCCGATATAGACTTTTTAAAAACCGGATGAACTAAATCAGATTTAACTTCAAGCATAGGAACCAGAACAAAAGCACGCTTATGCATATAAGGATGCGGAATAATTAATGTATTTTCAATTGATATAATGTCTTCATCATACATTAAAATATCTATATCGATTGTTCTGTTCAACCACTTTTTTTCGGCAACTTTTATTCTTCCTAACTGTTTTTCAACATTTTGGCATACATTAAGTAAATCCAACGGAGATAAATCCGTATCAACAGCAACAGCAGCATTTACAAACCAATTTAAATTCTCATTTCCCCAAGGTTCGGTTTCATAAAAAGAAGAAGATTTTACTATTTTTATTTTATCCGTAATGCTAAGCATACTAACTGCCTGCTGAATATTTGCAAGCCTGTCACCAACATTAGAACCCAAAGAAAGAAAAACGCGAGCCATTTATTTCATATATCCTATTAACATAATTAACATTTTATAATTCTTTTGCTATAATATCAATATATAAATATCAGCTATAAAGAGGAGTTTATGAATAAAAATCAATCAACAGGGATAATAATTATTGTTGCAATTATATTGATAGCACTACTTTCAATTGCTTTTGAAGGTCCAACCACATCTACAAGTGAAATATCATATAGCCAATTTTTAAACAAAGTTCAACTTGAACAGATAGAAAGTGTTACAATAGCAAAAGATACACTTACCGCCATTCCAAAGGAACAATCAATTGAAAAACAACAGAATAAAGAAAAAGTAACAAAAAAAACTGTAAACGAAAATCCTTTGTTAACGAACAATAAAATACAACAAAAAATACCAAAAATGCAGTATAAAGTCCAAATTCCCTACAATGATGAGGAATTGTATGAACTTTTAAAAGATAAAAATGTTGAAATCAATATTTCAAAACCTCAAGACGGATCATGGATGAGCATTATCGGCTCAATCATTATACCAATTATTTTTATTACAATTATGATTGTGCTTATACTAAAAGGAATCCAACAAACAGGCTCGTCTGCACTTAATTTTGGAAAATCCAAAGCAAAAATGCTTGCGGATGACAAAATCAAAATAACCTTTAAAGATGTGGCAGGTATTGATGAAGAAAGACAAGAACTCGAAGAAATAGTGGATTTTTTGAAAAATAGTGAAAAATATACAAAACTCGGGGCAAAAATCCCAAAAGGAGTACTTTTAGTTGGAGCCCCAGGAACAGGTAAAACTTTAATGGCAAAAGCAGTCGCAGGCGAAGCCGGAGTACCTTTCTTTTCAATATCCGGTTCAGACTTTGTAGAAATGTTCGTCGGTGTCGGTGCAAGTCGTGTCAGGGATTTATTTGAACAAGCAAAAAAACATCAACCCTGTATGATTTTTATTGATGAAATAGATGCCGTTGGACGCCAAAGAGGAGCTGGAATGGGCGGCGGACATGATGAACGTGAACAAACGCTGAACCAACTGTTGGTAGAAATGGATGGATTTGACGAAAACACTAATATAATAGTAATTGCTGCAACAAACAGACCCGATATATTAGACAGTGCCTTATTAAGACCCGGAAGATTTGACAGACAAATATACGTAAACGAACCTGACGTAAAGGGCAGAGAAGAAATTTTAAAAGTGCACGCTAAAAATAAAAAATTGGCAGACGACGTCGATTTAAAAGTTCTTGCAAAAAGAGTTCCAGGTTTTACGGGAGCTGACCTTAAAAACCTACTGAATGAAGCAGCGTTGCTTGCAGCAAGAAATGACGAAGAAGCAATATCCATGAAAGATATAGATAAGTCGATTGATAGAGTTATTGCAGGTATTGAGAAAAAATCAACTGTTTTAACTCAGGAAGATAAGGAAAGGACAAGCTACCATGAAGCAGGTCATGCTGTCATTTTAAAAATGCTCGAAGATTGTGAGGAAGTTCAAAAAATCTCAATTATTCCAAGAGGAAGAGCTTTAGGACTTACTTGGTACACTCCAAAAGATGATTCAAAACATCAAACCAAAAGAAAACTGTTAGCACATATAACAGATTTACTAGGTGGCAGAGTGGCTGAAGAGCTGGTATACGGAGATAATATCTCAACAGGTGCATCAAACGATATGCAAAGGGCAACAAAACTTGCAAGAAATATGGTAACACAATGGGGCATGAGCGAGAAAATGGGAAACATGACCTATGGTGAACCTCACGAACACGTATTTATGGGAAGAGATTTCGGTCAAACAAAAGATTATTCAGACCAAGTAGCTTATGAATTAGACCTTGAAATCAAAAAAATAATAGATGAAAAATACGAACTTGCAAAGAAAATTCTAACCGAAAATCGCGACATACTTAATGAACTTGCTATGTCATTACTTGAACATGAAACAATCAATGCAGATGAATTTGACGCAATCGTTGAGAAAGTTAAAGAAAGAAGAAATCAAGCATAACTTGAAACGAAGCCCGCTAAAGCGGGCTTTAAATTTTTAATCCTCAATATCATCAACGGGAGGTTCAATATTTTGAGTTGGCGGAGATTTTAGCAACTCATCACTTAACTCAATTCCCAAATCCGATTTAGAAGGAATTTTGGGCATAATTTGAGGTTTATGTTTTAACTCCTTATTTTCCTCTTCTTGAGCAGTTTGTTTATCAAATACCGCAAATTCAGCCTGATTTGAATTACTTTCAGAAGAAAGACCACGAGTTCTAACCACAAATTTGTACGTTGGCAAAGAATCCGAAGTTTCCTCAGGGTTTACACTATTGCCATGAAATGCAATTAATACATCATCATTTGAATCAACGCTAAACATGTTCGGCAATATTGAACTTTGAATTTGACCTCTTAACGGACTTAAAATATAACTGTTATAACCGTTTGAATATCTTGAAAGCACAATATAAGAAGCTTTTTTGTTATCTTTAGTTAAATAAATATTGTAATTTGAATAAGCATCAATGTTAATTACTTCAACTCCCGGAAAAACAGAAGTCACATCCTGAGAAGAGAGACTTTGCAGACTAAATTGCCGACCATTAAATATAACTTTTGATATAGATAACTTATCTGAATTAAAAACATATAAAGCATTATTCACACTAAATAGTTTGCCAAATTTAGATATATTCAATTCTTGAACAAGAGAAAATGTACTGTTATATATCATGATACTATTATTGGAATCCGGATTAGTTATAACAAAATTGCCATTATCAGGTTTAAAATCCGAACTATATTTTAACCAGCGTGAACGTACAGTATCATAAATATATGAAAAACCATACTCAGCTTTCTTAGAAAATAAATTTTTCCTAAGTTCCGCAAAAATATCAGAAAAAGTATTATTCTGGACATTTTCATCAAAAGAATCCTTAAACATCGTATAAGGATAATCATTTTTAAAATTATCCTCGCCATAAGAACGTTGCTTATCCAAATAACTCATTACAACAGGTCTTAAAGCAGAATCTTTTTTAGTTTTAATAAAATAATTATATGCAATTTTGAACTCTTTTTTCATTTCATGAGTTGTAGTTGCATAAATTGAAGGTGTAAATATAAATCTTCTAAAGTCATCATACAATATTTTTTCGGATTCCTCTCTAACAAAAGGGTTATCAGCCAAAAGAAATAATTTTTCAAAATCATAAATTTTATCCGCAAGTCTTTTTGGCTTAATATACAAATCCAATCCGACACCAACGGGGATGTTAAATTTGGCTTTCAAATTGACATATTCTCTAAGTGAATCCGATAAAAACTTAGAATAATTATTTTTAATAAAATTATTATCAGGAAAAAGATAAATTGTATTATAATTCGAAAATGCCATTACTCCGACATCTTTTAATTCTCTTGTTAATTTAGAAGCACAATATTTTGCTTTTGATGTTGTTTTGATTTTATAGCAAGGATTATTTTCGTTTACAACCATATTCTCGTTTGTAATGTGAGGTAACTTATTCATTTCATCCAAATACGAAATAAAAATTCTCTCCTTTTTTTCAACGGGGTCAGTAGAGTATTTTAAATATATTAAAAGAAAATTTTGTACATCTTTTAAATTATCAGCAAGTTCTTTATAACTTGAAGGTTCCTTTAGCTCGGGAATATTTGAAGGATTAAGCGTTAAATTTTTAAAATTAAGTTCAGCCTTATAATTATTGTGCTTATTTAAAACAAAATACATAACACCGCAAAAAATTAGGGAAATTACCACCATACATACTACCAAATTCAAGGCAAGCGAATCAAAAGTAAAAGTTTTTCCCTTAAAAGAAACTTTATTCTTTTTGTCCTGATAAAAAAATCTTAAATCATCTACCTTATTTTTTAAGAAAGAGATTCCGTTATCTGAACTATCCGCAGAAATATTTTGATCAGACAATTTTGTACCGCATCTGGCACAAAAAATATCAAATTCATTGTATTCAAAACCACATTTTGGACATTTATTTTTCATTATTTAATCCGCCCATAATCTTTCTTGCAACATTTATTCCGGACAACATTGCTTCATCCATATTATTATAACAATGTTGTCCGTTTCTTCCTATAAGATACAAATTTTTAAAACTGCTCAAAAATTCTTTTATTGTACTAAGCTCATTATAACTTCCCCAATACGCAGGGTACGCTTTCTTTTCCCTTAACACATCCGACTTTAATATATTTTTTCTTTTAAATAAATTATATTTTTCACATTCCAAAGATGCAATTTCAACCAACTCGCCATCAGACATATTCCACAACGTATCATTTTCATTTACAAAATATTCAAGCGAAATTAAATAATTTTTTCTGAAATCACCAACTAAATACGGAGACCAGTTATTCATAATTTGAATTCTGGAAGCGATAGCATCTTTTTCCTGTAAATATATCCAACATTCCGGAGCAATATTGTTTACAGTTTTATAATCGGTTTTATTTTTTAAATAAAAATCATTAGTATAAAAACTAACAAGAATATAATCCCTATAAGGCAAATTAATAGCATTTTGTTTAAGGTCGTATGGTGCATCAACACCTTTTATTAAATCTGAAATAGGAATGGATGAAATAAAATACTTAGCATAAATCTCTTGAATTTCATTATTGTTTTTATATCTCAGTGAAATAATTTTATCTTCGTCAACAGAAAAGTCAACAAATTCAGAATTTAAAATTATTTCACCTCCGTTATTCACAATGTAATCGGCCATTTTTTCCCAAAGTTGCGAACAACCAAATTTAGGATAATAAAATTCATCAATTAAAGAGGTTTCCTTAGAGAATTTTAAAAAATTTATTTTAGAAAATAATGCGTTAAATATCGTTTTAAATAAAGATAATTTCCTGATTCTTTGATGCCCCCAGCAACTGGAGATACAAGAAGCATCCAGCCCCCAAACCTTCTTCGTATAAGATTTAAAAAAAGTATCATACAAAACTTGTCCAAATCTGTTAATTAAAAAATCTTCAAGGCTATTTTCTTTTCTTTTACAAAAAAGACTTTTAATATAACTTAACCCCGCACAAAAAGAAGTCTTAAATCCAAGATTGGATAATGTTTCAAAATTGAGCTTAATAGGATATTCAAAAGTTTTTCCATTATGAATAATTGTTGAATATCTTTTTCTTATAAGCATTACATCATCTTCTTTATTTGGATCTTTACCATTTTTCGGGTATTTAACATCCCTTTCGCAATACAAATCATCGACAGAAGGAGCATTTTGAACAGGCAAAAAACTATCCCAAATACCTTGAATATATTTATTTTTAGTAAACAAACGATGACCGCCGATATCTACCCCCAAATTTCCGTCATAAACAGTACGGGATAAACCGCCGACACAACCCAATTTTTCAATAATTATGGGTCGAATACCTGAATTATTTTTAATTAACTCGTACGCCAAAGCCAATCCTGAAGGACCTGCACCAATTATTAAAGCTGTTTGAATATTTTTATTCATGCTATTTTAACGTAATCGAAGGAATATTTTGAGTACGTTTAATATTTTTTACTTCTCTATAACAAGTACCGACAACTGAATCATAAGTCACTGCTTCAAGACTCGTCGTTTTATTTAATGCAATATTTTTATAATCACCTTTTAAAGAAACATATTCATCAAGAGAATAAAACTTTATTCGAGATGAAAACGGATGCAATATTCCAGATTGTATTGTAACAACCGTATAATTAGAATTATGAGCATTTTTGTACTTTATATTATAAAAATAATTTCCATCAGCTTCTATGATACTGTCTTTATCAAGAGCAACAGATTTTCCCAAAGGAGTAGTCAAATCAACCCAATCAATAGCCTTGGCACTTAATGAAATAAATAATAAAAATAAACTCAAATATGTAAATTTCTTTAACAAAATAATCTCCTTGTCAACCTATACAACATTGTATTTAAAGAATACAAAATTGCAAAATAAATTTAAAAAAGTTATAATTCAAAAAAATCCGGAGTAAAAATGAATAGTGAATTGATTATATATTTAATAATATTTATATTGGGTGTAATGTCATCCTTTTTTTTCTTAAAAGTAAGAAAAAAAGACGATACACTGATTTTAACGCTAAATGAATTAAAAAAAACCATAGATGAATATAAATTACAAAATATACTAAATACAAACGAAATAGCATCTACAATGCAAGAAGCCTCTAAGCTGGCTAAAACACTGACAACAAATCAAAATCTTAAAGGACAATTTGGTGAAAATTGTCTTGAAAATATCATAAAGATTTGTTATCCCACAGAAAATGTAGATTATATAAAACAAATAAACTCAATAAACTCAGACGACAGAAAAATAAAACCGGATTTTTTAATAAAACTTCCGAACGAAAAATCTATAATAATAGATTGCAAAGTAAATTTAGAAAAATACCTAGAATACAAAAATGATAATACCCAAAAAAATGAATTTATAAAAGACTTAAACGCAACAATTAATAACTTAGCAAATAAAAAATATGAAAATGCAATAAATATAAATCAACCCGATTTTGTATTGATGTATATACCACTGGAGCCGGTAATAACAGAAATATACACTGATATCGACTTTTTATCCGTTATAAAAAATGCAAACGAAAAAAATATAATCATAGTCGGAAATTCGTCTGTATTAACGGCTATTAGGCTAACAAAAATGTTATGGAGTCAGGAAAAACAAGAAAAAAATCTGCAAAAAATAGTCAATGCAGCCGAAATAATATATGAACTTATTGCAAAACATTCACAAAATCTCTATAAAATAAAACAACAAATAAATGAAAGTAACGAATTATTTAACAAGGAATTTGAAAAAATAACCTCGGAAAATAAAATTTTTAAAATAACACAAGAACTTAAAAAAATGGGAATTGAAGCAACAAGCAAAAAACAAGGTAAAAAATTAAACGAGCTTGAAATAAATAAAGAATTTTTAAATTAAGATATGTAAAAATTTTCATTATTTTAAATAAAATACTCCATTTGGTGGATTAATATAAATGTAATGGAAATTGTAAAACTACTTAAAGATTACGCAAAAACCCCATTGGAGAACAATTTAACCGAGTATTTTTCGCAAGAATTTGACTCCACAATTTGCTATGAAAAAATTAAAAATAAAGACTTTATGATTAGGCATCTTCAACCTCTAAATGACTTTGTAATTCACACAACAGCAATGCCATGTACAGATGCCAGAAGGTTATTGTACTAAAAAACCAACATCATCAAAAAGCTCGGATGAACAACGGGCTTCAACCGCTAATTTATCACATAATTCATTGTATTTATTTGAAGAATGACCTTTAACCCAAATAAATTGAATATCATGCGGTTTTTTAACTTCTAAAAGTTTCTTCCACAAGTCAATATTTTTTACAGGATTTGAAGTATTTAATTTCCAGTTTTTTAACACCCAATTATCAAGCCATTTTTGATTTATAGCATCAGCGACATATTTAGAATCTAAATACAATTTGACTTCACATGGTTTTTTTAAAAGACTTAAAGAATCTATAACGGCAAGAAGTTCCATTCTGTTATTTGTTGTTAATTTAAAGCCTTTTGATATTCTTTTTTCATGTACTACGCCTTGCGAATCCTCAAAAAACAATATTGCACCATATCCGCCTTTTCCTGGATTATTTGCACATGCACCATCTGTATATATAGTAACTCGTGTTTTTAACATAAAAAAATAATAACATAAAACAACATTTCTTAATAACAGGTGTACATTAAACCATATTTGTGATTGAATTTTAAATGCAATATTCACATTTTAGATTGGAGAATAGTTACAAATGATTATCGTAATGGAGCATAATGCAACAATTGATCAACTAAATAAAGTAGTAAAATACATAGAAGACAGGGGACTCAAAGCACAAGTCAACAACGGTGAATTGCTAAATGTAGTAGCTGTTATAGGAGACAAAAAAGATTTAAACTCTGAAAACATAGCAGCACTAGAAGGAGTTAGGGAAGTCAAAAAAATCCAAGAGCCTTATAAGCTTGTTTCAAGAATAGCACATCCTGAAGATACAATTATAAAATTCCCTAACGGAGTTAAAATTGGCGGACTCGAAAGACCCGTATTGATGGTTGGTCCTTGTTCTGTTGAAAAAGACTTTGAAGGACTACTAAAAGTTGCAATCGCCGCAAAAGAAATGGGTTGCCAATTCTTAAGAGGCGGTGCTTTTAAACCAAGAACAAGCCCTTATGATTTTCAGGGACTGGAAGAAAAGGGGCTTCAATATCTTGCTCAAGCCAGAGAAAAAACCGGTTTACTTGTTGTAACAGAAGTCATGGACACGATGGATATTTCATTGTTGTGCAAATACGCCGATATTTTACAAGTTGGTGCAAGAAATATGCAAAATTTTAAACTTTTAAAAGCACTGGGAAGAATAAAAAAGCCTGTTATGATTAAAAGAGGGCCGGCGGCCACAATAAAAGAATTTTTACTTGCTGCCGAATATGTGGTTTCAAACGGAAATCCTAATGTAATACTCTGCGAAAGAGGTGTTAAAGGATTTGATACACAATTTTCAAGAAATGTACTTGACATAGCAGCAGTACCTATAATTAAAAAGTATTCTCATTTACCTATAATAGTTGACCCGTCTCACGGAACAGGCAAAAGATATTTAATAGAGCCGATGGGAAAAGCTGCACTTGTCGCAGGAGCACACGGATTAATGTTTGAAGTACATCATGATCCGGACAATGCAATGTGTGACGGAGCTCAAAGCTTAAACATTGAGCAATTTAAAGAAACCGCAAAAGCGTTAAACAAGCTAATCGGAAGAATAGACTACGACAACAAAAACAGTAAATAAGAGGAAAGATGGCTTTAACATTTCAAGAATTAATACTAAATTTATCAAAATATTGGTCTGACAATGGCTGTGTTATACAACAGCCCTACGATATTGAAAAAGGTGCAAGCACCATGAATCCGGCAACTTTTTTAAGAGCCTTAGGACCTGAACCGTTTGATTGTGCAATGGTAGAACCTTGCAGAAGACCAACTGATGCCAGATACGGAGAAAATCCAAACAGGCTTGGGCATTACTTTCAATATCAGGTAATACTTAAACCATCTCCCGATAACGCACAGGATTTATACTTAAATTCGTTGAGTGCGATGGGTATTGATTTAAACAAACATGACGTACGTTTTGTCGAAGATAACTGGGAATCTCCAACACTGGGAGCAGCAGGGGTCGGTTGGGAAGTTTGGCTTGACGGAATGGAAATCACTCAATTTACATATTTCCAACAAGTAGGTGGCATTGAAGTTAAGCCTGTTGTACTTGAAATAACATACGGACTTGAAAGAATAGCAATGTATCTCCAAAATAAAGACAGTGTTTTTGAAATTAAATGGAATGAAAAACTTAAATACGGAGATATATATCTCCAAAATGAAATCGAGCAATCAAAATATAATTTCGAGATCTCGTCTCCCGAAAGGTTATTTGAATTATTTGATTTGGCTTCAAAAGAAGCCATGAGTTGCATGGAAGCAGGCATTGTTCTACCGGCTTACGATTGGGTATTAAAATGCTCGCACACATTCAACCTTCTTGATGCAAGAGGGGTAATAAGCAAGGATGAAAGAATTAACTACATAGCAAGAGTTAGAACACTTGCTTCAAAAGTAGCAGAATTATATGTAAAACAAAGAGAAGCAATGGGCTTCCCGTTAATTAAAAAATAGCAGAAAGAGGCAAATGAACAACGATTTAAACAATGGAAAAGAAAATGAATTAGGTTTAACCAATTCAGTGCAAACAGCTGAAATCGGAGCAATAACAAGATTTGTAAAAAATCTTCTAACGCTTAAAAATCCTGACAGTATGATTGAAGAAGCTAAATCTGCAGGACTTAAAAAATCACTTGGTGCCTTTGATTTAATTGTACTTGGAGTTGGTGCAATAATAGGGAGCGGCATTTTTACCGTTGTCGGAATAGCTGCCGCAGGCTCAGCAGAATCGCTCGGAGCTGGCCCGGGTCTAATTATATCGATGATACTAGCGTCACTAGCTTGTGTTTTTAGTGCACTTTGCTATTCTGAATTTGCATCAATGATTCCCGCTGCAGGAAGTGCTTATTTGTACACATACGCCACAATGGGTGAATTTATGGCATGGCTAATCGGTTGGGTATTAATGTTGGAATATTTAGTTGGGTATATAGCTGTTGTCAGTGCTTGGAGCGGATACTTCATGCAATTTATAAAAGGATTTTCAAAATTCTTACCGGATTGCATTGTAAATCCGCCGGTATACCTGATTCATGACTACTCTACAGTAAAAAATATGCTGGCAGACAATATAGACACTATGATTCCACACTTTATGGGAATACCTATTTGTGTTAATATACCCGGAATATGTATAACTTTGTTCATAATTATAACACTAATAAAAGGAATGAAAGAATCTACAAAAATGGCCGGTTTAATGGTTGCAATAAAACTTGGAGTAGTAGGCTTATTCATACTTACTGGAATGTTCTATATAAAACCCGAAAATTGGACACCATTTGCACCAAACGGACTAAACGGCATATTTATGGGAGCATTTATAATATTTTTTGCATATATTGGTTTTGATGCAATTGCAACAGCTGCCGAAGAAACAAAAAATCCACAAAAAAATCTTCCGATAGGAATTATAGGTTCACTTGGAGTATGCACAATTGTGTATGTCCTTGTTGCATTAGTTTTAACGGGAGTCGTTCCAATAGACAAAATTGATGTACAGGCCCCGATTGCAAGTGCGATGTCAATGGTAGGGCAAAATTGGGTAGCAGGATTAATTTCAATTGGTGCTTTAACAGGATTAACTTCTGTTTTGCTTGTTTTAATGTTGGCAGGAACAAGAATATTGTATGCGATGAGCAGAGACGGCTTTTTGCCAAAAATATTGCAAACTCTTCATCCAAAATTTAAAACACCACATTTATTAACAGTAATTGTGGGAATAATTTGCATTTTAGGTTCGCTGTTTTTAAACATTTCAATAGCTGCGGAACTGTGTAACTTTGGAACTTTTGCATCATTCATAATTGTTTGTGTAGCAGTTTTAATTTTAAGAAAAACAGACCCAAACAGACCAAGGCCTTTTAAAGTGCCATTTTCACCGTTTCTACCGTTAATGGGAATATTTTGTTGCGGCGGACTAATGATATATTCTATGCAATTTTTGAAAACATCAAGAGTTCTATTCCCTGTTTGGGTAATTATTGGAATTGCATTTTACTTTATGTATAGTTACAAACAACAAAGAAAACTACAAATAGAAAACAATAAGGAAAATAATGTTTAAAAGAATTGCAACAAATCTTATAAACAGAAAAACTACAAAAGAACTTATAGAAAGAGCACAAAAAGGCTCACTTAAAAAAAGTCTTAATGCTTTTGACCTCTTTATAATCGGAATTGGTGCAGTAGTCGGAACGGGAATTCTAACTATAATAGGAACAGCGATACAAGGGGGTCCGGAGAGTACTGGTGCAGGGCCCGCAATAGTATTTTCAATGATACTTGCTGCCATAGCATGTGTATTTTCTGCACTATGCTATAGTGAAGTTGCCTCAATTATTCCCGTTTCAGGAAGTGTGTATACGTACACCTATGCTACATTAGGAGAATTTGCATCATGGATAGTCGGATGGGTCCTAATGTTAAATTATGTTATAGGAAATATAACGGTGGGAAGTTCTTGGTGCGGATATTTAACGCAACTTTTAAAAGGATTTAAATCAAATCTGCCGCTATTTATAGTCAACTTTCCGATATGGCTTAGATCTGATTTTCGCTCCATATACACTATGTGCGACAAATACGGGCTTGATGTACACGATAAAATGCCATTTTTGTTTGATACAATACCATTTGCAATAAATCTGCCGGTTGTAGCATTAACCCTAATTTCAACAATAATTTTAATCAAAGGAATAAAAGAATCTACAAGATTTGCAACTATAATGGTGTGCCTAAATCTTTTAATGATAGTGTCTTTTATAATTGTGGGAGCATTTTATGTAAAACCAGAAAATTGGATACCATTTGCACCAAACGGATTAGAAGGCGTATTAATGGGAGCATTTATCATATTTTTTGCATATATTGGTTTTGATGCCGTTTCAACAGCTGCCGAAGAAACAAAAAATCCCCAAAAAGATTTACCTGTTGCAATACTTGGAACATTGTCATTTTGTACAATTCTGTATATTCTTGTAGCACTGGTATTGACAGGAATTTGCCCCATTAACGCAATAAATATACAAGCACCAATTGCAGCTGCATTGCACATAATAAACAAGGATTATATGGCAGGTTTCATTTCTGTTGCAGCAGTTTGTGCTTTAGCATCGGTATTTCTTATATGTCATTTAGCATCAACGAGAATATTATACGCAATGAGCAGAGATAAATTTTTACCAAGAGTACTAAGAGCAATACACAGAAAATATAGAACACCCCATATAATGACATGCTGTGTCGGACTGGTAATTATAGTGTGCGGTTTATTCATGGACTTAAATATATCGGCGGAACTATGCAATTACGGGACATTTACAGCTTTTATAGCAATATGCGTATCAGTAATTGTACTAAGAAAAACCGAACCAAATCTAAACAGACCTTTTAAAGTTCCGTTTGTGCCGTTATTTCCAATTCTTGGAATATTGTGTTGTTTGGGGCTTATGGTTTTTTCTTTTAAGCAACTGACATCAAGTGTTGCCATGTTTTTCATCTGGATAACCATAGGTGTTGCAATTTATGCCGGATTTAGCTATAAAAATCTAAGAAAGTAAAATTACTCATCTTTTACTTCAAAAGTAGATACAATTTTATTTGTTGAAGGCTCGTAAGTATTCAAGATTTTTCTTGCCAATTTAACATTTGATATTTCTTTCAAAATATTTTGTCTTAAAGATTTAACAAGTTCAATATTATCTTTTTCAAGCTGAATTAATTTTTTTCTAAAATTCAACAATTCGGGACACTTTTTTATTTCTTCAACATGAGGTTTTTCAAAACTAAGAATTTTTCTTTGCAATTTTTCTTTATCTTGAATAGCAAAATCCACGCTTTCCCAGTCATTTGCCAAAATTAAACTTTTAATATGCAAATTCATTTTATGAAACTGCTCGTAGAGAAGCTTTAAATGATTAAAATCATTAATACTAAGCACTATTCCCAATCCTCGTCGTCATCTTCCTTATTAACATCTTCTTCATCATCATCATCATCTTCATCATCATCCGAATCATAATAATCTGAAGAAACTGATGATTTTAAAAGTTCTTCTTTAGATTCTTGCTGAGCAATTAAAATTGCTTTTTCCCAGGTCGCTTTTAAATTTTTTAAATATTTCAAAACCTCATCAATAGGTTCAATTTCTTTTTTAATATTTGCATGGGCTAATCTTCTTATAAAATATTCATATAAACCAGTTAAATTCTCTGCTAGTTGTGGAGCAACTTCTCTATCCAACGAATTAATAAACTCTTGAATAATATTTTGAGCCCCCATTAAATTATTATGAGTAGCTTCTATTTCATGATTTTCCATGGAAATTTTAGCTTTATTTAGAAATTGTATTGCTCCATCATAAAGCATAATTAAAATCTGCTCACGAGAAGCGGTTTCTATACTTGACTTTTGATATTGCTTAACATATTGATTCATTTAGAATTTCCTATTTACAATACTACCTTGCGGAAAAGACAAAAAATTAACAAAATTTGATAAACTATCAGCATCAATGGTTTGTACAACAGTTTTTGAAGCCTTATCGATGATTAATATTTCATTTGTGTCATCGTTAACTTTTAAAAAATATTTATCGGTTTGAGATAAATCATATTTAGTAATTTCTTCATCTGCAACATCATCCGTATCATTTTGAAAATCATCTTGATTAGAATCATCTTCAGAAGAATTGTATTGTTTATTTAATTCCCTTTTTTCTTTATCTCTCTCTTTATCGGGATCAACTCTTTGACCTTCAGACAATCCATCAACAGCACGAGAAATATCAAGCGAAAACTTAGGAACTTTATTCAATTCACTTGAATTATGTTCAGGTGTAATTCTAAGCTGATTTACGGAAATACCATCTAAACCCATAATAATTTCTTCCATTAATAATTATAACTTATTTCACAAATTATATAATAAATTATATAATGTATTTATTAAAAAACCAAATATGTTTATACTTAAACAAAAAGGAATTATAGATGCAAAAAACATCAGAGCTTTTTATCCAAAACATCAAAAATCTTCCGATGTGGGTAAAACAGGTTATTACAAAAGAAATTCTGGAAGACTTATCAAAAAAATTAGAAGATTTTACGGAATTAGTTGAAGTAAATGATTTATTTCAATCGATGACGCCGGAGTTAACGTACAAAGGTAAAGAAGAACTTAGTCAAAGAAATCTTGGTTTAAGCGAAGGATACTACATCTTTTTACAAGATTTAGCGGATGGTTGTGATATATTTGAAATAACAATTAAAAATAATTGGACATTAGCCGATACTGCTAAAATTTTTTGCAGATTAATGGATCTTGAATATTTTAAAATACCTAACATGAATACAAATAAAAACGTAACAATAGCTATGTTTATTGCAGGTAAAATAAAAACGGGAGAGTTTCTGAAAAGAATAGGAAAAATTAGTGTTATTCAACTTGAACAAGCAATAAGATACCAAAAAGAATTAAACGAGGAAGGCAGACATATAAAAATGGCAAGTATCCTAATCAAAATGGGATTTATTACAGACAAAGGACTGGACAGCTTATTGCTATTAAAAGATGAAGCCAAAAAAAGACTTCCCTTAAGTATCGGCTTTAACTCCATCAAATATGATAATAAAAAAGACGAAGAAGACCAAATAATCAGAATGCAAAGAGAAATTTCAAGACTTGAAAACGAAAATATAATCATGAAAAAAAGACTAAAGAAAATGTTAAATATAAATGAATAACAAGCCTGAAATCCTTTTAACTACCAAGAGAAATGATATTATAGATTGCGAATACTATGGAAGTATCTATTTAGCAGATAAAAACGGAATATATAAATACAAAGGTAAAGACCCAAGTAATATTTTCTTTATGCGATCCTTGGCGAAACCGCTACAAGCAAGTATTATTTGTGATTATAATATCATTCAAGATTATAACCTCTCCGAAAAAGAAATGGCAATTTTTTGTGCCTCACATGCAGGCAGTATAAAACACATCAAAATAATAAAAAACCTGACAAAAAAATTAAAACTTAAAGTTTCGGATTTTATCTTAAAACCGGATGAACCACTGGATAAAAGAAATTTTAAAGGTAAAAAAACAAAATTTCACAATAATTGCTCAGCAAAACATTTAATGATGCTTGCTATGTCAAAATATCTGGGATATAGCTTAAAAAACTATACTTCATACGAACATCCAATTCAAAAATTAATTTATCAAAAACAATTTGAACTTTCAGGCTTCAAAAGTCCATATCCGACTAAAGACGGATGCTCAACACCTCTTTGGGGATTAAGTGCAGAAAACATCATAAAATCATATTTCAATCTTTTCAGTAATAAAAAATATAATATATTAATTAAATCAATAATAAACAACCCCGACGTATACGGCGGATATGACAGACTCGACAGCGAAATTATAAAACTTTCACATAAAAAACTTTTTGCTAAAGTTGGTGCAGGTGGTTTTATATTGATTTACAATTTTAAAGAAGAAAAAATCCTTTTAATAAAACTAACACAAAATAATAATTATGCAAGAAAATTAATAACAATGGATATATTAAACAAATTAAAATGGGTTAAAAGTAAAGTTGAAGAATTTGAATACAATCAACAAAATGAAATAACTGCAAAATATTGTTACGAATTTAAAATTTGAATAAACACAAGATGAAATTTAAGTTAAAATAAATTTATGGCGAATACAAAATATATGAATTTAAAAACAAGGGTTCAAAAGCAACAAAAAAAGAAAATAAGAAAAGTCAGATTTTACCATTCTTTTCTTACTATTGTACTCTTATTATGCGTTTTTCAAATCAGCTATTCCGCCTTGTTAAATTTGGCAAAAATTGTCGTATACCAAACAAAAATAATCAAAGCACAAGAATTAAAAACACAGGCAGAAACGAGAAACAAAAATCTAAAAAACGAAATTAAAAATTTCTCATCAATGTATAAAGTTGAATCAATCGCAAGAAATAATCTCAAAATGGCAGCAAAAGACGAGGTTCTAATCATTATAAATCAGCCGCAAGAAGAAGAAAAAGAGGTCAAAAAACTTCCCGAAAATAATTTTATTAAATTCTTAGAAACCTTTGCTTCAAAATTCAATAAAGATATAACACCGGATAAAATATCAGAATAATTTATTTTACAATTCTGATTTTTTCTTTAATATCACAAATATTATATATTGCAGAAACGGCAAGTCTGCGTCTTTTTAGCATACCCTTTAAAATTAACTCATTGCAATTAAAATAATTTTTGTCAGTCTTAAGCATATATACCACCATATTCTATATATTTTTTGTCGACAAAACAAAGAAAAACTTTAATATATTTAAGAAAAAAACTTAAATTGTAAAGTTATATTAAAGAAAAAACAAAAAAAATAACAAATATATAATAAAAATATGGCAAATATAAGAATTATAGGTGCTGGTCTTGCAGGTTCAGAGGCTGCAATATACTTAGCAAATAAAGGATATAAAATAGACTTAATTGAAATGAGGCCCAAATATCAAACAGGTGCTCATAAAACAAAATATCCCGCCGAATTAGTTTGTTCAAACAGTCTTGGTTCAACAGATTTATTAAATGCTTCAGGATTATTAAAAAAAGAAGCTTTAATACTGGGTTCCACATTAATAAAAACCGCACAAGAATGCTCAGTACCCTCAGGAAACTCATTATCTGTCGACAGATACGGTTTTTCAAAAGAAATAGAAAAAATAATAAAATCATACAAAAATATAAATTTAATAACGGATAAATATGAAAAAATTGACACAGATACACCGACAATAATCGCAACAGGCCCGCTTAGTACTATTGAATTAATCAATGATATTAAGCTGAAGTTTGGTGAGAATAATTTTTACTTCTTTGATGCAATAGCACCGATAGTCGAAAAAGGATCAATCAATTTCGATAAAGCATTTTACGCTTCCAGATGGGATAAAGGAGAAGCTAACTTCATAAACTGTCCTATGACAAAAGAAGAATACGAAAATTTTTATGAAATTTTAACAACATCTAAAAGAGCTCCCCTAAAAGACTTTGAAGCCAATTATTTTGAAGGGTGCATGCCAATAGAAGTAATGGCATCAAGAGGAAAAGACACTCTTCGATTTGGACCAATGAAGCCTGTCGGAATTTTTGACAAAAGAATTAAAACCGAGTTTAAAAAACATCAATTCTATGCAATTGTGCAACTAAGACAAGACGATAAACTTGCAAATTTATATAATCTCGTCGGTTTTCAAACAAATTTAATCTGGGGAGAACAAAAAAAATTAATCAAATCAATTCCGGGCCTGGAAAATGCAAATATAGTAAGATATGGGGTTATGCACGCAAACACTTTTATTAATTCACCGAAAATTTTAAACTGCTTTCTGCAGACAAAAAAATATCAAAATATCTTTTTTGCAGGACAACTAACCGGAGTTGAAGGATACAGCGAAAGTATTTCAACAGGATTACTGAGTGCAATAAATATAGACAGGTACCTAAAAAATCTTGATATGATAAAATTAACTAACAAAACCATGCTGGGAGCATTAATTGAATATATAACGTATAGCGAACACAAAAAATTTCAACCAATTAATGCAAACTGGGGAATAATAGAAGAAATAATTTGTGATAAAAAGAAATTAAAAGACAAAAAATACAAAAATGAGCTACGTTCAAAAAGATCATTAGATGAGATAGAAAAAATTTCTAAATTAATGGAGAAATAAAATGAGATTTATAACCAGAAAAATTAAAGAGCAAAACTCAGACACAATTATTTGCTTTATATTTGAAAACGACAACAAAAAAAGTGAAACTTTCAAATATATAGATGAACTCTCAAACGGGCTATTAAGCAAACAAATATATGAATGCGAAACAATTACTGGCAAATTTCAAGAAACTTTTAAGTTTGCAATTAACGAAAATTTAAAAGTATTAATTGTAGGACTTGGTAAAAAAGAAGAATTTACGAGACAAAAATTTTCCCAATGTATAGCATTGGCTGCAAGAACAGCTAAAACTCTTTCAAAGAATAAATCAATAGCTATAGAAACAATAGAAAACTGTTGCCAAAGTACCAACATTAACAAAAAAGATATAGCTCAAATTACATTAACAAGTGCAAGAATAGGTCTTTATCAATTTGATAAATATGTCGCAGACAAAAATAAAATTGAAACAATTGAACTTTTAAGCTCAAATATCGATCCGGAAATCGAAAAAGGGGCTGAAATCGGAGCATTTGTATCCTTTGCGATGAAATTTGCAAAAGATTTAGTAAACGAATCAGCACAAATCGTAACTCCAAGATATATTGCGAATTTGGCAGAAGAAATCGCAAAAGAACATAAACTTGAAGCAAAAATTTACAACAAAAATCAAATAAAAGAACTTAATATGAATGCATTCCTTGCAGTTGGACAAGGAAGCATAAATGAACCAATGTTTATACATTTAACATACAAACCAAAAACCACACCCAGAAAAAAAATTGCCCTAATTGGAAAAGGGATTACTTTTGATGCGGGCGGTATGAACATAAAACCCGCAAGCTCAATGCTTACAATGAAATCAGATATGACAGGAGCAGCAGCCATCCTTGGAATAATACAAGCAATAGGAAAATTACAGCCGGATGTCGAAGTTCATGTCATAAGTGCATTATGTGAAAATATGACATCCGGTTCAGCATACAAACAGGGTGATATATTAACAGCAATGAACGGAAAAACAATAGAAGTTGATAATACAGATGCAGAAGGCAGAATTACCTTGGCGGATGCACTGTGTTATGCGGATTATTTAAATGCAGATGAAGTAATAGACATAGCTACACTCACAGGAGCAGTAATTGTAGCACTCGGTAATAATATAACCGGTATTATGGGCAATAACCAAAATCAAATAAATAATTTTAGAGAAATAGCTGAAGAATTTTGCGAAAATACTTGGCAAATGCCAATACTGGATGAACTTAAAGATAATCTTAAATCCGAGATAGCAGATTTTAAAAATACGGGCGGAAAATCAGCAGGTACATCGACTGCCGCTTGGTTTTTGTCAAATTTTACAAAATCAAAATCCTGGATGCACTTAGACATTGCAGGAACAGCCTACCTCGACAAAACCAACAAAGAAACATTATTCGGACCAACAGGAGTAATGATAAGAAGCCTTATAAACTATATTCTAAGCTAAAAAGGAGGAAAGTATGAAAAAGAAAATCGCTATTTTTACAACACTATTTATGCTAATAACATTTCAAGCAAGTTATGCCGAAGGAACACACGGTGTGGACGGACAAGTCTCAGGAAGAAGTGTCGGAGCTTCAATTTGTTCCCTTTTAATTTGGCCCGGAATTGGTCAGGCAATTAACGGACAATCAGCCGAAAAAAATGTGACACACGCAGTCTTGGGTTTAACGGGTATCTTTAGATTATGGTCATTTTATGATGCAATAATTGATAGACAAGGTGGAGTTTGGCACAATAGAATTTAAAATAAAAAAAGGTTCCAAATTGGAACCTTTTTTTATTCTCCATATTCCTTAAAAGAAGCTGGGTTTTTTGACATTTTGACTACCTTGCATAGCTTCCCAATTAGCAGCCATAATCTTTTTAAAGGATTTTAATGCTGTATCTTCAAGTTCACCTAATTCTTCAGCATTTATTATTAGTTCTCTTAACGGAAGTAAAGCTCTTTGGTCTCTTAATACACCAAGAGCAGCAGCTGCACCCGCCCTTACCAAATCATTTTCCTTTTCATTTTTCATAACTTCGATTAAGGCCGGAACTGCTTTTTTATCATTTAATTTACCCAATGAAGTAACTGCATAAATTCTAACATTTACCCATTCATCTTTTAACATGCCTATAATTCTATCTACACACTTAGGATTTCCAATTTCACCCAATGCACGAGTTGCATCACATCTTACATTAACTTTTTCATGATCTAAAGACTCAATTAAAGCATCAGTTGCAACATCACCAATTTCAATCAACGCTTCAGTTGCAGTAATACAAACTTGAGGATTTTCATCATTTAAAGCTTCGACTAACGGCTCTACAACAATCTCACCACCAAGACGACCCAACGCACGAGCTGCACGAACACGCACGTCAACATTTCTGTCTAATCTCAAAGACTCAATCAAAGGAACAGTTGCGTTTGTATCACCCAACTCACCTAAAGCACGAGCAGCATAAAGACGAACAGAACCGTTTTTATCATTTTTAAGAACATCGATTAAAGGATCAACAGCAGAAAAATCACCCATTTCTCCAAGAATCCTGGCAGCATTATAACGAACTTTTTCAGAATTAGAAGTCTTTAAATCCTTTACCAATTCCTCAAAAGATTTCTTGGCGGTTTTTTTTCGATTGTTCACACTAATTGTCATTGATTTCCTCCAATAACATTTACACACTATTACCTATATATTAATAAAAAATTTCTGACTTAAATAATTGATATTTTTGTTGCTAATTTTAACTTATGTAACGACTAACTTTTTTAACGGAATTTATTATTTGCTATCATATTTATAATCTTAAAATATTAACTTGAACACTTGCTTTGTTATATTAGCATTTTTTTTAGTGTTTGTCTTACATTATTTAGTTTAGAAGTAATTTTTTTTGTATTATTTTATTAAATATACCGAACATTATGAAAAATCAGGAAGTTATAATTTAACATTTCTTAATAAAAAATTTCATATTTTTTATATTTGTGCATTATTTAATAAATCGCATGGAAAATTATTTTAGAGCTGCGTATGTGAAAGTCAGACAATAAAAAACTCTTCCGTAACGGAAGAGAAATGGTGCCCTGGGCCAGACTTGACGAATGTTGTTTGTTTGCATATTGCAAACAATATACAACATTCGATACCTGTTTGCAGGTAAACCGCAGGTCTTAGCTTTTTAATTTATTAAAAGCTTAGAGCTGCGTATGTGAAAGTCAGACAATAAAAAACTCTTCCGTAACGGAAGAGAAATGGTGCCCTGGGCCAGACT
>CALVGZ010000014.1 GCA_944327225.1 Candidatus Gastranaerophilales bacterium | reverse complement strand
TTATAACCATAAGGTGGATGATTAGGATATTGACCAGTTGCAACTTTACCCCTAATACCTTCTTTTGTTCTCATTGCACCTGTTTTTCGTATTGTATTTTTTCTTATTTGCATTAACAGACATTTTTCCTCAGCTTATTATAAAGTTATATGTGTATTAAACTGTTAAAAAAATTGCTATTTAAATTAATAAATACTAAGATTTATAAAGTATAATAAAATAAGATACAACTGTAATAGTTGTAGTTTATTGACTTAGAAAATGAATAACAAATCTGTTGATAAAGTAAGATTGCATTTTTCAAAACCCTTTAAAAGAAGGGCATTATTGGCGTACTCTGGCGGAAAAAAAGCGTGCGAAATATTGAATAAAAAAAGCTCAGATAAAAAATATGCTGCAAAATTAATTCATAAATGGCGTAATGAACTTTACAAAAATCCTAATTTAATTGTTTTGGCTTACGAAAATATTGACTTGGAATATTTTAAAGAAGAAATTGATTTAATTGGAAATGATTTTGAAGAGGATGATTTTAGTTTTTTTTAAAATATTATAAATTGAATGTATAAACCACACTCGATATTAATTTTTTTTAAGTAAAACAAATCATTGCGTTTGACAAACAAATTTTTTTTTGGTTATATATACTTACAGAGTTATTCTGAAGTAGACATAGAAGGAGTTGCTAAATGCAAGAAAAAGAATTACCAAAAAATATGGGTAAAAAAATAGTAGATGCACTTAAGCAACAGGACTTTGAAGAAACAACGGAATTAAATTCTGAAAACCCTATGGACAGCTTTGACGATAGCGACGAGTTATCTCTTGATGGTCTTGAAGATACTTCTTCTGAAAGTTCATTTGATTTTGGCGGAAGTGCAAAAGATTATCAACCTGTGTTTACGGTTAAACAGGATGAAGTTGTTCCAAATCCTGATTTAAAATTGTCAATTGAAAATGAAGAAGATGTTGAAGAATTTGAAATGCCAAACAACATCAACGTTTTAAAGAGACTGATTTCTCAATTGCCGACGGGTGTTCCAAGGCAAACAGGAGCTCAAATAATTAGGCAGACAATAGAAGCTCTTGGAATACCGATGAAAACAGTTCTTCAGGATGCTCAAAGAGTAAGGGATTGCTTAAATAGCTCAATCAAGGATTGTAATTATACAATTCAAGAATATAAAAGCAATATTCGCACATTGGAAAAACAAGCTGCAAGTTATCAAAAACAATTAAATAAATTGAATGATATTATTGGTTTGTTTGTATATGGCGAAAAGAAATAAGTTTTATGCCCCCATCGTCTAGAGGCCTAGGACAACACCCTTTCACGGTGTAGACAGCGATTCGAATTCGCTTGGGGGTACCATATTAATAGAAGGCACCGATAAGGTGCCTATTATTTTGAATAGGCTTGACATTTGGCTGTTTCGAAAAACTCCACTTTCGTATCTTAATCCATTTGGAAATATTATTTTTTGCAATCTTTCTTTAATATCAATTTTGCTATTAAGCCAAAACTTATCTAGATTATCTAAAACATTACAGGCATATTCTAGGCATTCATTAAAATCATTTTCTGGTATATCATTTACTGCAATTTTAGATTTTAAGTCTAATTCTGCTTTTTCAAATTGTTCAACTTTCATCTTATAAGCATCACTAGAAATTTTTTCTTCAATTAATAAATCAAGCAATTTACTTTTATTGTTATTTATACCTTCTAATTGTTTATTAAAACTATTATAGCTATTTCTAGCTTCTTCTGTGCTTTTATTGTATACATCATTCATGATAGTTTTAAACAACTTTAATAACGATTTATCTGGTTTTATTTTTGTTAAATATTCTACAAAATTATTTTCCAATTTGTCTTTAGAAATATTAAAATGAGCTATACAATCTTTGTTATAACATCTATAGTAATAATACTTTTGACCTTTCCTTCCATGTGGAGTATCTCCTGTTAGCGATTGATTGCAATAAGGACATGTAATAAATTGTTTTAACGGAAACATAGGATTTTGTCTTAAATGTGGTACTGCTTGAGCCTTATTGCCATTTAGAATAGCTTGAACCCTATAAAAAGTTTGTTCATCAACAATTGGTTCAAAATCTCCTTTTATAGGTTCTTTTGAATATTTTTCATTTACTAAATATCCATAATAAACAGGTTTTCTTAATAAATCGCATAATGTATTTGCACTTATTTTAATATTATTGTCTTTTAAGTAGTTTAATAAATCTGTTTGTCTGTAAAGTCCAGTAGCAAAATCTTCAAAAATCTTTTTGATATGTGAGCCTTTTATTTCATCAATATACAATTTTTTACCTATCATTTTGTAGCCAATAGGAGCTTTCCAAAGCCAATTACCTTGCAAAAAAGCCTCTTTCATGCCGGCTGTAACTCTTTCTGATTTAATATCATTTTCAAATTGAGCAAATGTACCAATTACATTTCTTACCAAATTACCAATAGCACTTTCTTCGTTGTTTTCGGTTGCTGATAAAATTCTTATATTATATTTTTGCATTTTCCCAAATAACTCAATTTGGTCTTCTAATTTTCTGGTAAATCTATCAAATTTCCAAACAATTATACAATTGATTGATTTTTTATTCTCTATACAAAATTTAATTAAGTTTTGCAATTGTGGTCTATTAGTTGTTTTTGCACTAACACCTTCTTCTCTGTATATTTTAACAACCTTCATGCCTTCTTTTTCAGCAAACTTTTTACATTCTAATTCTTGGCTTGCCAAACTATATCCGTGTTTAGCTTGTTCTGTTGTAGATACTCTTGTATAAATAACTGCATTCATAATGTTTTTTCCTCAAGATATTGATTAATTAGCACTTGCGAAATTTGGTAAAGGCTATATCTAATATTTTCCAGTTCTTCATTTGATACTTCACTTTCATTAACACCTAAAATTTTACGGCAAACCTCAATACTAAGCATTTTTTGATCCTTATTGCTTGTATTAAGGCTCAATTTACCTCATTGCCACCTTAAAATATTTAGTTGTAACTATTAAAATAGTTCAATGTGCCTTATTGCCACTATCTTAATTTTTCGGTTTCTTCAATTGTTATATCGTAATTTCCATTATCTTTAACAGTTGAAGTTATTTTCTTATGTTTATCTTTCTTACAAAGATTTACAAATTCTTTATCAGATAATTTTATATTATTAATTGTTTTCTTTGTTTTAACGATTTTTGAATTATCTGATTTCTTATTTTTTATGTGTATTTCTTCATTTTCATTATTGCGAAATTGCTCAATAAGATATTTTTCATTACCGTTTGGTAGTTCCTCTGATAATGAAATGGACTTTGTGATTACACCTTCATTTTCACGATTAAATATATATTTAGCAAAAACCTGTAAATATTTTGAAAATGGCAATATTAAATGTGGCTTAGAAATATCTAAACTATCTGTAATATTTAATGCTAAATCTTTTTCAGTTAAATAAAATGCGTTGCAATCATTATCAATCATTATTAAAAAATTTATACCAGTTTTATAAAATGTTGATGCATAAAAATCAAAGTATTTATAATTAAATTTTTTGTTTCTTACAAGTACACTACAACTATCTTCACATATTTGAGCTAAGATGTATTTTATTTGTTCATTTGAATAGCCAAACTTTTTTAAATCGTTTATTATTAGCAATTTTATGCCTGTATTTACAGAGTATTTTCGCCATTGAATACTACTTGTCCTATTATCTTCAAATAAACCCTTAGAACCCCAATCATTTACTTTTCGATAAGTTATTTCTAATTTATCTGAACCATATAATTCTTGAGATGCCTGTGAGATAGATTTTAACGATAAAAATGGATAAATAAAATAAGAATTTAATATAGCTAATTCATAATATTCAGTAGTATCAACAATATTTTTTACAAAAAAATCATTTTTATATTCTTCTACAGTTTTATAATCTTTTATTTTTAAAAACTTAGGATTAAAGCTTTCTTTTTCAATTTCATTACTCATAAATTATACCTCAATGTATAATTTATTATAGTGCATTAAAATTATACATACAAGTATAATTTAAGAAATGTAAATCAATTTTCCAAAACGAACCCATTTGTAGTTAAAACATTTATATCTACTGAATTTGGTATTATTTTATCAGTAGTGTATCTATTATTAATAAGTCTTTCTAATTCATGCTGTATTTTTATAATATTATTTTGAATACTTGTTTTGTATTTTTGAAATTTGTTCAAATCATCAAGTAAATTTAACTCTATAACAGGTTTATATCCTTCTTTTATACAAACTTCAAAGTCCATTTTTACATCTGGATTTAGTTTTGTTTCAATAAACTCTTTTTCGATAAAACAAATTCTTCTAAATGTTAATAGATTTGATAGTAAAATTTCAACTAATTGTTTTTCATATTCATTAATGGGATTAAAACAGTTATAAATTTCATTACAGAAATCAGAATTATCTAGTTTGTCAAACTGCGTAACTATTTTACTGAAAAATCCATATTTTAAAGCATTCATTTTGCTAACTTCTTTTCCGGCATGAGTTTTTACTCCACCTTTTAAAGAATTTAATTTGTTTGCTTTTTGCTGTTTTAAAGTAGCCATAAGATTATCTCCTATGGCTATTATACTAATTTTTCTAAAATTGTGCTTTTTGCTATAATCCCAAAGCTTTATTTAGTTCTTTAATGCTTTTTTTATCTTCTGGAGTTATTTTTGACTGAATTTGTTTAGTTTTAATTATATTATTCTCATCAGATTTCATTGACGTTAGAATAAATTTTTCATTCTCTTTTTTGTATGTTAAAAAGAATTGATGCGTAACAAGCATACCAAACGTATTGGGAGCATCAACACTACAAGAAACAGCGTATTCATTATCCATTTTTGTTATATTCCAACTATTTTCATTATACTTAGAATTTTGAGGATATTTTAAATTGATATTTATATTTTCTTTACTAAGTCTTTTTAAAGCAAATTTTTCATCAAGAGTTATACTGTAATCAGACAAATTGCCATCATATTTTCCGTTATCGTATAAACTCCAAGTATCATAAAATACATGTTCCAATTTATTATCTTTTAGGCTTATTTTTAATGGTTCAATGATATTTTCTAAATGTATAAAATACGCATTTTCTATATCTTCTATTTTTTCAATCCAATGTATTTTATCAACTCCACAATTAAGAAGAATTTCATATATATTACTTGCTTCCATCCTATTAATATTCAAAGCCTTAGATATTTTCTTAGTATTTTTATTATCAATGTATTTATTTTGCGTTATTTCTTGATTTTGAGTTGCGTTATTTTGAGTGATATTGGAATTTTCTTGTTGAGGTAAACTTGCTACAATAAATATGAATGCCATAAAAAAGACAGTAAATTTTATAATGCCAATTTTCTTTTCTAGTCCTTTTGTGATTGACTTTTCGCTATTATTATTTTTATCCAAAACTGACAGAATTTCGGCTATTTTGTTATTAATTAATTTTTTTATTTTAGGAATTAAACATAATCCTAAAACAAAAAAATATTGACCTAATAAAATACTGTTTTCATCTGACATAAGAGCTAATGAAAGAATAAAAGAAAAGCTAATAAATACCCATAATAAGAAATTATTAAATCTACTCATGACTTCCTTTCTTGCATTTAAATGCAAATTTTATTTAATTTTATTTTGTACTATGCATATATACTTACATAAAGATAAAAGAAATTCAACTTATTATGCGGTTAAGATTAATTCATTTTTACCACTATTTCATAAAAAATATATTGTGAGGTGAAAAATGTCTGAATTGAAAAAACTTTTAGGAAAAAGAATTAGAGAAATAAGAGTGGCAAGAAATTTAACTCAAGAGGATTTATCTGAATTAACAGAAATAGGTGCTTCTAGTATTAGCAAAATAGAAAGTGGACATTTTCACCCCACAGATGATAATTTAGAAAAGATTGCTAAAGCACTAAATGTTGAGCCTTATAAACTTTATATGTTTAATCATCAGAAAGATACAAAAGAACTCCTGCAAGACATCCAAACAATGCTAAACAAAGCAACAGATGAGGAAATAAAACTGGCTTATAAAGTTTTGAGCGGGATTATAGATTAATATTTATAACCATCCAAAAAGCTTAAATATTTACTTAAAGAATTAAAAATTATTTTTTGAGAATATTTATTTTCACATTCTATACATTCAAAATCTATAATTATTTCTGTCGGTTCAATAGGATCACTTTTATTCCATTCGGAAGCATTAACTATAGCAAGATTTTCAGTTCTACATTTTGGACAGTATTTATTCATTATTTCATGCCTGTTACTAATATTAATTTGATTATAACATAATTTTATAGACAGTTTGTTTAAAGTATAATTCATTTATGGATGAAAATATTGCAAATCTCAAACAATATATTGAAAAAGATATAGAAAATAAATCTTTTGACTTTTTTTCAGAAAAAGAAATTGATAAGTCTTATATCGTAACAGAATTTGTTAATGATACTAATAAAACGGTTCATTACAATAACATACTAGACTTGTTACTAAATGCTTCTGAACAAAATAAATTGGCAATACTAGGAAATGGTGGACAAGGAAAATCGCAATTTCTTAAGATGCTATATAAAGATTTATACCAAAATGATAAATTGCCTATTTTTATCTCTTTACAAGATTTTGGATTATGGCAAAAAGAAAATGCTCAAAGAGGTTTACTTGAATATATTAAATATTTAACAGGTTTTGAAATTGACAATATAAAAACTAAAGTTATTATACAAGCTAATAATCTTAATAATACTGTTAATAAAGACTTCTATCTTTTATTGGATGGATTAGATGAGTATTGTGGAAATTATCGAAACCTCTTAAATAATGAATTATTTAGAAACAAATTAAACTTTAATATTATAATTGCTTCAAGAAATACAAGTTCAATGTACTTGAACAATTTTGATTTATTAAATATTCAAGCATTTAGCACTCAACAGATTTTAGAATATTTACTGTTCTTTTTAGGCAAACCGAATGCAGATAAATTATATAGTGCCATAAAAAGCAAAGATGATCTCTACACACTTTCAAAAACTCCATTATTTTTAGCTTTATTGTGCAGAATTTATAAATCTAATCCAGAAAGTATCAATACAATTCATTCAAAAAGTGATTTTATACAACAAATTTTTGATGTTTTATGTGATGAAAAATTAATTGACAAAGTAAATAGAAAGCATCTTTTAGAAGAACTTTGCAGTATTGCCTACAATTTAAAACTCAATAATGAGATAAATCCAAGTAGTGAACTATTATTAAAATTACAGCTTCTAGTTCCAATAGGAAATAGTTATCAATTTGTACACAAATTATTCGAAGATTATTATTCTGCTTTATTTCTCGCTAATAAAGGAACTGTTAATGATTTTTTAGACTACAAAAATGACATATATAATATTTTCTCAGCCAATTGGAAACAAACGATAATATTTTGGTTTGGCATAGAGACCATTTCTGATAAAGAAAAAATAAAATGTTTTAATAGAATATTAAAGTTTAAAGATAAAACATCCGGATGGTATCAAAAACGAGCTTTTTTGTTGTGTTGTGAAATATTAGGAGAGTATAAGAATATTGCAAAAAATAACAAAAAGAAATTATTAAACAAATTTATTGATATAACAAAAGATTATTATAATTTAACTGATGATAAAGAAATTGAAGAAAATAAGAAAAATAAAGATTCTGTTTATTTATTAGATTTGGCAAATGTTACTTATAATACAGATAGAAAATGTTTATGCAATCTTTTATATAATAGACTAGAAAAAGCTTGGAGAAAAAGAGATAAAAAAGCTCCATTTACAACCTATATAAATAAACTGGCGAATTTAAATTATAATACTATCAAATTTAAAAATCTTTTATTTGAGATATATCAAGAACGAAATAAACAATATTCATATGATTTATTTCAAAAAGCTTTCAAAAGTTGTGCTTATGATGATATTAAAACTATAGATTTTTTTATTGAAAGAATTGAAAATCCTATAAAATATGACTATCAAAAAGAAAGAGAAGGGTGGTATGTCAGAGGAGTTATTGATATATTATCTGATATAATTCCTAATAATTCTGAATATGTTAATAGATTATACAAACTTTATCAAAATGAAGCATTAGCAAATCAATATGGTGAAAATAAATCTATTTTTACAGGTAAACTGAAATCATTTTTAAGAGATAAAACAACAAATGAAGATATTTTAAAAGAAGTTGGGATTGCAATATCATTTTTTGATAAAATTAACATCAGCATAAAAACTTATTTAGAAACAAGAAATGATAATTGTTTAGATGAACTTGTTTTAAATATAGAAAATGGTTTTATATCTCCTTCCGTAGAATTAAGACAAACTTTAGAAAGCTTTACAATAGAAGAACAAAAAGAATTTATAAAAATCATATTATTTGATAATCGATTTATAAAAGTACAAAAAAGTCTTTTATGTATGCTTGCACATCCAAAGTATAAAGAAAATGATTATATAATTGAATTATTTAATACTGTAAAAACCGATGCTGATAATGATCTATACGACAATCTACCTTGTTTAGCTTATGTTACAGGCATGATTGCAAAATCAGAAGAAATAATATCACAAGCAGTTAGTATATTAAAAGAGCATATAAAAAATAATGTCGATGATTTTGAATGTATTAATTGGTTAGGGCATATTGCATTGGAACATACTCAATTCAAAGATACCATCATTGAGTTCCTTAAATCAATTCAATATACTGACGACAAATCAATAATATATGCTATATTTTATATTGATATAGACGATCAAAATAAGAGAGAGTATAAAAATTGTTTAATGAATTTAATTCTCGATAAAAATAAAAAAGATAAAAGAAATGATTACTTATTAGATTTATATCAAAACTGTTTAAATTGCCCAAATAATGAAGATTTAGTAGAATTTTCAATAAAATTAATCAAATCTATACCTTTAAAAAACACTTTGAGTAGACATTTTATCTTTTATATTAGTCGTATCTGTAATTCAGTAATTTGGAGAATAGATACTTTTAGATTAAAATTAAAAAACAAAACTATAAAAAAAATGATATGCTTTGTTGGTAATACATTTGTTAATATTGAAAATGCTATAAATCGAAAATATTTTAATCATAGATTTATATATCTTGATAATTGGTTTATAAGAAATTACATAACAAAAGATAATCAAAATTTGATTTTAAAATTATTAAAAAGAGAAAACTATACTTCAATATTATGTTATTTAGCTTATGAAATGGACTATATTGATAGCTATAAAATTTATCACCCAATAATTTTTCAAATAAATAAAATTATAAAAGAGCTTCTAAATTGTTTTCTAAAAAATTTTAAATGTCTTATAAAATTAACAAAAAAGTTTTTTATAACGACATTAATATCATCAATAGTTATTTTTATATTATATAATTTCTTTTGGTCAACAATATACATATATAAAAACAAAAAACAATTTAATATCCAGACATATATTGATTTAATATGCGAAAAGTATACAAAAGATTATATTAAATAATTGTATTTAGGCTAAAAAAAATCTTTGTTGAACGGGTGTATTGTTATCCGGTATTAATACCTTTGCTTGTGATATTAAATTTTGCATTGGTTCTGTATTAAGTAAAGATAAAACACTTCTTATATAATTTTTGTCTGCATTATGAGGTATTAAAATAGTTCGAGTATTGGTATTTATTTGTACCCCCAATTCTTGAAAATCATTATTTGCTTTTACTAAACTTTCAAAATTATTTCTAACAATTTCTATTTTGTTCTCAAGATTAATTTTAGCTAATTTTCTTATAAAATATTCATCAGTCATTGCTTTTAATTCAAAAGCATCTGCATTAGATATTAAATTCAAATTTTCAAGTTCTCTAATTGTTGCCGTTGCCCTAGCCCTATAATCTTCTTTGTAGTCAAAAATTTGTTCAAATTTTGATTTGCCATTTTTAAAAATCACAACATTTTCTATATATTGTTGATCTTCTAATTTTATCCTGTAGTATAAACAATGAACATATGTAGCTATTGATAGGCATTTATCATATATCTCAGCTTGGTTTTTAAAAATCAATTTTCCCTTAAATGTTGTTGCAGGAGAATAATGAGTAAATGCCATTACTTGTTCATCATTATTGTCAAAATTCAATATATAAAAATTAGGATCAATATCTTCCGTTGTAGCTACGTTTATTCTGTTAAGAGAGCTATCTGACATTGCATCTATAATCTTTCTAAAATTTCCTACATCACTTGAAGAAATTTCATATATAGTATTTCTTTCATTTGTGTCAAGTTCTATTGTGTAGGCTTTTAATTGACAACTTCTATTTATTTCAACACTTGAAACTGCAATGTTTTTTAGATTTTGACCAATACTGTTTTGATCTAACTCGAAATTATAAGCTTCATATTTTGAAGTACTACCACTTTTCTTTCTTTTAAAAAATATTAATTGCTGACTATTTGCAGTTTCAACAATTTCTTTTATTCTATTTGCATATGATAAAAAATTATGTGGCAATACAACTTTTCCTCTATAATTAAAACTTCCATGCTCATGATACTATAAAAAAAGGATTTAAACTTATTATTAAGTTATTTTACAAAATATATATTTTTAACACCTTCATTTACCAATGATATATCAACATATTCGCATTTTTTAATCTTTCCAATTTCAGAAATTGCGATAATTTTATATTCTTCATTTGTGCCATACCTTGTTGTACTTAATTCATATATAGAATAACCTAATAATTGTAATATTGGATTTACATATAGCATATTAGAATTTATGTAGATAACACCTATTATAAAAAGTAATATTATAATAGATAAAATAGTTTTAGGACTATTCATATCTAAAGACAAAAAGGCTATTAAATATGTTAATATATAATTTAAAGTTTCGTGAGAAATATCCTTCACAGACAAAACTTTATACTGTATCGTGTTTGTATTTGCTTGAAATTTTAGGAATATAATAATTGTTATAAAAATTATCAACCCCAGACTAATTCCCCATAAAAAAGGATCATTCAATTCTACAAATTTAAAATTAACAAAATTACAACTAAAAACCCTATCAATTAGTTTTGAATTTTGGATTAGCAATATTAGAAACAAAGGGTAGTATGCAATGAAGAATAAAATCCATCTTATTAAATTATTTAATCGGTTTTTCATTTAATTCCTTTCAACTAAATATTATATTAAAAATATATTATTTTACATATTTAATTTTTTAGTATCTAAGCAACATTTCTTAATTCATACAATTGGTACAATTCAAGAACGATTTGTTTCGAATTTTTCTCAATATGGGGTACCATTAAAAGCCACTTGTAAGTGGCTTTTTTGTTTTAAATTTTAAAATATTTTATAAGAATAAAATTTTATTTTTCAATATTGGTTAAATCTAATATGTTGCTTATTGTATCGTAAATTAAACCAAGTTGATTTTTGGATGCAGTTTTTAGTAAATCATTTATGGATTTAAGTGTTTTTTCATCAGATTCAGGGTCACGAGGAATGAAAAACTTATAAAGTTCGACTTGTAGAATTTCCGATATTTTACTTAACAAAGTTAATGAAATTCTATTTTTGCCAATTTCAGAGTGAGCTATTGTTGATGTTTCACAACAAGCAATCTCTGCGAGCCGTGCTTGTGTAAGTCCGGCTTTTGTTCTGAAATGTCTTAATCTGGCTCCAATTTGCTTATCTAAATCTGTACCCATATAATTATTATCCATTTACTTTAATTTTCTTAAATGTTAAATATAATAATTTGCATGGATATATTTTGCATGATAGAATGATTTATATGAATAGAATTTCATTATTTATAATGTTTTTAGTGTTTTTATTTTCAGTAGTTTTTGGATCTCCTTTTGAATATAGATATGCACCTAACGGATATAAATATGTTCACCATAACCATAGTGAATCTTCTTTTCAACATGCACACTGTTCAAGTGTGGGCGGTATTGAAGAATACGAGCTAAAAGATAAGACCAGAGTTGATTGTTTAACTAAAAAGTATGCAATAGAGTATGATTTTGCAAATAAAAGTTACGAAGCTGTCGGACAAGCACTATATTATGGCTTAATGACAAGAAAAATCCCAAAAGTGGTTTTAATTTTGGATTCAGATAGAATTTTCGAGCAGATGATTTATTTTGACAGAATTAAAAAAATAGCAAAAAAATATAATTTTGAAGTTGAATATATTTCAGATAATTTATTAAATATTGAAAAAAGACTTTGAATGTGAATATAATGACTGTAAGTGTCATTATAGAAAAATTTAAGGGTATTTTATGAAAATATACAATAATATATTGGAGACAATAGGTTCAACTCCTTTAGTTAAAATTAATAAGCTCACAGGGGGAAATGTTTTTGCAAAATTAGAATATTTTAATCCTGCCGGTTCAATTAAAGATAGGGCAGCTTTGAATATGATTTTAGGAGCCGAAAAAAGGGGACTAATCAAAAAAGATACTGAAATAATTGAGCCTACAAGCGGAAATACGGGTATAGGGCTTGCTCTTGTTTGTGCTGTAAGGGGTTATAAATTGACTATTGTTATGCCCGACAGCATGAGTGTTGAAAGGCAAAAATTAATGAAAGCCTACGGAGCTAAGTTGGTTTTAACTGATGGCAAATTGGGGATGAAAGGTGCGATTGATAAAGCTTTTGAATTACAAAAGGAAAATCCGAACAGCTACATTCCTCAACAATTTGAAAATCCCGACAATTTTTTAGCACATTATTATACAACTGCTAAAGAAATTATAAAAGATACGCAAGGAAAAGTTGATATTTTTGTTGCAGGTATTGGAACGGGCGGAACAATAACCGGTATTGCCAAAAAATTAAAAGAATATAATTCAAATATAAAAGTAATTGGAGTAGAACCTTTTTCAAGTCCGTATTTAACAAAAAAAACATCGGGAATTCACAAAATACAAGGTATTGGAGCTGGTTTTTGCCCTTCTATCTTAAATTTAACTTTGATTGATGAAATAATTACAGTTAAAGATGAAGACGCAATTAATATGACGGTTGAACTTGCCAAAAAAGAAGGTATTTTTGCAGGAATTTCTGCAGGAGCAAACGTTTTTGCCGCTATAGAAGAAGCAAAAAAAGATTTCAAAAAAAATATTGTAGTGATAATACCTGATACAGGTGAAAGATATCTTTCAAGCGGTGTTTTTAATTGATATGAGCCATAAGTCGGTTTAAAAGTTGGCTTTTTGTGTGATAGCCGGCAAATTGAGCTGAAATTTCGCCATTTTTGAAAAGAATAAAACTGGGGAATCCTGAAACTCCATATTTATGTGCAATTTCAGAGTGTTTATCACAGTCAAGTTTGCCTATCCAAAAACCGTTATCGCTTAATTCTTTTAAAACCGATTCTTGATTTTTGCAATATTTGCACCAAGTTGTATAAAAATCAACAAGTTTTAGACCTTGTTTTGTTTCGTTTTCGAAATTTTTTTCATCTAATTCTATAAACATTTCTCTCTCCTTTTTTAAAAATTATATATTATTTGAAATTTTTGTTCATCATTCTTTTGTTAAATAAAAGGCTTATATATTGAAAAAACAGGCTGCAATGTTATAATTTAAATAAGCACTTTGAAAATTAAATATGGGGATGTAAAGGTTTCGACGGGGTGAAGTTTATCGTTGCGGTTGCATTTCGAGCCGAATAACTCGTTAAACTTTTCAAAAAAATAAACGCTAATAACGTTGTAAAAGCTGATTTTGCTCCTAGAGCAATCGCTGCATAGTAGCGACAGCCACTCTATATGCCCAACTTGCCGGCGTGTAGGGTCAATTATGCAAGTACAGCGTATGTTTTCATTTGGCGGCATACGTCAAGTTTTAGTTAAATGAAGTTGGCAATCTTTAAAATTGTCTTTGGACTTTGATTGGTTGCGGTAATTTTCCGGTTATAGTTTAAGATAAAAGTGCCTATGAATGTAGATATCGCCTCGGTATCATTTCGGACGCGAGTTCGACTCTCGCCATCTCCATAATTTATTATTTTTAAAATGAGCGATTGAGAGGAGAACTCGCAAAAGCCTGCGGTTTGTCGGGAATTCGAGCGTAAGTGAGTATAGGGCATCAGCACAAAGCGACAAGCTTTGAGTATGTCTGTTAAATCCGAATGAACAAGACACCTTTGCAATCTCTACCTTTTGAAATTTAGCCGTACTTCAACAAAGCGGATATAAATGTAAGCATACAGATGTGAGTTAGGACAGTTAAATAAAATTATAATGGATGATAGCTGCACAGATTTTTTATTTTACAGGAGTATAGCTTGATTGAGCTTATACATTCTCTATAAAAAATTGTTAAAATTAGTATTTTTAGTTGAATTAGAAAAATCTATCTGATTATTTGAACCGGTTTCTCGCTTAATCAAATTCTGCATAATAAAAACTTAAATTTTACTTGTTAAAGTATTTACGTAGATTGTCTAATGAGATTGTTGCAAAACGTTTTTTATCTTGTTTCAAAAATTCTTCGTATTCATCAATTACTATTCTGCAAGCATTTAATATACCGGTGCTAATTATGGGTGTTTTTCCATTTTTATAACATTCTTCATAAACAGCCAGACCCAAGTTTCTATCGATATTTTCAGCTTCTTCTATGATTGGGACTATTTGTTCGATATTTGGTTCGTCTTCAATTGAAATCCAATAATTTTTTGAGCAAACTCCTTGTAGGGGAATATTGCTTTCGGGTCTTCTTTTATATTTTCTCGTTATCTCTACTATAGCTTTATAAAATTCATCAGTTATTTTATTTTGGCTATATATAGTTATAGGATCGTGTCTTTTTGACCAGTTGACAGCTTTTGCAGGAGTTTTATAATAAGCACATACGGTATCTATATTTTTTAGACATTGCCATTGTCCGTTTCCGTCTCTATAAAAACCCGTTGCAAAAAAATCATCCAATTCTTTTATTAAATAAGCGTGAGCAACAACGTTTAACGACATTCTTTGAACGACTTTGCTTTTTTCATAAGGCATTCTGTTAAATCGTCTATAAACCCAATCTTTGGTTATTTTTTTAAACCCAAATTCAACATCTTTATCAATTGCTGCTTGTATAGGTATTAATCCTGCGACATAGGTTCCATTGTCAGAATATTTACATTTTCTTATGAAAGAATATTTTTCATTAATTAATTCTCTAAAATTTGGTTTCTTGCCATATTTTTCTTGTAAATATTTAAAATCATAATTTTTAAATATTCCATCAGCATTTACTGTAGTGCCGTTTAGTGAAATATCTCTTACATATACGTCATCATTGAATTTGAAAAATTGTAAATGTTTTCTTGAGACTTTTATGTTCTCATCCTCAAAATCATTTCTTCCAACAGTGAAACCTTCATTGTTTTTTAAACTTTTTAATCTTGCTTGAAAATTTTTTGATTTTGTATCCAGTTTTTCACTGTTTGCCAATCTGAAGGTTGCCCCACAAGACGGAAGCAATATCCAACGGCCTTTTTCCATTTTTTTTATTTCGCCGGGATATAATATTACGCTTTTTTTGGCATCTTTATCTGAAAAATTTAATGCAAAATCGTTACCGCTAAAACTTACACTGTCAAATTTTGCTTGTTTGGTTGTTTTATTTTGCGTCAAAGAAGGTATTAAATTTGGATTTAATTTTACATTTGAAAAATTTATTATCATGCTTTACCTACCTATTTTATAAATTGTTAAAACATATAAAGAAAAAAAATTATTATTATATTACAAAAAGTTAAGTAACAATATCACAAGTAGTCAATTTATTTTTATATATATACTTTATATATAAGGAATATAATTATGAATAATATTTCGATTATAAATGATTTTAAAAATTATTTAATAGATTTGGGATTATATGCCAATGATAATAATGCTGTAAATAGTTTTAGCATTTTTCAATATAGTGAAGAATTTAAAAATTATTTAGATATAAAATATGAAACAAGCGAGTCTATTTTTACAAAAAGTCTGAATGATATTTTGGATATGGAAGTAGTGAATGGTAAATTAATATCTCAGGATGAGGAAACAACAGAAGAAAATAAAAATTTATTATTTGCCGATGAAACCGAAAATTTAGATGATGTTTTGCCGGATGAATCTCTGAATGGAGTGGAATCTGAAGTGTTAACAACGGATGCTGGTAATCAGGAGCCATCAAACAATATTGATGAGAATAATTATTTTATTGAAGTTTTAAATAATATACTAGAAGATGAAACAGTAATTGAATCATTGGATAAAAATAAAGACGGTAAATTGGATAATGATGAAATAAATGCTTTTTTTGAAAATATTAAAAATATAGACGGAAATGAAAACGACATATCTTTTGAAGATATATTTAGCGGTTTAGAAAAAATTAAAGAAGCTAAAGAGAAAACCGAAGAAAAAATCAATGCTAAAAATAAGGCTCATGGTTCTTCGGGAAGTGGTGGAAGTTCGTATGTAGGTTCTCAGAATTCTGGAAATAACCAACAACAGGAACCAACACTTGAAAATATGACAAAAGAAGAGCTGCAAAATGAACTCAATATTGCAAACGCAACTATGCAAGAAAAACAAGCCGCACTTGAAGCAATATATAATGGAACAGATTCAAGACTTTTAGAACTTCAGCAAAATATTGATACATCTTATCAAGCATATCAAGAACAACTTAGTTTGTTAAATAAAGATATGGCTGCTCAATTGGATGAAATGATTGAAAATATAAGTTCCAAAGAAACTGAAATAGCTGAGCAGCAAACGCAAATTGCACAACAGGAAATTGCTTTGGCAAATTGTATTGCTAATGTTACAAATACTCAAAACACATTGAACAGTCTTAATTCAAATTTGTCATCGTTGGAGTCTACAGATACAAGCACTATGGATGCTGATGCAAAGGCGGATCTTGAAAATAAAATATCAAAACTTAAACAAGAAATTGAGTCAACTGAAACAGCTCTTGAGCAAGCACAGGAAGAACAACAAACGGCACAAGATACGCTTGACAGTTTGAATGAAACTAAAACGCTTTTGGATAGTGAACTTAAAGAATTAAATGAAACAAAAGCTGAGTTTGAAGAAGAAATTGCAGAAAAATATCCTGAAGTTGAAGAATTGCAGTCTGCATATGAGGATGCAAAAAACAATTACGATACAACAAAAGAAACATTGATTTCAGATGCGGAAAATGAAGTTGCTTTGGCTCAGATTGAAATTGATAAAATCAATACTGCATTGACTGAAAGAATAAATCAGGAAAAAACAAAAGAATATAGTGTCAGCGGACTTTCGATGTATGATGAAGAAAAAGGCAAAGCCCTTGCACAGAGCATACTGGCTTATGTTGACGGTAATACTACGGCAACTGGAATGTGTGCAAAGGGTGTAAGAATTGCTATGGAAAATGTGTTTGGACATTCATTTACTCCGAGTAAGGGAAAAGATTTTGCCGAAGCAAATCTAGTTGGTAATTCCGATTTTGTTGAAATAACAGATGAGGTTACTGTAGATGATTTAAATAGTTTACCGGATGGAGCAATAATATGTTGGAGTGAATACGAATCGGGACATACCGCAAGTAATGGCAAGGCGGGTCACGCTTGTATGGTAGCACATGATGCAAACGGAAATACTATAGAAGTAAGTGATTATATAAGAAAAAATGGCGTAAATACAAATTTCTATAAATGGGGTGGAAGCTATAGAGTATTTATACCTTGTTAGATATTTATAAAAAAACACCGCTTAAAGCGGTGTTTTTTTTATGGTGGGCAGTACTGGACTCGAACCAGCGACCCCCACAATGTCAATGTGATGCGCTACCAGCTGCGCTAACCGCCCAAAATTAATTTAACAGTATGATGATATATGAAAAATGATTAATTTCAAGAGTTATACTTGTATTATTAAATATTTGTAACTAAATTGAAAATTTACTATATTTTAAAACCTGAATTTTATATAATTACAAAAGGAAGTTTCACGATAAATAGGTGCCTTGATTTTTAAATAGCTATGATTATAAGAGTTAAAAAATTTTTCTTTATATTATTGTTTTTGTATAGCTCTTTTTTTGTTTTGGGCAGTACTTTGGCACCATTTATGGCTCATATCGGGAAATATGATTTATCTGCACATTTAACATTTTTATATATTTATTCTTGTCACCAACAACCTGATAGGAGTTTTTGGATTTTTAATTATCCGATAGCTATTTGTGCGAGATGTTATGGTGTATATATGGCAACAATGATAGGAAGTATTTTTGCTTATTTTGAAAAATTAAAAATCAATAATAAAATTATTATTGTATTAATTTTAGTTTCTTGTATGGATTTATTGATTAATTTAGGAATGGGTTTTAGGGCATATAATACGGGAAATATTGCAAGATTTATAGCAGGTGTTTTCATAGGAATAATAATAATTTGCTACATAGATAAAATTTTTAAAATAATTGGAGAAATAAAACATGAAGCTTAAAAAAATTATTACATCTTTTTTAACAATAGCATTTTGCACAGTTTTTTTAATGCCAATAGGCGGTAATGCAAATGCAAATACTAATACTAATGATGAAACATTATATGATTTTATTAAAAATACAAAAGAAATTAAAGGAAACTACATATATCCTTCTATGAAGATTGCATCTTCATCGGGTAAATCGTTGATTTCAGCTCATACCCCAATTTTGATTCGTTCTAATGAGACAATTACAACGAAAGATATAGTAAGCGGTAGTGAAGTTGCATTTTCCGTAGTTAACGACATAAAAGATTCATACGGAAATATTTTAATTAAGGCGAACACTCCTGTAACAGCACAAATATCTTTTGCAAGATCAAAAGGATTGGTGGGTAGGTCTGGAGAAATTACTATTACAGATTTTCACACTACGGCAACAGATGGTACTTATGTTCCGTTGTCCGCTTCAGTGTCTGCAAAACCGGATGACGAAATGGTCTTGTCTATCGTTTTAAGTGTATTAATTTGTCCCTTGTTTTTATTAATGAAAGGAGATGAGGCACAAGTTACAGCAGGCACAACTAAAACGGCTTATACTGTAACAGATGTGTACGTAAAACCTGTCAGATTGTAATTTTACCGTTAAAAATAAAAAATAAAAAACCGCCATATTCGGCGGTTTTTTATGGTGGGCGTTGAGAGGCTCGAACTCCCGACATCTTCCTTGTAAGGGAAGCGCTCTACCAACTGAGCTAAACGCCCGACTTGTTTTGCAACTTCTATGATAATATATAAAGCTTATTTGTCAATAGTTTTATTTTTACACAATCAAACTTTCTTGACTTTTAAATTGCATATTGTATAAGTTACGGTATTTTCCTTCGGGTATATTTATTAATTGTTCGTGCGTACCTTGTTCTATGATTTTGCCGTTTTCTACAACTATTATTTTATCTGCATTAAAGATAGTTGAAAGTCTGTGTGCTATAACAAAGACGGTCTTATCTTTCATTAAGTTATCTAATGCTTTTTGGACTATTTTTTCTGATTTGTTGTCAAGTGCCGATGTTGCTTCATCTAAAACTACGATAGGAGTGTTTTTAATCATTGCTCTTGCAATGGCTATTCTTTGTCTTTGACCACCCGAAAGAGAAACCCCGTTTTCTCCGATTTGGGAATTTATACCATTTTCAAGAGTTTTAATAAAATCATCCAAGTGAGAAGCTTTTATCACTTTTTCGATTTCTTCATTGGTTGCATCTTTTTTGCCAATTAGGATATTATCTTTGATTGTTCCCGAAAAAAGAAAATTGTCTTGGAATACTTCTGAGATTGAATTTCTGAGTGAAGTTAAAGTAAAATCTTTTATATTAATTCCATCAAATAATATTTCACCCGAATTTATATCGTAAAATCTTGGCAGAAGATTTACTATTGTGGACTTTCCGCCACCTGAGTTTCCGACTATTGCGATGGTTTGTCCATGATTTATGTTAAATGAAATATTATGCAGAATTTCTTTATCTTTATTGTATGAAAAACATACATCTTTAAATTCAATTGATGCAGGAATAAAATTTAGTTCTTTTTTACCGTTATCAAAAACTCTTGTATTAAAGTCGAATAATTCAAATACCCTGTTTATGGCAACAAATATACTTTGCATGTTAGTTAAATCTTGCCCTATTGTTTTAACGGGTTTATAAAGAAGCAGAAGTGAAGTGATAAAGCTCGCAAAGCTTCCGGTTGTTAATTTGCCGCTTATTATTAAGTTATTGCCGACGAGCATAACGAAAGCTATTCCTACGCTTGCAATAATATACATAATGGGGGAAAGCCAGCCTGTTCTTTTTGTTAAAGACATTTGTAAACTAAAAGTTTCATGAATTAGTCTCTTAACTTTTATATACATATCTTCTTGTAGATTATATCCCGAGATTACCTTATTTCCTTTATAAGTTTCATTGAAAGAAGTTGTAATATCTCCTCCGACAACGGTACTTTTATTTGAAACTTGTTTAATTTTTTTTCTCAAAAAAGCCATAGGTAAAAAGGCACACACTAAAACAATTACTCCAACAACCGCCAGCTCCCAAGAATTATAAAGCAAGACAAATACAAGTCCGAGCGCACTTGTAAATGATGTAATTAGCGTTTTAATGCTATTTATTAATTGTTTTGAAGCTGCATCCGGGTCTCCGAGAAATCTTGAAATAACAAGTCCTGATGAGTTATCATCGTAGAATTTCGAATCTAAGTATATTAATTTTCTAAACAAATCAACTTTAATTGAATTTGCGATAGTTAAACTAATCCAATCTGAAAGATAAGTATTCAAGTACCTTAATACACCTTGCACTCCTGCAAATATAACAATTCCAGGCGGAATCCACATAGCAAGAAAATCTCTTGTTAAAGTGTAGTTCCATATTTCAAAAGTTTGACCGTTAACTACAACATCTATATATGGTTTTAAAACAAATGCCGTAGCACCATCCAGAAGCCCCAACGGAATCGCCAAGATGAATGTTATAAAAATCCTAAACATAAGCGGTTTTATGTATGGATATATTCTTTTTAAAAGGTAACCATAGTCAAAAGCTTTATCTGTTTTGATGTTGTCAAGTCTCATTATAGTAAACTTCCTCAAATATGCTAAAAACATTATTACACAAAAATAGAAAAATAGTCTTTTCGGGCTTAATATTTTGTGATATTAGTATTTTATGCGTCAATATTTATTTAAAATTTCAACAAAATTAAAAGATGAAATAAAAGATCCTCAAGGACAAGTTGTAGAAAAAATTTCAAAAAGATTAAAAATTTTCAATGAAATCAATGTAAAGGTTGGAAAATTTTATGAAATAAGTTTTTTTGCCGAATCTTTGGATGAAGCTAAAACAAAAGCAGGGGAATTAGCACAAAATATATTGACAAACCCTGTTATAGAGGAATATCAAATAATTGATATTAAGGAAATTCAATGAAGAAACTAACTGCAAACATTGTAAAATTTCCCGGAACGAATTGTGAAAATGAAACATTGGAATCGCTTGAATATCTTGGTTTTGATGTTTCATTCATAAGTCATAATGAAACAATGATTAATTCAGATTTAATAGTTTTAGCTGGCGGTTTTAGTTACGGTGATTATGTTTCTTGTGGTAGAATTGCTAAATACAGTCCTGTGGTTCTAAGTTTAAAAAATGCAACTTTAGAAAGAAAAGTTTTTATTTTAGGTATTTGCAACGGTTTTCAAATATTAACCGAAGCCAATATTTTACCGGGGGCAATCTTAGAAAATATTGGTGGAAAATTTATTTGTGATAATGTTGAACTTAATTTTTTAAATAGAAGTTTTTCATTGCCTATTGCTCACCATCAAGGAAGATATTATATAGATGATATCGAAAAATTAAATGACTTTGAAATAATTAAATATAAAAATAATCCAAACGGTTCATTAGCAAATATTGCGGGTTTGTATGATAAAAAAAGATATATTATGGGGCTTATGCCTCATCCTGAAAGGAACATGATAACTCCTTTTAAACCCGAAAACGGTAAAATTATTTTTGAATTTATAAAAAAAACTATAGAAAAAGATTTTTATGGACTTGTATAAAAAATTAAAAATTGAAGATGTTGTTTTTCAAAATATTTTGAAAAAATTAAAAAGAAAGCCAAATGAATTTGAGACTTATTTATTTGCTTCAATGCATTCTGAACATTGCGGATATTTGCATTCAAAGAAATATTTAGATGATTTTTTTACAAATAATAATTTTAAAAATGAAAACGCAGGATGTATAAAAATTAAAGACTATTGTGTATTTTTTAAAATTGAGTCTCATAATCATCCCTGTGCGATTGAACCGTATCAAGGTTCAATGACCGGAATAGGCGGGATTATAAGAGATGTTTTATCTCTCGGAGCCAGACCAATTTGTCTTTTGAATTCTTTAAAATTTGGCAGAATCTATAGTAACAAAACGAAATATTATTTATCTGAAGTGGTTAGAGGAATAAGTGATTACGGTAATTCGACGGGAATACCGGTAATTAGCGGTGAAACTATTTTTAATAATAATTTTGAAAATATACCTATTGTAAATGTTTTTGCAGCAGGCGTAGTAAAAGCAGACAAAGTTAAATTATCAAGTGCAAAAAAAGATTCATTAATTGTTCTTTTGGGTTCAAAAACTGGTGTAGACGGGCTGGGCGGTGCTATTTTTGCATCCGATGTTTTAAATGATAAGTCATCTCGAAATAGTGTTCAAATTGGTGATCCGTACTTAAAAAAGCTTTTAATTGAAGCAACAATTAAAATTAATTCGCTTGATACAACTCTTGCTTGTCAGGATTTGGGTGCAAGCGGTATTTTAAGTTCAACATCTGAATTATGTTACAAAGGAAATTGCGGAGCTGATTTATTTTTGCAGAATGTTCATTTGCAAAATAAAAATATAACCCCTGTTGAAATAATGCTTTCAGAAACCCAAGAAAGAATGGCTTTTATTATTAAAGAAGAAGGGGTAGAAGAATTTAAAAAAATTGTAGATGAATTTGAACTTGAATATTCTATAATTGGTAAAACTAATGAAAGTCATCAATATCGTGTTTTTTATAATAATGAGCTTTTGGCGGATATCCCCTTAAAGGTATTATGTGAACCATATTTATATACTTTAAAATCAATAGAAAAAAAAGCTGTTAATAACATAGAATATAAAAATACAAGAGAAAAATTTTTAGAAATAATAAATGATGAAAATTTTTGTTCGAAAAAATATATATATTCTCAATTTGATCAGGAAGTTCAAGGAAGAACATCTTTTTCTCAAAATGATAATGCAATTGGAGTGTTATATTTAAAGGAAGCGGATTCTTTTATTGCTTTTTGTATAGAAACAAATTATAAAAATTCAGCTAAGGTTGCCGTTGGCAATTCTTTTTTAAATTTATTCAGAAAACTCGTTTCTTTTGGATTTGAACCTTTGGGGCTTACAAATTGTCTTAATTTTTCAAATCCTGATGATATAAATGTTCAAAGTGATTTTATTGATACTGTTGAAATGTTAAAAAAGATGTCAAAAGATTTTTTGATTCCTGTTGTTTCCGGTAATGTATCTTTTTACAACGAGTTTAAAAATGATAAAATTCCGCCTTGTGCTACTTTGGCTATGATTGGTGTTATACAAGAAAAGGATAAATTAATTAAACCTAATGTATTTTCAGGAGATAATATATTTCTTTTGGGTGATTTTGAATTTAAGAATTTTGATTTTTCCTATGAGAATAAATTAAAAAATATAGTTTTCGATTTGTATGAAAAAAGATTATTACGTTCCGTAAAGTCAATAGGTAAATTTGGACTTGTTGGTACTTTATTAAAGAATAGTCTTTTTTATAAAGTGGGGTTTGAAATTAATTTTAAAAAGGAATTATATTTTAGGGAATTTCTTCCTTGCTATATTTTGCTTTCAGATAGCTGCGAGCTTGAAAATGAGTTAAAGAAAATTGATATCCCGTTTTGTTATTTAGGAAAGTATGTAGGTGATAAAATAAAAATTGACGATTTGATTTTTAATTTGGATGAAGTAATTCAAATTTGTCAAAATAAAATAAATTTTGAAATGGAAAAATAAAATATGTCTAAATTAAAGCATGAGTGTGGAATTGTTGCATATTTTTCAAAAAATAAAGATAAAAATGCAGTTAATGAAGCTATAAACGCACTTATTAAACTACAGCACAGAGGTCAGGATTCTTGTGGTGTATCGTATGTAGAAAATGATATTGTAAAAAAAAAGATTGCACTTGGTTTAATCAGAGATAATTTTTTAAATTTAAAAATAAAATCAAATATTATAATAGCCCATACGAGGTATGCAACTTGCGGAAAAGTTGATATAACTAATGCACAACCTTATTTATATAATAATGTTGCATTGTGTTTTAACGGAACTATATATAATGTTTTAAAATATAAGAAAATTTTAAAAGAGAATAATTTTATTTTTGAAACGGATTCTGATGCAGAAATTATATTAAAATGGCTTTTTTTAAAACTAAAAAAAGACCCTTCCAAGTGGTCTTTAGAAGAAATGAGGTATATATTAAGTAATGATTTTAAAATGAGTGCTTTTAGTCTTTTGGTTCTTTTAAAAGACAAAATTTTTGCTTTTAAAGATTTCTTTTCTTTTCGTCCTTTAATTTTTATTGAAACTAAAGATAATTACATTTTGTTGAGTGAAGATTGTGCATATTTTGGAGATTATATAGCAAAATTTGAATTAAAAGCCGCACAAGGAGTTGAAATTAATAAAAACGGCTATATTTTATCTGATTATAATAAGACAAATTGTCAGAAACAGTGTGTTTTTGAAGTTGTTTATTTTGCAAATAAAAAATCAACGGTTTTTGATGTGGATGTTAAAAAAACAAGAATTAAATTAGGGAGACTGTTGGCAAAAGATGATGATATCAGTGCCGATATTGTAATACCTGTTATGAATTCCGGACTTTGGGGTGCTTTTGGATATAGTAAGGAAAAAAATATAGAGCTGTCTTTTGCAATAAAAAATAATAAAAATATTTTAAGAACATTTATTGAAAAAGAACCAAAAAGAAATATTGCTTTGGATGAAAAATATTCAATAATTAAAAATAAAGTAGAAGGAAAAGAAGTTGTTGTGGTTGATGATTCAATAGTTAGGGGCAATACCGTTAAAAAAATCACCTCTCTTTTAAAAGAAAATGGAGTTAAAAAAGTTCATTTCAGATTGTTTTCTCCTTCTATAATTAATTGTTGTTTTTGGGGTGTTGATATTCCAAAAAAAGATGAACTTCTTGCATATAAGTTTAAATCGAAGGATAATAAAGAAATGGCAAAAGAACTTGGAGTTGATTCAATTAAATTTATTTCAAGGGATTTATTTTGTAAGGTTTTTAATGAAAATGAATGGTGTCATAATTGCTTCATAGAACATCCTACGATTATAAGTCCGCAGGTGTAGATATAAAAAAAGCGGATAAAATAATAGATAATATTAATAAAAAATTTAAAATGGATAATTTGCAAAATTTTGCAGGTCTGTATTCTTCTGATCTTTTTAAAGGTTATAAAATTTTTTCTTGTTGTGATGGAATTGGTTCAAAAATTATACCTTTAATCGAGAGGAATCGTCCTAATGTAATTGCAAATGACTTGATTGCAATGAATTTAAACGATTTAATAACTTTTGGTGCCAGACCTCTTTTTTTCTTGGACTATATTGCAGCAAATAATTTAAAAGGAAATATTGTTCAAAAAACAATAGAAAATATTAAAATAATTGCGGATAAATATAATTTTACATTGTTGGGCGGTGAAATATCCGAGTTACCTTCTTTGATTTGCGAAAATTATTTTGATATAGCTGGTTTTTTGGTAGGAAGTTGTAAAAATGAAGATGTATTAGATAAAGATACTGTAACAAAAGGTGATGTAATAATTGGTTTTTCATCAAATGGAATTCACTCAAACGGCTTTAGCCTTATTAGAAAATTGTATAATGATAAGGTTATGAGCGATGAAATGTTTGAGGAGTGTCTTAAACCCACAAAAATTTATGCTAATTTAATGTATGATTTAATGGAGAAAAAATTATCAAAATTTGCATCTAATATAACAGGCGGCGGCATATATTCTAATTTGCTGAGGGTTGTTGGTAAAAAAAATAATATAAAACTTGACTATGATAGCATTATAAAACAGGAAATATTTGAATTTTTAAAGGAAAAAATTAAACTTGATGAGTGTTATAGAGTTTTTAATATGGGAGTTGGGTTTTGTGTATTTTCAAATCAGGAAAATGTTGATAAAATCATTGAAATTTCAAAAGAATATTCCCCTTTTGTTTTGGGAGAAGTTGTATGAAAAATGTTTTAATACTTGCTTCGGGTAAGGGGACTAATTTTGAAGCTATAATAAAATATTTTTTAAGTAAAAAAAGACTCGACATTAATTTTAAGCTTTTGTGCAATAAAGAAGATGCTGAAGTTCTTTTAAGAGCAAAAAAGCTTGGAATTGAAGCAAATTATCTTAAATTTTCTGATTTTTCGGGATATTTTAAAAATCGAAAATTTGATTTGGTTGTAATGGCGGGATTTGATAGGATTTTAGATAAGGATATTATAAAAACAAATACATTTATTAATATTCATCCTTCGCTATTGCCAAAATATAAGGGTTTAAATGCTATTAAAAAAGCTTATGTTAATAGAGATACAATAACCGGAATTACAATCCATTACGCAACGGAACAAGTTGATGAAGGGGAAATTATTTATCAAAAACAAGTTAAAATTGATCCTCGTTGGAATTTATTTCGATTAGAAAAAGAAATACATAAACATGAACATTTTTATTATCCCAGAGTTATAGAAAAACTTTTGGGGTTGAATGTTTTAATTATAGGTTCTGGTGCAAGAGAGCATTGTATTTTGGATAAAATGCTTCAATCAAAATTTTTAAATAAATTATATTTTGCTGATGGCAACAATGTATTTTCGGAATTTGGCGAAAAAATTGATTTTGAAAGTTATAGTGAGCTTGCAAAAAAGGCTAAAGAAAAAAACATAAATTTGGTTTTAGTCGGTTCGGAAAAATATCTTTGCAGTGGTATTGTTGATATATTTAAAAAAGAAAATATAAATATAATAGGGCCGGATAAAAAGAATTCTAAACTTGAAGCTTCTAAATTGTATGCTAAAAACATAATGAAAAAATATAAAATTAAAACTTCTCCCTATAAAAAAATATCAAGTAAAAATAAAATAGATAAATACGTTTATTATTTTAAAAATCCTGTAATAAAAGCAGACGGCCTTGCGTTTGGCAAGGGAGTGTTTTTTGATAATGATAGAAGAAAAGTAAAAAATGAACTTTTTAAGTTTTTATCGGGCAAATATTCAGATGCTTCGAAAACTTGTTTAATTGAAGAAAGGTTATTTGGTTATGAAATTTCACTTTTTTCTTTTTGGGATGGAGAAATTTTGTTAAATATGCCATTATGTCAAGATTTTAAACAAAATGACGAGGGTTTAAACACTGGCGGATTGGCTTCGATTTGTCCAATTTGTTTAAATATAGATGAAAAAAATAAGCTTGAAAAATATATTAAAAAGCTTGAAAATATGTTAAAAGGTGAAAAAATTAAAACTCCTTTTGTTTTATATTCAGGTCTTATGGTATGCAAAGACGATATTTATGTTTTAGAATATAACGTTCGCCTTGGAGATCCTGAAACGCAGGTCTTGCTAAATTATATAGAAAATGATTGGCTTGAAATATTTTTTGCTCAATCAAATCAAATGCTCGATTTTGTTAAATTAAAAGAAAAAAATAAAGAAATAACTTGTGTTGTTCTTGCAAGCAAGGGGTATCCTTTAAAGACAAGAAAAAATATTGAAATTAAAAATTTAGAAAGCATTTTAAATAAAGAAAAAAATATAAAAATATACTTTTCTAATATAAAAAAGGATAAAAATCGTTATTTTTCAATGGGTGGAAGGATTTTATCATTAGTTTCATCTGATAAGACTTTGATTTATGAACTTTTGGAAGATATTGATTTTGAAGAAAAAATGTACAAAAAAGATGTTGAAATTGAACAATAATTCTTTGGTATAATGAAATTATGGATGATGGAATAATAAAAGAATATTATCTTATTATAAAAAATAAAATTTCTCAGGCTGATTTTATATCTGCATTGAGAAATGTTGACAAATTATTGTATAATTTTCCAAGTGACTCTTGCGGATATTATTATAAGGGGGTGTGTCATTTTGCTCAAGAAAAATATGAAGAGTCTATTGAAGATTATATAACGGCATTAAAATTAAATTCTAATTTTGCCAAGGCATATTTTAATTTAGGGGTTAGTTATTATATTTTAAATAAGTATGATGATGCTTTAATTAATATAGCAAAGGCACTTTTGATTTTTGTTTCACAAAAGGAACTTGCCTCAAAGAGAAGGTGTATAGACGCATTAAAATTGATTAATATCGAACAAAAAGGATAGTTGATGAGTTCTGTTATTTTTATTTTGGGATATGTATTACTGTTTTTGGTTGTATTTATATCTTTGATCGTAATTTTGAAACACATAAAACTTTCAATAAAATATAACAGATTAACTAAATATTTATATAGTTATTTAAATGCGATTACGTCCGCAAGATATGGAAATCTTAATTCAAAATGTATAGATGGAGTTGATGCACTTACAATTCAGCTTTCGAGAAATACAAATGCGTTGCTGGAAAGTGTTGTCGATAGGGATAAAATGATTAATGAATATATCGAAAGAGAAAAACAAAGTCAAAATCTAAAGCAAGATTTTATATCCAGTTTAGCACATGACTTAAAAGTTCCTATTATAGCTCAAGATAACACTTATGATTTATTTTTGCAGGGAAATTTCGGTGAAATTTCAAAAGTGCAAGAAAATGCCATAAAGAATTTAAAGATTTCAAATAATGATTTAAAGAATCTGGTGGTGGATCTTTTGGATGCTCATAAATTTGAAGACGGTGAATTGCAATTACATATTGAAAATACGGATATTGTGAAATTAATAAGAGAAACAATTGTACAAAATAAAAGCATTTTGGATATAAGAAATAAGGAAATAAGATTTTTTTGCGATATTAATGAATTATATTATTCTCTTGATGCTTTTTTAATAAAAAGAGTATTAAACAATTTGATTTCTAATGCTGTTTTTTACGGCAAAAATTCAAAATATATAGATATAGAATTAAACAAAAGCGACAATTTTGTATTTATTTCCGTAATTGACTACGGTGATGGAATAAAAGAAGAAGAGATTAAAAGTATTTTTAGAAAATATTATACATCTGCAAAAAAATATGCTAATATCGGTGCAGGGTTAGGTTTGTATATTGCAAATAAAATAATCCTTAAACACAATGGTAGGATATCGGCACAAAATGTTCAAAGTAAAGGTGCAAAATTTACGGTTGAATTGCCATTTGGTACTCCAGTGAGTAATGTATGAATATAATTTATGAAAGAGAAAATATATCACAGCTAATATCTTCCTATTTGTCGTATCTTGAGATAGAAAGAGGATTGTCAAAAAATACTATTGAAGCTTACCAAAGTGATTTGTTTGCTTTTTTCGATTTTTTGTCGATTCAAAATCATGACGTTAAACTCGAAGAAATAAAAAGGAGAGATTTTTCTTCTTATACTAAATATCTTGCAAGAAAAGAGTTTTCACCTTCTTCAATAACAAGAAAGATAGCTTCAATTAAAGGTTTTTTTAAATATTTATGTACAAACAGGGATATAAAAACAAACCCTGCGAGTTCTGTTGTTTCTCCAAAAATGCCTATGAGATTGCCAAAGGTCTTATCTATAGGTGAAATAAATGAAATATTAAAAGACGGATTAAATGATTTTGAAGCTGCAATAATTGAACTTTTATATTCTGCAGGAATAAGAGTGAGCGAACTTGTTGATTTAGAATTAAAAAATGTCGATTTAAATCAAAAAATGATAAAGGTATTTGGAAAAGGCTCAAAGGAAAGAATTGTTCCGATTAATTTAAAATGTATAAGGGTTTTAAAAAAGTACTTGCTTACTCGTGAATTAACGGCTTTAAAATTTGATTCTAAACCTTATCTTTTTTTAAATAATAAGGGTAAAAAAATTACTCGTCAAAGTGTGTACAAATTGATAAGAAGACAAGGCGAGCTTATTAATAAAAAAATTTCACCACACACCCTAAGGCATAGTTTTGCGACACATTTATTGGAAAATGGGGCGGATTTAAGGGTTGTGCAAGAATTATTGGGACACTCAAGTATTGTAACTACTCAACTTTATACTCATATCAGTAAAAAAACTTTAAGGGAAATATATTTTAGTATAAACGGTTAATTTTAAGTGCTAAAATTAGTTTATGAATAAAATAGACTGGCAAAAAGAAGATTTAAAATATATTTGGCATCCTTGCTCTCAAATGAAGGATTATGAGGAGTTCCCCCCTATTGTAATAGACCATGCACAGGGAATAAATTTGTATGATACGGATGGTAAATGTTACAAGGATGTAGTTAGTTCTTGGTGGTGTAATCTATTAGGACATTGTAATCCCGAAATTTCAGCTTCTTTAAAGAAGCAAGCGGATAAGTTGGAGCATGTTATATTTGCTAACTTTTCACACAAGGAAATAATAAGTCTTTGTATGCGTCTTTCAAAATTGGTTCCCAAGGGTTTAGAGAAATTTAATTTTTCCGATAATGGTTCATCTTCGATTGAAATGGCCATGAAAATGAGTTTTCAGTATTTTCAACAAACAGGAAAACCTGAAAAAACAAGATTTATGGCTTTAACCGACGCATATCATGGTGAAACGATAGCTGCATTATCCGTTGGTGCTTGCGATTTATATACAAAAATTTATAAACCTATTTTAATGGATGTAATTAGAATTAAAGCTCCGGATTGTTACAGGTGTCCTTTTAATAAAAGCAGAGAAAATTGTTCTTGTGAGTGTTTTATTGATGCTAAAAAACAATTTGAAAAATATGGTGAAAAAACTGCTGCCATATTGGTTGAACCTTTGTTGCAGGGGTCTGCAGGCATGAAGATTTATCCTGCTTTGTATTTGAAAAAATTAAGAGATATTTGTAATAAATACAATGTTCACCTTATAGCGGATGAAATTGCGACAGGTTTTTATAGAACGGGAAAAATGTTTGCATTTAATCATGCTGATGTTTCACCCGATATTATGTGTATTTCAAAGGGTTTAACGGGCGGGTATATGCCTATGGCGGCAGTTGTAACTACCGATGAAATATACCAGGCTTTTTATGATGATTATATAAAAGGTAAAGCTTTTATGCACTCTCACACTTATTCTGGTAATCCTTTGGGTGCAAGTTGTGCCTTAGCTGTTCTTGATATTCTTGAAAGAGGAGAGATTCAAGAGCATCTTAAAACCGTTAGTCCTTATTTTAATAATTTAATAAAAAATAAGTTTTTAAATATAAATAACGTGGGTGAAGTCAGATCAATTGGTTTGATTAATGCAATAGAACTTGTAAAAGATAAGAGTAAAAAAGAATCTTTTGATTCAAAGTTGAGACTCGGATATCAAATATATAAAAAAGCTTTAAAAAAAGGAGTACTTCTTCGTCCTTTGGGTGATGTTATTTATTTTAATCCGCCTTTAATAATAACAAAAGAAGATATGGATTATGTTGTAAATATTGCATTGGAATGTGTATCAGATGTTTTAAAAGAACAGAGTTTTAAGCTATAATTTCAATTTTTGAACCTGTGTGACGTTCGTTCATGCTTATAAGAGTATCCAGTGTTTCGTTAGGCATAATTGCATTGTTTTCAGGTGCAGGGTTGAAACCGCAATGTTCAAAATAAAACTTTCTCGTAAGTGGTCTTGGGGCAATTTCAAGAACAAAAAGATTTTTTCTTTCTCTTTTGGTTAATTTTGCCAAAAAAGCAATCATGGTTTCGCCTATAAACTTAATTGGTCTTGAATTTCTGTTGTAGCAAGAAAGAGTTGGTGCTGTTTCTATGTATTCCAATATGTTCTCTTCTTTGTCTGATGTGTTTAATACACTGATACACAGAACACTTTTATCTTTATCTTCAATTATGAAATATTTTTCTTGATTGTTTTTACGAGGTTTTTCGTATTCTTCGGTTATTTCGTTTAGATAGTTGTTATACTGCCATTTTTTGTCATAGTATATTTTGTATAGCTCAATACGATCTTCGGGTTTATCCAGTTCGTATATAAAAGCTTTTTTTGATGAGCCGATTTGTCCAATTGAGCAAGTGGCAGCAAGTTTTTTTTGAAAAGCAATCTTGTTTGAGCTTGGTATTTTCATAATTATTCTATAAATGCAATTTTTCCTTTGGTGTGTTTTTCATTTTGTTTTATTAGAGCATTAAAGCTTCCTTTATCAAGTTCTGGTGAATTTTCGTTATTAAATCCACATTTTTTGGTATAAAAAGGTCTGGAATTTTTTGTAGCGTGGTCAATTTTTAGTGTTGATTTTTTTTGTTGTTGGGATAATTTAGCCAAAAATGCAAGTAAAGTTTCGCCTATATATTTAATTGTTCTCTCTTTATTTTCATATCTATATCTTGGATGAACTTCAAGTGTTATAACTTCATTCCCTTTGTTCAGGGTATCTTGATGGCAGTATCCTAAACATTTGCCATTTGGGTTTTCTAATACAAATATTTCAGAATCTCCCGTATGCAAGTTGCAAAAATCGCCTTCGAGTTCAGCTTCAACAGGTTGTAGGTATTTTGCTTTTTTCCAAATTTGTCCTTGCTTTGTAAAGTAATCACTGTCCGTACCTTTTTCTAATTTAAATATTGTACAAGGGTAGGGTTGTTTATTTTTGATAACATTTGCATAAGCAACGAGTTTTTTTTGAAAGCTTACATTTTGTAGTTTGTTTAAATTCATAATATATTCCAGTCTATTTTAAAGTGTTTAATTCTTATTGCAATATTTTAAAACATGAAAACAAAAAAATTTGCTAAAATTCTATAAATTCATTATGAATTTTAATTGCATAATTGTCGCTCATGCCTGAAATGTAGTCTATAATTGCTTGTTTATAATCAAATATATTTTCGATATTATATATAATTTTGTTTCTATATTTTCTTAATTTGTGTGTTTTTTCATCAATATTTGAATATTTTATTAACCAATCTGAGAAATCTATTGTTGAAGTAGGGTAAAATTTTGAGTATTTAGCTAGTTTGTTAATTGTATTGTATGAATCATAGTGATCTAAAATAAAGTCATATATTGTATTTATAACTAATGTTGCATATTCCATAAAGGGTTTAAATCTTTTGTTGTGGTATATTTTTTGGTAGTTGAATTTTTTGATTTTATTCATCATTAAATAGTGTTCATCTGAAAACATTAAACCGTTTTCGGGGGACGAATTAAGGCAAAGATTTGTTATAAATTCGTGTATTAGGGCTGATGTATTAATGTCTTTAAATTTTACTTTCTTCTTCATAACATCTTGCCCCATGTGCTTTAAAGCTATAATATCCTCTTTGTCAAAAAATCTGTAATTATAAGCATCTTCAATATCACGTCCAAGGTATGCAATTTTATCCGCAATTTTTACAACGCAGCCTTCGTATGTGTAGGGCATGTGTTTACCTTTTATGATTAAGTTTAAATCAAAAAAGTCATCCCTGGGTTTAATATTATTTTCATTAACCTCTCCGCAATGGCATACAATTCCGTCTCTTGTGGCATAGGTTAGATTGAGATTTTCTTTAAAGCCTTCATAATTGGGTAGTGTTTCAATTAAATCCACAAATCTCAGAGAATTTTTTTCATGCCAGAATTTTTTTTCAAAACCTTCTTTTTCCATTATTTTTTCAATTATTTTTTCTCCATGATGACCAAACGGACTATGCCCCAAGTCGTGACCGAGTGCAATGGCTTCGGTTAGTGAATCGTTTAAGCCGAGTGCTTTTGAAATGGTTTTTGAAATACTTGCAACGTGATTTACGTGTTCAATTCTTGTGCATACGTGGTCATTATTTGTTGCAAAAAATACTTGCGTTTTATGTTTTAATCTTCTGTATGCACTAGAGTGTAGTATTCTTGTGTTGTCTCTGTCAAAAGGGGAGCGTATATCGTAGGGTTTATGAGAAAGAGGAGATAATCTTGTTATGGCATTTTCCCATTTGTTACTTTTTTCATCTGTTCTGTATTTAGCAAATAATTGTTTTTTAATTTCTCTTGTTTCGTTTAACATACATTAGATTATACGTAATTTTATTGATTTTTAAATCATATATGTATTTTATTTTGCTAAAGTGTTAAAATTATCTTATGACTAAACAAATGATGGTACTGATAGCAATAATTATATATGTGCTTTTTCGTTCTGTTTTTGTTGAGCCGAATTCTCTTGAAGTTACAAATTATGAGATAGAAGATAATCTTTTGCAGGGAGTTAGAATTGTATTTTTGAGTGATTTTCACTTAAAAAAACATGATTATAAAAGGCTTGACAATATTGTCATGCTTACAAATAAGCAGAAACCCGATTTGGTATTTTTGGGAGGCGATTTTGCAAATGGTCATAATATGAAAAATACGATGGATATTAACATTGCGGCTCAAAAATTAAATCTTATTAATGCCCCCACCTATGCGGTTCTGGGTAATCATGATTGGTGGTCGAACGGGAATGAAATTACTTCCGTATTAAAGAAAAACGGTATAAATGTGCTGGCAAATTCTGCTGTTAGAACTATTGTAAAAAGAAGATATCTGGATATAATCGGTCTCGAGGATTTGACTACTCGTCAACCAAATATTGAGCGTGCTTTCATGGGAACAAGAAAACCAAGAATAGTTCTGACCCATAATCCTGATTTGTATTACGATATAATGGAAGAAGTATCTTTGATATTGGCTGGTCATACTCATGGCGGGCAGTTTATTATACCCTTTACTCCACCATTATTTGTTCCTTCTAAGTTTGGTTCTGAGTTTGCAAGTGGATTGATTTCAAATACTCACAATAAAATGATTATTACCAGAGGATTAGGAATGAGTGTTTTGCCTGTTAGACTTAATTGCAAGCCTGAAGTCGTTGTTGTTGATTTTGTAAAAAAAGGTACCGCAAAGAAGCAAACAAGATAGATTTTAATTGACACCCCTTTTTTTAAAAATTATAATTGGAAATGAGGTAGGGTATTTATGTATATTATTTATGCACTTATCGGTATTGTTTTTTTATTGTCCGATGTTTATAAAAAATCATTTTATAAATTGATTTTAGGCGGTGCTTTTTTGTTTGGTTCAATTTTTGCTTTTAAATATCCTCAAAAGATTCTATTGCAACTGTTATTTATTGTTATTTTCGGTTTTATGTTGTATTTTATTGTCGGTTCAATTTTAAATCAGGAAAAGCAGGAAGATATTAAGAAAAAAACACTATCGGATTATATAGGAAAGTTTGCTGTCGTAAAAAAAGATATTGGAAAAACTTTATCAATAGACGGCATTGGTTTAATTGAGTTTAATAATCAAACATGGCAGGCAAAAAGTGTCACAGATTCTGAAATAAAGGCAAATTCAAAGGTTGAAATTGTTTCAAAAGAAAATATGATTATGAATGTTAAGGCGGTAGAGTAATGCAAAAAATGAGCAAAAGACTGTTAATTGTCGATGATGATAAACAAATCAGAGAGCTTTTGGCTTTTGATATTGCTCACAGCGGATACATTGTTGATGTTGCTTCAGACGGACAGGAAGGTTTAAAAAAAGCCCTAGAAAATCATTATGATTTAATTTTATTGGATGTGATGATGCCTAAAATGAATGGTTATGATGTATGTAAAAATATTAGGATTGCAAAGCCCGATATTCCAATTCTAATGCTGACCGCAAAGGGAACACTTGAAGATAAAACAGAAGGGTTTGATTGCGGTGCAGACGATTATTTGGTTAAGCCTTTTGAAATACAAGAGGTTTTATTAAGAATAAGGGCATTATTAAGACGTGGTGAAGTTGGTCAAAAGCAAAATAACAAAGAAGTTTTAAGAGCGGGAGATATTGAGATTTTGCCTGAAAGTTTGGAGGCAATGATTTTGGATAAAAAGGTAAAATTAACTCCTACGGAATTTGAAATTTTGTATTGTTTAATGCAGCATATAAACACTCCCGTTACTCTTGCTACATTATTGGACGAGGTTTGGGGATACGGCTCAGATGAGGATGTTAGGATGGTGAGAGTTCATGTTGGCGGTTTAAGACAAAAAATTGAACAAAACACAAGAACCCCGAAATATCTTCACACTGTAGTAAACGTTGGTTATAAGTTGACTCCGTTTGGAGTGTTAGAGGAACTATGAAACGCCTAAAGATAATTGAACAGATTATTATTGTTCTTGTTGTTGCTGTTTTGATACCTTTTATTACAATCGGTATTATCATTTCAAATATTTCTCAACAGTCAGTAAGAAATGAACTTGCAAATAATACATCTTTAATTGCACAGTTTGTTGGCGAAGCAACAGAAAATTATGTACTTTTATCTCAAGCACAGTTGGATCAAATTGCTTCAGGTTTTAATTATATTCCTAATACAATGGCAAAAATTCAATATTTTGATGAAATAGAATCCAAAACAATGTTGTTTAAGGATTTGGATATAATCGAAAAAAACAAAATTCCAAAGGAAAAATACAATGTTAAAAATGGCAGATTGACGCTTGTTTCTCCGATTGATGCGGATGAAAATTATTATCTTTTGGCTCAAATAAATGTTAATATTATTGATAAATTGTTGAGTAAAGAAAATATTGAAGGCAGAAATATTTATATTTTTGATTATTTAAGAAAAAAGCTGATAGCAACAAATGTGGATAATATAAATACTTATGACGTTGTTTCGGATTTAACACTTAAGCAGGATTCTAAAAAAGGACTTTTTGGTAAAAAGAAAAATACCCCAAAAGCTTATTATAAGATGAAAAATCCGCAATGGCTTGTTGTTGTTGATACAACAAAAAAAGTTACAGCTAAAACTATTATAAAAGCAAGATATAGAATTGTGCTTTCTCTTTGTATTGCTGCTCTTTCAATTATATTTATAGTCGGATTGTATACATATTATTTATACATAAATATAAGACAACTTTTTAAAGGAATTACTGCAGTTTCAAAAGGTAACTATGATAAAAAAATCCATCTTATTAAAAGAGCATTTACTCCTCATGAAATCGTATTTCTTGCTAAAGAATTTAATTATATGGCAAATAAGATTAATGTTTCTTATAAGGATTTAAGAGAAAAAAATAAAGAACTTGAAAGATTGAATGAATTTAGGGAAAATCTTGTTAATGCAACAAGTCATGAGTTTAGAACACCTTTAACAAGTATTATCGGATATACTTCAAGACTTTTAAGGCAAGATATTGTTCTTGATGACGAGACAAAAGTTAAATCTTTGCAAATTATAAAACAACAGGCACAAAGATTATCAAATATGGTTGAAGATTTACTTGTAATACCTGAACTTGAAAGTTACAGCTTAAAATTTAATTTTGATGAAGTTGATTTAGCAAATTCTATTAATCAAGTGATTGAATATTTAAGTTCTAATGAAGTAAAGTTTGTCGTTGATATTGCTCCTGATTTAAAAAATGTATGGTCAGATGAATACAGGCTTGAACAGATTGTAATAAATTTATTGGATAATGCTATAAAATATACAAAAGACAATGCTCCTATTGAAGTTATGGCAAAAAATGAAGATGGGATTCCAACTTTAAAAATAAAAAATAAATGCGAAAAAATATCGGACGATATTAAAGAAAAGCTTTTTGAAAAATTTATAAGGGCTGATTCAAAACTTACCAGGACAACAAGAGGAACAGGTCTTGGTTTATATATTGTTAAGGGTTTGGCTGAGGCTTTAAAAATTGATATTTCTCTTGAATGTGATGAAAGTTTTATTATAACATTGAAATTTAATGATTATGTATAAACCTGAGATAATGCAATTAGCTTTAAATAATGCAAAAAAAGTTATTGATGATATTCCCGTTTGTGCTGTTGTTGTTTCGGGAGATGAAATAATATCTATTGAAGTAAATAAAAGAGAAAAGGATAATTTAATAATTTCTCATGCTGAAGTTTTGGCTTTAATTTCTGCGAATAAAAAATTTAATAATTGGCGTTTAAATAATTGTGACATTTACGTTACTTTAGAACCTTGTCCGATGTGTGCTTGGGCTATAATTAACGCAAGAATTGCCAATTTATATTTTGCTTCTTTTGACACAAAATACGGTGCTTTCGGCGGAGCTTTTAATATTTGTAAATATTCAGATTATAAAATTAATTTTAAAGGTGGTTTGATGGAAAAAGAGGGGGATGAACTTTTGAAAAATTATTTTAATAAAATGAGGAAGAATAAATGAAACAATTTTTAGACGAATTGGTAAAAAAATATGAAACAAAGGACTTTATAAAAAATGACCCTATTCAATTTCCTCACAGGTATTCTTCTTCAAGGGATATTGAGATATCGGCTTTTATTTCGTCGCTTTTTGCATTTGGTAAAAGAGAACTTTTTATAAAGAAATTAGATGAATTATTTAGTCTCGCCGATTCTCCTTATGCTTTAATTTATAATTATAAAAAGTATAATTTGCAAAATTTTGTATATCGGTTTATAAAAAGTGTTGATTTAATTGAATTGTTGAGACTTTTAAATAAATTATATGTTTTGGATAAATCAAGTCTGGCTGAACTTTTTTATGAAAGAAAAAATCGTTTCAGTAGAGTTGTTGAATATTTTTATAAAAATTCAAATTGCTCCGAGAATATGGGTTTTTGTTTTATGTTTGCAAAGCCCGAAAATAAATCCGCCCTAAAAAGATTAAACATGTTTTTAAGGTGGATGGTAAGAAATGGTGAAGTGGATTTTGGCATTTGGAATTTTATTTCAAAAAACGAGCTTATAATTCCTTTAGATACACATGTTGCAAGGCTTTCAAGAAAGTTTAACTTACTAAAGAGAACTTCTAATGATTATAAAGCAGCAGTTGAGCTTACTGAAAAATTAAAGGAATTTGATGAATCGGATCCGGTAAAGTATGACTTTGCTTTGTTCGGATTAGGGGTAGATGAACATGTGCAGTTTAATTAATTGAAATATTTTCGATAAAATTTATTTTAGGTTTATTTTCTTTGTTTAAAATTATACCTATTCCATCTATTTGAAAATTTTTACAGTTCTTTTTTGAATTTTGAATGTAGAATTTAGCACATAAAAAAATAGAATTTAATTTTTTTTGATTAATTGCTTCAACGGGGAGTCCGAAAAAGTCAGATTTTCTTGTTTTTACTTCAATAAAATGAATGATGTTATTTTTTTCTGCGATTATATCTATTTCAGCCATTTTAGAATAACGGAAATTTGTTTCAAGAATTTTATAACCTTTCTTTATTAAGAAATTTTGTGCTAACTCTTCGCCGTATTTACCTATTTGTTTATTTGTCATAGAATAATTGTAAGATAAATTTTATATGGAGTAAACATTAATGGAATTATTGAAAAGAACTGCAAAAGAGCAACACGAAGCTTTGATTAACAAAGAAGTCAGTGCAGTTGAGTTGGTAAATGCTTCTATTGAACGAATTGAAAAATTAGACGGCACTCTTGGTGCTTTTAATTCTTTGACTTTTGAAAGTGCAATTGAAACAGCAAAGAAGGTTGACGAAAAAATTGCCAAAAATGAGGCAATTCCACCATTGGCAGGTATTCCTACTGCGTTGAAGGATAATATGAATGCTGTCGGCACGAAAACAACTTGTTCATCAAAGATTTTAGAAAACTTTGTTTCTCCTTATGATGCGACAATTACGACAAAATTAAAAGAAAATCTTGTACCTATTATGGGGAAGGCAAACCTAGATGAGTTTGCTATGGGTTCAAGTAATGAAAATTCAGCTTTTAAGATAGTTAGAAATCCTTATAATTTGAATAAAGTTCCAGGCGGTTCTTCTGGTGGTTCCGCAGCAAGTGTTTCAGCTTCTGAAGTTACTTTGTCTTTAGGTTCTGATACCGGCGGATCCATTCGTTTACCTGCTTCTTTTTGCGGTATAACAGGGTTTAAGCCGACTTATGGCAGGGTTTCAAGATATGGTTTAATTGCCTTTGCTTCTTCATTGGATCAAATTGGCCCGTTTGGACGTTCGATTGAAGATGTAACAAATCTTTATGAAGCTATTGCAGGATACGATACAAAGGATTCAACATCTTTAAATCTTGAGGTTGGGAACATATCAAAGAATTTAAAGAGAGATATTAAAGATTTAAGAGTCGGGGTTATTAAGGAATTGATGTCGGAAGGTGTCAGTGATGATGTAAAACTTGCAACGGAAAATGCAATAAAAACTTATGAAAAATTGGGTGCAAAAATAAAAGAAATTTCCCTGCCTTTATTAAAGCATTCTATCGGTGTTTACTATATTGTTGCAACTGCCGAAGCAAGTTCTAATCTTGCTCGTTTTGACGGTGTAAAATACGGTTATCGTGCTCAAAATTGTGAAAATTTGCTGGATATGTATTGTAAAACAAGAGCAGAAGGTTTCGGACCTGAAGTTAAAAGAAGGATAATGCTTGGAACATACGCTCTTTCAAGCGGTTATTATGATGCTTATTATAAAAAAGCACAGCAGTTAAGAAGGTTAATTGCCAATGATTTTGAAAAGGCATTTAGAGAGGTTGATATTTTAGTTTCTCCTACTTGTCCTACAACTGCATTTGATTTAAATTCAAAAGCAGATAATCCTCTTGAAATGTATTTAACGGATATTGCAACAATTTCATCAAATTTGGTCGGTTCCCCTGCATTGTCTATGCCTGTTGGATTTGATAAAGAAAATATGCCTATCGGGTTACAAATAATAGCTAAAAAATTGGACGAATTGACTCTTTTACAGGCTGCTTACGCACTTGAGCAGGAGCTTGGAGTATATAATTTACGACCTGATATTTAGACAAATTAAATAAAAATAAAAAATTGTCTGTTTTTACAGGCAATTTTTTTTATAAATTTTTTTTTATTAATATATCAGGGGGAATAGTTTATGATACACACAAGCAATGTGCGAGTTATTGAAATTCGTAGTTTTTTCAAGAAAGTTAGAAAATTAGTCAATTTATCGATTATTTTGGTTGCTTTTTTATCTTTTGTTTATTTTGTATACTGGGCTGCTGTTATGTCCGATGAAATGGTTTTAGATTATACAGCTAAATATTTCAGTCCGCTTGCGAATTTCTTTTTTCAAAATGATACTTCGGTTGATATATATCGTTCTACTGCAATTATTTTAGCTTTTTTAATTATACCTTGTAATTTTATGTATTTTATTGCAGATAAAATCGAAGAAAAGTTAATTCAAAGAGAAAATAAAATTGATGAAATCATTGAACAAAATAGAAAAAAGCAAGAAAAAATTAATAATTTAATGCAATATGACATTATAAACAGTTATTCGATTTGTCTTTCTTTGGATTATGAATCACAAAAAAATATAAGTGATGAAACAAAAACAACATTAAATAACGTTGTTTTTAATAAAATTAAAAATGTATTAAAAATTGCTTTTCCGGAAGTGAAAGTTAATTATAGCGATGTTTTAATCGTTACATCTTTTGATTTTGATAAATATGATGCTATTTATTCTACTATTTTAAGAGCTTTGGCAAAAGTTAAAAATGTAGTTGAAGGTAAATATGAGCTTAAAATAATTCCAAATACTTTTTCAGATGCTTATGTTAATAATAAAACACTAAGTCAAATTCATCATTCAAATAGTGAAATTAAAAAGTTGAACTTTAAAAATAGGGCTTTGTCTTCCTCTACATTTTCAAAGAAATATAAATATTTGAATCATAATAAATATGCAGGTATTCCTATAGGAGAATATGCCTTGTTTAAAGATAATTCAACAAGTACTTATGAATTGAATGTAGTTTATAAAAATTTATCACAAACATTGGCAAGTATTTCTTAATACTTGCCTATTTTTTATCGTTTGCAATGTATGCAGTCAACTTTTGTGCAATTTCTTTGCACTTTTCGCTATCTAAAACGCTTATTCGCATATCTTGTATTTTTTTATCTAAAATATTTTTCTTTTCTTGAAAATTGTTTTGATTGTTGTTTATGTTTTTGTCCATATCACCTTTAACGACCTTTTAATAAAAAACTTGAATTTATTTTTTTGTAAAAAATTCCATTATTTTATCTATTAGTCCACTGTAGTTTTCTTCTTTTTTTTCTATTATTTTACCGTATTGTTCGGCTTTTTCAAAATTTCCTTCAGAATAATAAAATTCCGCTAAAATTTCTTTTGCCTGCTCATCTTGATCTATAGCATAAACTTTTTCCCAAAATTCAATTGCAACAAATTTTTCCTTATTTTGCATATATAAGTTTGCAAGTTCAATTAGAACAGTTTTATTGTTTTGATTTTCTTGATAAGCATGGTTAAATTCAACAATAGCGTCATCAAATTTTCCTTGTAATTTGTAACAAAATCCCCAATTTAGATGTGAATTAAATTCATCTTTTAATTCTTCATATATTAGAGCTTTCATTTGAAATGATACAGCATCCGGCGATGCAAGCTTTATGTATTCATCTATTTCTTTAAGGGCATTTTCAAAATTTTTTGTATTGTATAAATATTGAGCTTTTAGAATATGGTATGATTTTTTCTCCGCATCGTTTAATTTTTTAGTGCTAAATTCTTCAAGTAGTTTATTTGCTTCTTCGTTTTGTTCATCTTGAAGAAGTATTTTTGTTTTTAAAAACTTATCTTCGACAACTTCAAGAGCAGATTTAAAATCGTTTGCTTTAAAATACAGTTGTGCAAGCATATTTTTAATATTTGCGTCATCTTTAAATTCTTCAAGTCCTTTTTTTGCTATTGAAATAGCACTTTCAATAGCACCTTCTTTCATGTACAAATCAACAAGCTCAAAATAAACATCAAACTCCTTGGAGCTTAATTCCAGCAGTTTGATAAATTCATCAATAGCTTTTAGGTTTTTATTGTCAACTTTAAAAAGTCTTGCAAGTTTTCTTCTTGCATTGATGTTATCTATATCAAGCTCGAGAGCTTTTTTTGTATCGTGAATAGCATATTCCAATTTGTTTTGTGCAATGTTAACATTTGCTCTTGCAAGGTAGTAGTTAAATTTATCGCCTTTTTCAAGGTATATGTCCATGATGCAAGAAAGTGCTACTTCGTCATTTGGAATTGCTTTTATAATTTCTTCATATATTTTTAAGGCATCATCAAGATTTTTGTTTTCATATAATTCTGCTGCTTTTTGATGTATTGTTTCAAGTTGAGTCATTGGCATTTTTAAAATCCTTTTTTCTTATATTATCATAAAAATTATTCTAAAAAAATCTTATAAATAGGTAATATAGATGTGTTGATTTTTTTAATGTTTTCTTTTTTTGAATATTTTATTTTGGAATTAACACATATTTCGGGCAAATATAGTGTAATATTAGTTAATTTCGGGTTAATTTTTTTTATCTCTTTTAAATATTCTTTAATTAAATCTTTGTCTTCTCTTGTCCCTAAATTGGATATTATTATTTTTTCTTGTGGTAGTTGAGGATAATATTTAAGGTAAGCTTTTGAGTCCGGAATAATAAAATAAACATTTTCGTATTTATAATTTTTGTAGTCATTGATTGCATATTTAATTAGAGTATCGATGTTTGAAAATAAGTTGTAGTTTTCATATTTTGGCATATTAATTGAGAATAAAAGAATGATAAGCCATAAAAAATTTATTTTATATTTTATATTTAATATAATTGCAGTATTTATTATTAATAAAGGTAAGAATATACAAAAATATCTCTCAAAAAGAACAGGTTTCACTGTAATTGAAATTATATAAGCAGTAATAAATACAAACGAAATTGCGGATATGTTATATAAGAAGATTTTTTCTTCGAATGTGTTTTTTAAATATTTTTTATAAACATAAACACAAAATATAATCGTTAAACACAAGAAAAATATATTTCCGAAATAAAAAATTATATGATTATATAAAACATTTAAATCAGGTTTTTCAAGCCAAGTGTTAAAGTTTTTGTTAAATGAATTAAATATCATTGTGTTTTGAAAATATGGAAGGAAAGTTAAAAAGGCAAAAATGTTTAAAATAGAGAATTTAATTTTATTATTTTTTAAAATAAATAATCCCAGTATGAAATTAAATAAGGCAAATAAAAGTGTATAGTAGTGAGTATTTATAAGTAAAATTTGAAATAAGACATAAATGGAGCAATTTTTATAGTTGTAATTTTTATATATATTTAAAAAGCTGTATGCTCCCCACAACACAAGACTCATAGAAAGTATATAACTTCTTATTTCATTTGATTCAACAATTATAAAAATATTTATTGCACTTATAAAACTAGCAATAAGAGCTGTTTTTTTATTTGTTAATTTATGTGTTATAAAGTATATGCTATAAATTTGTACAAGCCCTAAAATTAAAGGTAAAAAGCGTATTTGAGTTATAGTGGAATTAAATTTTATAAGCCAGATGTTTGAAAGTACATAAAATAAAGGTGGATTTCCTGGGTCTAATATAGTTCTTTTTAAATTAAGATTTCCATTTGAAATGTTACAGATTGTGTATAATTCGTCATTCCAAAGCGGAATAAAATCAATGTGAGATAGTCTTAATAAAAATCCGAGTATAATAATTAAAAATATGGGTGAAAAATTAAATTTAGGGTTGAATTGATTTTTATGAAGATAAATAATTATTAAGATATAGCTAAATATATAAAAATACCAGTTGTAGAAAATGCTTTCAAAGTATATTGAGGACTTTTGTAAAAGTGTTTTATGTTTTATTTTAAAGGGAATTTTGTAACTTGTATATTTTTTATTTTCAAAATCGACTTTTGTTTTTAAGGTTTCATTTATTGAATAGTATCCTAAATCCTTTTCGCAGAAAATTGAAATGGATTTAATATTATTTTCTATATTTTGATTTTTTGTTATTAATTCTATACTGTTTATTTCCTCTTTATAAAAAAGGGGATTTGTTTGATTCAGTTTGTACGTATATATACCTTTTTCAAATTTCATTTTGTCACAATTTTTGTTAAAGCAGACATATAAATCTGAAATATTGATATTATTTTTTGTTTCTACATTGATTGAAATTTTGTTTAAATCGTTTTGAAAATAAAATATGCTCAAATAATGTCTCAAGGAAAATAAGACAATTAAAAATAGAATTAATGAAAAAATTAAAAGGTTTTTTTTAAAAAAATTATTCACTTAAAAACATTCCGGCTAAATCTTCACAATGTTTAAAACCCCTTGATAAAATGTGTTTTGAAACCTTTATATTATCGTATTCTACAATTTTATGTTCAATGAAAAATTTGCCGTTTTTATCAATTGTAAGTTGTAAATATACGGGCATTTTATCTTTTGTCATGGATCGACCGATTGAACCTACGTTTACAACTGTTTTTCCGTTTGAAAGGCTGTATCCGCATGGTATATGTGTATGTCCGCAGAGGATTAAATCTGCATTTGAATTGTTAGTCATTTCACATACGGTTTTATTTGTTAGTTCGGGATATATATTTTCATTTTGACTTCTTGGTGAACCATGTACGAGTTGAATTTTAAGTCCGTTAATTTCTACATATTTATTTTCAGGTAATTTTTTTACAAAATTAATATATTCTTGTTTTGTTATTTTTACGTCTTCTTCAAGCGAGTATCCCATACAGGGAAATGCTTCTTTTGTTTTTTTAATAAGTTCATCTGTGCAGTTTGATATCATTTTGTCGGTGTTGCCTTGAATGATTTGAAAGTTATCTTTCATTTTTTCTTTTAATTTAATGATTTTTTCGCATATATAATTTGGATTGTAACCGGCAAGTATTATATCTCCCAAGCAAAATATTTTATCGGGATTAAACAGATTAATATTTTCTATAACTTTGTCGTAGGCTTCTTTATTGCCATGAATATCTGAAATAATTGCTATTTTCATAAATTAATCTCCTATTTGTTATATATAAGCTTTAAATTTCTTATTGAATTTGTGTGATAAATTCTTGCATTTGGGTTTAAAAACCCGATTTTATTAATATCTGAAGACATATCATGCAGATAAATTATTCCTTTATTGCCTTTTATATAGTCATTTTTCGAGATTTTTTTAATATAGTGCATTGAATTTGTGTCTACATAATGCCAGATAATTTTTTTATTTTGTTTTAGAGTATTGAAATTGTCTAAATATTTTTCAGAATCATTTGTAATGCAGTGGATTTCATAATTTTCATCATATTGAATTGAATCATTTTTAATAAAATTCATAAAATCATCCAAGACATATATTTCCCTGAGGCACATTGGTTTTGTAATAGAAATGAATATAAAAAATAAAATAATTTGTAAAATGATTTTTGATATTTGATATTTTTTGATTTCATAAATTCCTAAAATTAAAATATTTTCAAATAGGAATAATAGTCCATAACAGGATAATAGAAGTCTTTTGTGTAAAACGGGTTTTATGCAAATTGAAATTAGGAAGGTGATAGTTAAAATAAATATTATTGAACAAAAAAGGTATGTAAAAAGTTCTTTTTTATCTTTATTTAATTCGGGTTTTTTTAAAAATTGATTGGATAATATTAAAATGAGGTAAACAGTCGTTATTAAAGCTATCAAAACAAAAATAAATTTGTTGCTAAAATATTCATTAATTATGTATATAAATGTGTTTGGTGAAATTTTATCAATCCAACTGTTAAATGTGGTTGAAATAGAGCTTTTAAAAGTGTATATAAAATACGGTAAAAAGGAAATAAAGATAACAGTGGCTGATAATATAAATTTTATTATTTCTTTTTTATTTTTGTTTAAAGTTAATTTAAAAAGTCCCCAAATGCTATTGAACAAACCAAAAAACACCATATAATAGTGAAGGTTTATTGTTATAATTGATAAGATTGTGTATTTTATAAGATTTTTTGTGTTTTGATTTTTTAAATATTGAAATAAAAAATAAATACAAAAAATGCTCAGGGTAATACATAATGAATATGTCCTTGCTTCTTGTGAGTGGTAAATATTTATAAGGTTAACAGAAGCAAAAAACATTGTAAATAAGGCAAATTTTTTATCAATATTTTTAAAAATTAAATATACTGCATAGGGGAAGATAATTCCTGATATTAATGGGATAAGTCTTAGTGAAAGATTGCCGTTATTTATAATTTTAGTTATAAGAAGTTCCAGAATGTAAAACATTGGCGGGTTTCCGGGGTCACTAAAGCATGACTTGAAGGATGTTATTGCTGAAGTTTTTGTATATATTTCATCTAACCAAAGCGGAAAATAGTTGATTTCATTTATTCTTAGAATTATTCCAAGTGTCAAAATTGCGAAAAACATTGTGTTAAGTGTTTTATTGTTAAATGAAAATTCAAATTTGTCTTTATTAAGATAATATAGTAAAAATGCTACAAAAAGCCAAAAATAAGGAATTATAAATATCTTGAAATTATAAAAAAGAGATAAGAATAAAATACAAAAATGGTTTAATATACCTTTATAATTTGTTTTAAAAGGTATTTTAATGGCGTCATATTCCTTTAATTTGTCATTTATATTAATTTTAAGTGTTGTTTTTTCAAATTTTAATATTTCATTGCTTGTAAAATAGTCGTTTTTGGTGCCGTTGTGCATATCAATCATTTTTAAATTATTTATCAGATTTGTGTTTTTTGGATATGCAAGAAAAATATTTTTAACTTTTGAGTTAAAAAAATCAGGTGTGTTTTCATCAAATTTTATTGTATAAACATTTAAAAAATCGTCTTTTTCGAAGGTTGAACAAAAATCATTGAAACAAATAAGCGGATTTAAATTTTTTCTTTGTTTAAACTCTATATTTATTGTTATGTTATCTACAGGATAATTAAAACCATTTATTTTAAAGTGGTAAGGGTAATTTTTAAAAATATTAAAAATTGAAAAAATGGAAAAAAATATTAAAGTGAAAAATGCTATTTTAATAATTGGTAATTTTGTTTTATTGTCCATTTTTTATCCTTTTTAAATCAAATTTTATGGTATGATTTTAGCATAATTATCAAATGAGGGTTTTTTGTAAATTTATGGAAAAGATTAAAATTAAAATCGGAAATGTTGAAATAGGTGCGGGAAGTCCCATTTCTATACAATCTATGACAAATACAAAAACTGATGATACAAAAGCAACTTTAAATCAAATAGAAGAATTGGCAAATGAAGGCTGCGAGATAATTAGGGTTGCTGTTTTAAATAAAAACTGTGCAAATGCTTTGGGTGAGATTGTTAAGCATTCACCTATTCCTGTTGTGGCAGATATTCATTTTGATTATAGATTAGCATTGATTGCGATGGAAAAAGGGATTAATGCTTTAAGACTCAACCCTGGTAATATTGGTTCTGTTGAACACACTATAAAAGTTGTTGAAATGGCTAAAAATACAAAAACCCCTATAAGAATTGGTGTTAATGCAGGATCTTTGGAGAAAGATTTGTATGAAAATAAAAGTTTGCCCTTGGAAGAAAAAATGGTAATTTCTGCCCAAAGGCATATTAAAATTTTAGAGGATTTGGATTTTCACTTAATAAAAGTATCTTTAAAATCTTCTGATGTTATGACAACAATTAAAGCATATAGAAAGATGTTTGAAATCTCGCCGTACCCTTTGCATGTGGGTTTAACAGAAGCTGGTACTTTAAGAGGTGGAATTGTTAAGTCTTCAGTAGGTATAGGTACGCTTTTGGCAGAAGGCATAGGAGACACTATAAGAGTTTCTTTGACTGAAAATCCCGTTGAAGAAGTTAAACTGGCTAAACAAATATTGAAAACCTTGGGTTTAAAAAAAGGCGGAGTTAATTTTGTTTCTTGTCCTACTTGTGGCAGAACACAGATAGATTTAATCGGGTTAGCTAAAAAAGTTGAAGAAAAATTTGAAAATTTGGAAGCCGATATTACAATAGCAACCATGGGATGTCCTGTTAACGGACCCAAAGAAGCGGCTGGTGCAGATTATGGAATAGCAGGTGCAATTGGTGAGGGATATATTTTTAAAAAAGGTCAGATGATAAAAAAAGTTCCTCAGGAACTGTTGTTGGGTGAATTGGAAAAAATTATTAAATCTGATTTAAATATTTATTAAAAATTTTGTAAAAAAAATAACATGGTATATAATATAACTAAAATGGATAATTTTTATTATATAGGGGATTTTTAATGAAGAAGATATCGATTTTATTTGGAGTTTTGTTTATAAGTTCGCTTTCTTGCTTTGCATATTTAGATGAGAGTACGACAAGTGAGATTGACACTTTGAGGGCTCAGGGCTATAGTGAGAGTATGTTGCAAATTGCCGATTTTGTGAATGAAAAAAATAAAGGTATAAATGGTAATTATGAACGTCGTTTTAAACCTGTCAGATATTCAGGAAAAATGGGTGCGTATTCTAAGATGAAAATATATTTTGATCCGACACAGGATGATGGAAAGTTTGGAGAGCATCAGATTAATTTTACAAATACTTGGATGGGAGAACCTAACTGGTATTCATCACAGTTAAAAGAACATGAAGTTGTGGAAAATTTATAAGACAAATCCTATTATTAAAAGAATCATGATTATAAACGGAACAACGTAATTTGGCGTTGTTCTTTTTATAAATTTTTCTTTAATATTTTTAAAATTAAAGCTGTATAAATTTTGTATTATTTTTATTGCATTGAATAATATAAAAGTATATGCAATGCTTGCTATTATGATTGTCAGGAAAGATAATTTGTCATATATGTAAATGTTGTGCAATATTTGAATATTGTATTTTAAAATACCGCTTGGAACTATTCCTGTTAGTATTAGTAGTAATAAAGATAATAATGCGGCAAATATTCTGTTGTTAAAAAATACCCCTTTTATAGTTGTTATATTTATTTTTTCTGTTTTTAAATTTATTTTTATAATACTTAGAATTGAATATAAAGCTAAAAAGCAAAATGCAATAAGAGTTGAGTATTTTGTGCTTAATTCATTTGAGGATAAAAAGACAATATTTAAAAGACAGAAGCAGCAAAAATAATAATTTGAGTTTGCAAGAAATTTTATAATATTTTTTTGTTTTAGAGTTAAAATCCCAAAATACGCAATTGAAATTGTTAAAAAGGCAATTAATGTTATTTGGCATATTTCGTCGGTATAATTTATAAAATTAGTTATTTTGTTAAATGACAATATTCCAATCCAAGGTAGGAAACAAAACAGAAGTATTGAATACGGTATATTGTCTTTGTAATTCTTGTTAACAAGATAGTTTGTAAATGGAAATATGCCAATCTTTAAAAATATTGAAAGTGCTATACAAACATGTATTATATTTAGTTGAATACTGTCTTTTATGAAAAAAGTTAAAATATAAAATGAAAAAAATAAGATGCTTGCACAAGTGCTTATTGCAACAAAATCAATTGAGAAATAATTATTTTTTCTTATTCTAATATTTGAGGCATATTTATAAATTAAAATCGTTGATAAATCTAATAAAATATAAATTAATATAAAATTTTGGCTTTGTATTAAAAGATAGCTGCTAAGTGCAATTAATAGTAAAAGGGAGTTTATTAAAGGGGTTTTAAAACGTGCCTTTCTTGTTAGTTTGTATGTTGAAATTATAAATCCGAACATAAATATATTTATTAGTAGCTTTATAGTGAGTTCGTTTTTGCTTATTATGATTAAATTGTTTAAGGTCGAATAATTAATCTCGCTTACAAAAAAGAGGCTTTTAATTAATATCGCAGATATTATTAAAGAGTTTAATATGAATATTGAACTTGTGATAAAATCTGAAATTCTTTTTATATTAAGTTTTCTTTTAAAAAATAAAAAGAAAATTAAATTTAGTACAATTCCAAAAATTAAGAAAAGTTCACTTGAAAAATATGAAATTGCTTCAAATGTTTCTGGATCTATATTTAAGGTGGTTAATATACTTTCCATATTTTAAAAGCTCCCGTTAAAAAAATATTGCGGATATATTCCTATAATTATTATTGCTGTTATTATTAATGAAAGAGTTATTATTTGATGATTTGCGAGTTTCATTTCGTTTTTTGGTGTATTTTGGGGTTCAATAAGCATTTTATAAAATATATTTAAGGCACAAATTGAAATTAAAAATGAGCCTATTGTTAAGATATAGGGAGTTATTTCTGTCAATATTTCGTCATAATCTATTGAAAATATCATAACAAGATTTATTAAACAAGACGTAAAAAGTGCAAGTGGCGGAGTTTTTATTAAATTTAGTATAGCTATTATTAAGAAAAATTTTAAAATTCGATTCTTAGGTGAAATTTTATATAAATTTTCTAAATCACTGCTTTTAGATTTATTTGTAAGTATTGCAAATACTATAAATAATAATAAATATGATATTAATGTTGATATAGTTGAATATGTGTAAGTTAATATACCTTTTTCTTCAAAAGAAAATAAGGTAAATATATTTATTATAAGAAAAATTGGCAAGGTAGAATTTGTTATTTGTATTAGATTTTTTTGATTAAAGGATAGTGTTGTAAACCATGCAAAATTTATAATCAAGTATATAGTTAAATATTGTTCAAAGCTGTAAAATAAGTAGTCAAAAACAAGAAAGGTTTTGTATAGAATTATATTTCCTAAAATAAAATTTGTTAGCGTATTTGATGCAGCAATTAGAGGGTTGCGTTGAGCTTCATTTTTATTAAAGGGTATAAAATTAAATAGTTTTGAAATAAGCATAATTAAACCGATAAAAGCTGCAAATATAGATGAATTGTTTATATGATAAAGGTTTTCGTTGATATTTGAAAAGTTGAAGGGAATTTCGTTTAAGATAAAAAGTCTTGCAAAATCATAAAATATTAATATAGAGCAAATTGCAAGAATTAAGATATTAATGTTTAGTTTACGGTTAAGATTGTTTTTATTTTTTGGATCAAAATTTGTATTGAGAAGAAAACTAATAAGAAAAAACCAAAAAATACTGCCTAAGGTTATGTTTACATTGTCGCAAAGTATTACTATATTTATTAAACCGAATATTAAAAGGTTTGATAAGCTGTATAATTTTTGGGATTTTTGAATAAAAGTTTTTGAAATAATTGAGAAAATTAAAAATATAAATGCGTTAATAAATAAGATAATTGATGAAAAATCATCTATAATAAAATTTATTGTTAGAATTGAAAAGCTTGAATCTTCTATACTTGTATGAACTATAAATGCAAAAATAAATATAATTGAAAAAATAATCTTTGTTATTCTTCTTATATAAATTGGATTTTTGATAAATGAAAATATACCTAACAGGAATGCAAAAATGAAAGGAATAAATATATATGTATTGATAAGAATGTTATTGTGACTGTTTAACATTTATATCTCCCGAATAAAGCCGTAAATATAGCCAGAATTACAAATAATGCAAATATTACAAGAATATTTCTTATGTATTTTTTTATATTTTTTTGTTTTGTTTTTATGACAAAAATACTGAGTGTATTATCAAACAGTTTTATTGGTACTGAAATAATATTCTGCATTATTTGTTCATCTATAAAGTTTGTTAATTCGGAAATTTTATTTGGTATTGTTTCAAAAAAAGCTATATGACATTTTTCTAAAATAAACCCTTTGTTTTTTGGTATTAATGCTGAGTTTAAGCTTGTTTTATCTTTCATAAATAAAAACATTGTAATAAATAAAATTATAAAATTGACAGCAAAATAAACATAGATAATTTTTTGTTGCTCAAATATCAAAAATAAAACTATAAAAGTTGAATTTATTATTGAAATTATGTGTCCGGAAATGATTTTGAGGTTTTTTTCAAATAAGATTAGAATTGCCGATATAATAGCCGAAAAAATACAGAAAATTATAATATATTCTTTAGCGTTATTTAAAAGATAAACAAAAGACAGGCTTTTTAAGAATATAAAGAGTCCAAGAAGCGTGTTTGTAGCAATTGTTGTTGTTAAATAAAAAATATTTGATGAATTTGTAAGAAAGCTGCAATAACAATTTAGCGGAAATAAAAATAATCGGCTGGCAAAGGCAATGCAAAAGCATAGAGCTATTAATTTAAATTCGATAGAGCTGCTAATACCGTATGTATAACTGATTAAAATATTCAGCTCATTAAAATTTAAGGTTGTGGAGTTTATGTAGCCTTCAGATAATATTGCATATCTAAAAAGAATTAAAATACCCAACAAAAGTGAAAAATCTCCCACTATACTAATTCTTTGAAATCTTGTAATGTTGTAGTTTGTTGAGTTTTTAAAAATATCAAAATATGAAAAAATAAAAATAAAAATGCCTTCTAACACAAAGAAAATATATGCTTGGAATAAATTTGAAGAAACAAAAAACATATAGGTGTTAAATATTAATGCGGAAAGGTATATATAAAATCTTTGTTTGGTGAATAAGAATTGCTTTTTTTTGTCAAAGTAGAATTTTGAATAAATACTTAGAATTGTAAATGTAAAGCAAGCAAATAAAAGAAATATGATATTATCAGGGTTTATTGTGATTCCATAATCAATATTGATTTTGTTGTATGAAAAAAATGTGAAATTTAAATTTATTGGTAAATAATCGTTTAAGAAAAGAGCTTTTTGTACGGTAAAACAAGTTAAGCTAATAAAATTTATTGCTATTAAACCATAATTTAAGATTTTTTTATTTACAAAAGACAGCTTTACTCTTGAAATAAAAAGATAAATTGCAAAAATAAGCGGAGCAAAAATAGCAACTAAACTGATAAAAATTCCTGTATCCATACTATCTTTATTATATAGGTTTTATTGTTAAAGGCAAATATTTTTTAATATTAAGTTTATTTTGAAAGTTTTTTGAGCTAAAATTTAGATTATTCATACTAAGGAGTAAATTTACACTATGAAAATGTCAAAATTATTCGTGCAAACGCTTCGTGAATTTCCAAATGACGCTGAAGTAATATCACATAAATTATTGGTTAGAGCTGGTTTTATTAAAAAACTTGCAAATGGTATATATACCTATATGCCTCTAGCACAAAGGGTTTTGACAAAAATTTCTAA
>CALVGZ010000013.1 GCA_944327225.1 Candidatus Gastranaerophilales bacterium | reverse complement strand
AATGCATTACCATTTTGAACGTTGTTTTGTGCAACCTGATTACCGTTTAATTGAACCTGCATACGAGCAGAAATTACGGTACCAGCAGCATCGTCTTTTGCAGAGTTAACCTTTAAACCTGTAGACATCCTCTCCATTGAAGTTGCCATGCCGTTTGTAGCATTTGTAAGACAATTTTGGATTTTAATAGAATCCACGTTTGTGTTAATAATAACAGCCATTTTAATACTCCTTTATTCATCCAGACCGCAATTGGGCGGGGAAATACCCTACTTGTCATCCTTGCGGTCAATATCCTTATTACATAGTTACTATACAATTTTTAGCAAAGTATTAAAATTAAAAATAAGTATAAATTTTCTTATACTAAAGTTGTAAAAATATTAAAGTAATAAAAAGCTCCGAAATTTCGGAGCTTTTTATTATGCAATTTCTTCTCGGTGCTTGGTTGGAAGTTTAACAACTTCCCCTTGTACACCCTGTTGCTTTTTTTCAACCATATCCTTTGTAACAACAAATTCTTTAATATCTTCCTTAGATGGAACTTCATACATAATGTCAAGCATAATTTCTTCAACAATTGAACGCAATGCCCTGGCACCGGTTTTTCTTTTTAACGCTTCTTTTGCTATAAGTTCAATTGCATCATCTTCAAATTTAAGCTCAACTCCATCCATTCCCATCAAGCAAGCATATTGCTTAACAATTGCATTTTTAGGTTGAGTCAAAATCATTTTCAACGTTTCTTCATCCAGAGGATCTAATACAGTATAGACCGGTATCCTTCCAATAAATTCAGGAATTAAACCAAATTTAAGCAAATCATCAGGTTGAAGTTTCTTTAAAATTTTAGCACTTTCACGCTCTTTTTCTTCGGTTGTCAACGAAGCTGAACCAAAACCGACACTTGAAGTTGTTCCGGCTCTTCTTTCAACAATTTTTTCTAAACCAACAAATGCCCCTCCGACAATAAAGAGAATATTATTCGTATTTATTTGAATAAACTCCTGATGAGGATGTTTTCTTCCACCCTGTGGCGGAACGTTAGCTATGGTCCCTTCAATCATTTTTAAAAGTGCTTGCTGTACCCCTTCTCCGGAAACATCTCTCGTAATTGAAGGATTTTCAGATTTTCTTGCAATTTTATCGATTTCATCAATATATATAATACCTTTTTCAGCCTTTTTAATATCATAATCAGCACTTTGATACAGTCTTAATAAAATATTTTCAACATCATCGCCAACATAACCTGCTTCGGTTAGAGTTGTGGCATCTGCAACAGCAAAGGGAACATTCAACATTTTAGCTAATGTTTGAGCTAAAAGTGTCTTGCCTGAACCTGTAGGCCCAACCAACAAAATATTGCTTTTCTGAATTTCAATATCGGACTCTTTTTGCTCCATATTGTGTGCAATTCTTTTATAGTGGTTATAAACAGCAACTGAAAGAACCTTCTTTGCATCATCTTGTCCTACAATATGTTGATCAAGGTAAGCCTTGATTTCATGGGGTTTAGGTATTGCTTCCATTGTAACTTCATCAGATGTTTCTTTTTCATCCTGTTTAAAATTAAAAAGTTCTTCATCTAATATTTCATTACACAACTCAATACATTCATCACAAATACATACATCAGGACCTGCAATTAATTTTTTAACTTGGTCTTGAGTTTTTCCGCAAAATGAACATTTTAAATTAGGATCTGTCGGTTTAGCCATTTGTGCTGTCCTTCTTATTTATTATCTTCTAAGGTAATCACTTTATCTATCATGCCGTATTCAACTGCTTCATCCGCCGTCATAATATAATCACGATCGGTATCTTTTTCAATTTTCTTTAATGGTTGTCCTGTATTAGAAGCAAGAATTGAATTCAAAGACTTTTTAATCCTTATAATTTCGTTAGCTTGAATTTCAATATCCGTTGCTTGACCCTGTGCTCCACCTAAAGGTTGATGTATTAACACTCTTGAATGAGGAAGTGCCAAACGTTTTCCTTTAGCACCGCTGGATAACAAAAACGCACCCATAGAAGCAGCTTGCCCTAAACAAATTGTGGAAACATCAGCTCTTATGTGCTGCATAGTGTCATATATTGCAAAACCTGCAGTTACAGAACCGCCCGGAGAATTGATATATAACATAATATCTTTTTCAGAATTTTCACTATCCAAAAGCAACATTTGTGCAACTATCAAATTTGCAACCATATCATCAATTGGAGTCCCCAAAAATATAATTCTTTCTCTTAAAAGTCTTGAAAATATATCAAAAGACCTTTCACCTCTTGAAGATTGTTCTATAACTACTGGCACGAAACTCATCTAATTTTATCCTTTCAATTAATTTATTTAGCTGTAAATTTATTATTATTAAGTAAAAATTCATTTACTTTATTTGCCGTAATTTGTTGAGAAATAGCAGCAAAAGCATTCGGATTTTTTCTTAATTCTTCGAACAACTGAACAGGAGCCATACCGTACATAGTCGCCATTTGATTAATATGCTCCATTATATCTTTTTGTTCAATTTTTATTTGTTCTTCATTTGCTATTTTTTCAACAATTAAAGAATTTTTAATTCTTTTTTCAGCCTCTTCTCTAAAACGCTTTTCGACATTTTCTTTACCTTCAGCTTCAACAAGCTTGTCAAAGTCTTGACCTTGTTGGGTTGTTTGATGTCTCGCTTCTTCCATTATCGCCTGATATTCTCTATCCAGCATTGTATCTTGAATTCTTATTTCGGTATTTTTTAAAACATTTTCAAAAATAGCATCAGATTTAATTCTTTCATTTTGATTTTTAGCCATTGTATCGAGATATTTTTTAATATCTTCTTTTAAAGCTTCAAGATTATCTTTTCCTGCTTTTTTTGCTAATTCATCATCTAAATTTGGTAAAATTCTTTCCTTAACTTCATGAAGATTGATTTTAAATTGTGCAGGAGCTCCTTTTAATTTATCCTCATGGTAATCTTCAGGGAATCTAACATCAATTACAAACTCTTCTCCGGCAGCATGCCCCACCAAACCTTCGGCAAACCCCGGAATGAAATTAGAATTAGATAAATCAAGTGAATAATTTTTAGCATCTCCATGCTCAATTTTTTCTTCACCAACTTTTCCGATATATCCCTCGAAATCGAATACTACCGTATCTTTATCGGTTGATTTTCTTTCCACTTTTTCTAATTTTGCAAATCTTTTTTGTGTCGCTTCCAATTCTTTATCTAAGGCATCTTCAGGATTTTTAAATTCATCATATTTAATTTCTATATCTTTATATTTTCCAATTTTAACTTCTGGTTTTAACTCAACAGTGGCCTTTAATTTTATATCCGAACCCAATTCAAAATTGACATTTTCAATTGTCGGGCGAAAAGCAATATTCAATTTATTTTCATCAATAATTTTTTGAAATTCCGAAGGGAAGAGCCTGTCAATAACTTCAGCCTTAATTCTTTCAGCTCCGACATATTTTTCCACAACATTATTTGGGGCTTTTCCTTTTCTAAATCCCGCTATGTTGACATTCTGTCCGTATGCTTTTAATGTTCTTTCGTAAGCTTCTTTAGCTACGGCCGAATCAATTGTTATATCTATCGTTGCAATATTTTTTTCATCAATTTTAACTGTATTTGTCATGGCACCTCTCAATTATAATATTTTACGTATAATATAGTATAAATCAAAAATAAAAATCATGGTCAATATAGAGTATATTTGTTTTTATTTTTGTCAAAAAATTAATATTTCTTATAGTTCTATTTTTAAGGCAAATTTATTTTTTTTATAGTTTATTAAACCTTCCGATTTCAATTTTGACAATTCAAAAGACATTGCCGAGCGGTCAATATTAAGATAATCAGCAAGTTCCTGTCTGTTAAATTGAATCTCAAAAACATTTGACTTATGTTTTTGAGATTCATTTGATAAATACGTTAAAAGCTTATCTCTTATTGTTTTTTGAGATATATTTTCAATTTTTTCAATTAATTCTATATTTTCTTTGGATAAAATTTTAAATAAATTACGTATTAAAACGCTATGATGATTACAGGCATTTTGACACATTGTTGAACATTTATCGTAATTTAAAATTAAAACAAGTGCATGTCCAACACATAATGCGTTAATATTTGCTTCTATGTTTTTTGAAGCAACAAGGGCAAGCCCGATATTATCGTTTGCATATAACTTTTGAATTATGATGCGTCTTCCCCAGTATGTTTCTTTTTCTATATTAACTTCGCCATCTAAAATCAAATATATCTTAGAAATTGTTTCCCCTTGGCGAATTATCATGTCTCCATTTTCATATTTTTTAATATAACCACCAAAACATTTTAGCATTCTTGTTAACTCTTCATCTGTTATACCGCAGAAAAGCGGGGAATTTTTAATTTTAGAATAATATTTTTCCATTTTTTTCCTTTTTGTTGTAATTACAACAGAAATGTTGTTAAAACTAGTGTATACTAAAAACAGAAAATTAAAAAGGAGAAAATATGGCAAAATATATTTGTAATGTATGCGGTTATGTATACGATGAAGACTTGGGAGATGAAGATAATAATATAAAAGCAGGCACAAAATTTGAGGATTTACCGTCCGATTGGCTTTGCCCATTATGTTCCGTTGGTAAAGACGAATTTAGTAAAGAATAAGATTAACGGGAGAAAAACACCATGACAACTCAACAAGAAGAAAATTTAATTAATCTTTTAGATGGTTATGTTGAAAAAGGCGGACATCATTTAAATGTTAATGTTTTCAATCGTGAAACATTATTAGACGCTCAAGCTCATCCTGAAAAATATCCTCAATTAACCGTTAGAGTTTCAGGATATGCGGTTAATTTTATTAAATTAACAAAAGAACAACAAGATGATGTTATTTCAAGAACATTCCATTCTCAATTAGGTGCTTAAAGTTACTGACTGACATAAATGCGTTTATAATATCAAAGATGATTTCTTATCTTTGATATTATTTTATAAAAAAATAACGCTAAACTTATGTTTAGCGTTATTTTTACAGTTTATTGATTTTATACGTTAGCTGTTTCAGTTTGTCTTACAACATTTTCAAGAGCTTCCAAAGCATCAGCAGGCAATTTATCAATTCCGGCTTTTTCAGTTTCTCTTGATTTAACAAAGTTGATTCTATCTAACATACGAGCTTTGAATTGCTCAGCATATTCTTTGTTGTTAAATGATGTATCGAATCCTTCAATATCCATAATTTCAATATCAGTAAAGTTTTCCCACTTATGGAAATTAGCTTCACCTGCAACAATAGCTTCTATAATTCCAAGTGTATGAGCAGGTTTTACTTTTGTACCCATAAATTCGCCTGTATTTAAAATATAGCAGTCAACTCCATCTTCAATTAATTGTTTAAATCTTTCATAATCCATTGAAAGTGGATAAACTCTAAACGGATTTGCATAAGGTTCAACAACTAACGCATTAGGATCAACACCTTTAGCTAATCTTTCTGCTGAAGAACGTTTTGTTGCTAAAGTTGCACCCATTGCAGATCCTAAGGATGCACCTGATAATTTTAATACGGGCGGAATTGTAGGATCTTTCATTAACCAGAAAATAGCATTAATTGGTTGATCAATTCTATCTACTCTGTTTGGAGACCAAAGTTTTGACTTAACAGCACGACCGTTGCCGTTTCTAATATCTTCAGTAACCGAAACAACCTTACCGTCTGCTAATTGTATAGCACCGGCATTTTGTTGAGTTAATATATATTTATTATCATCGCATCCGATTGGATAATCTGCAGTTTTATCAAAATATGCAGGCTCTAATGCGATTGAATATTTATCGTGAACATTAATAATAAACGCATCATCATGAAGAACTGTTATATCAAATTTTCCGCCATGTTTAGCGTGTGTAATTGTTGATTTACCTGAACCTGATAAACCAAATACCGCAACTTGGAATGATTTATTATCAGCAAGGTTATAGCGTTTCATGCCACCATGGCAAGAAGCATAACCATTTCTTGCAGCTGCACCCCAAGCAAGAGTTAAAGTACCTTTTTTATGTTCTCCAAAATATCTCATACCCAATATTGCAGCACAATTATGAGCCGGATCAAAGAACGTTAAACCGTATGGGAAGTCAGGATGCGACCAATCAGGATCAGAAAATACATATATATCACCTTCATTGATTTGTCTTGAATTATCATACATTTTTGCGTATTCTTCATTAATATATTGAAAATTTAACATCCAAGAATACATAATATTTTCAAAGCCGGCAGGAATCATTAAATGAGCTTTAATCATAAAATCTTCTTCAAGACCAACTACGGCTTCCGTTTTGTACATTAATTTATCACGTGTACCATAAATTGCTTCACGGATTATCGGTAGTAAATACGCTAAATCACAATTTGGTTCGCCAACGATTTTTCTTGCAGCTGCACAACGTCCAACTACGGTGCCATCATTAAATAATAATTGATTAGCACCTTTTGGTAATCCCACTTTTTCAGGTTCGTAAACAGGCATTCCTGTTAATTCAATAGTTCCTGATGAGTCCTTTGCAAGCTTGTATGCTTCGGATACTGTTTTTACTTCTTCAACATTATTTCCGAAAAACGGTGCAGTGATGGTAGCACGAGCTGCTGACATTAATTGTTTTAATTCTTCCGAATTTGTAAAATACTCTACTGTTGACATAATAAATACTCCTTTTGTTGTCAAGCTTAATCAATGCTATTTTATATCAAAAAAATAACTGTTACAAGTATTTATAATTTTATCATCATTTTTATTTTTTATGTTAGAATTTTGATTGTTGAGAAGGAGCTATTTTTATGCAAACATTACTAAACTATGAAGTTAAAGATATATTTTTAGCAGAACAAGGTAAAAAAAATATTGAATGGGCACAAAAAGACATGCCCGTATTAAATTCTATAAAAGAAAGATTTAAAAAAGAAAAGCCTTTCAAAGACCTAAGATTAACAGCCTCGGTCCATGTTACAAAAGAAACAGCAGCACTTTGTATAGCTTTAAAAGAGGGCGGAGCCGACACTGTTTTAGCTGCTTCTAATCCTTTATCCACTCAAGATGATGTTGCGGCAGCGTTAGTCAAATATTATGGAATACCTGTTTTTGCAATAGCAGGAGAAGATTCTGAAACTTATCACAGACATATAAAAATGGCTCTTGACCATAAACCAAATTTAATTATTGATGACGGATGTGATCTGGTTGCAACCGTTCACAGTCAAAGAAGAGAACTTTTAAATAATATTATAGGTTCATGCGAAGAAACAACAACGGGTATTATCCGCTTGCAAGCCATGGAAAAAGAAGGAAAACTTGAATTTCCGGCACTCGGAGTTAATAATTCATTAACAAAACATTTATTTGATAACAGATATGGTACAGGTCAAAGTGCATTAGACGGTATAATCAGAGCAACAAATATATTACTTGCGGGCAAAACATTTGTCGTATGCGGTTACGGTTGGTGCTCGAGAGGAGCTGCCGCTAAAGCAAGAGGAATGGGAGCAAATGTAATAGTTACGGAAGTTGACCCTCTTAAAGCTCTTGAAGCAGTAATGGATGGTTTTAGAGTTATGCCCATTGCTGAAGCTTCTTTAATCGGAGATATTTTCCTTTCTATAACAGGTGATATCAACGTAATTTCGACTGAAAATATGTTAACAATGAAATCCGGAGCATTCGTTGCAAATGCAGGTCATTTTGATGTTGAAATAGATGTAAACGGATTAAAAAAACATATGATTGATTGCAAAAATATCAGACCAAATCTTGATGAATGGATTTTAGATAACGGCAAATCAATTTACGTTTTAGCTCAGGGAAGATTAGTTAATTTAGTTTGTGCCGAAGGGCATCCTGCTTCGGTTATGGATATGAGCTTTGCAAATCAAGCTTTGGGTATGGAGTTTATAATTAAAAATAAAGGTAAACTTGAAAACAAACTATATACACTGCCTCATAGCGTAGATGTTGAAATAGCAAGTTTAAAACTAAAATCTATGGGAATTAAAATTGATACTTTAACTCCCGAACAAGAACTATATTTAAATACCTGGTCAAAAGGAACATAAAAAAATACCACATAAAAAAACCAAGGTTTAAACCTTGGTTTTTTTATGTTCAAAATTGAAAAAAAGGGCCGATATTATTATCGACCCACTGTATTGCCATCACCAGTTAGATATTTTTCTACTATACTAAACTTAGTGCTATAGATGGCGCTTGGTTAGCTTGTGCTAATAATGATGTAGATACTTGTTGAAGTATTTGTTCTTGAACAAAATTTGAAGCTTCGGAAGCTATATCTGCGTCGGTGATGATTGATTTAGCACTTGATAAGTTTTCATATTGAGTAGTTAAAGTAGCTAATGCTGATTCCAAACGATTTTGAGCTGAACCTATAATTGATTTTCTGCTGGTTATATTATCCAGTCCATCATCAAGATTATTAAGTGCGGTAACCATATCAGCAGCACTCATAGTTGTCAAATCAAAATCTGCCATAGAGGTTATTTCAGAAAATTCTACACTTTGGAACAATGCTTGACTAGCAGCAATCGTATTATCTTCTGTAGAATTTGCACCAACTTGGAAAGTGATACCGTTTGCCTGTAAATTTACATCATCAAACAAGAACAATGAAGAATATTTTGAAGATGATGAAATTCTATCAATTTCTTCAATTAATTGAGAGGCTTCATCTTGCATTGCTTGAATTTCTTCTGCAGAATAAGTACCATTTTTTGCTTGGAGAGTCAAATCACGAATTCTCGATAAGTTATCTTGAACAACATCCAAATCACCTTCAGCAGTTGCAAGCATTGCGTTACCATTTTGAACGTTATTTTGTGCAATTTTATTACCGTCCAATTGTACTTGCATACGAGCCGAAATTACTGTACCTGCTGCGTCGTCTTTAGCGGACAACACTTTTAAACCTGTAGACATTCTCTGCATTGCTGTTGACAATGAGCTTGTTGCCTGAGTCAAATTGTTTTGGATCTTGATTGAATCCACATTTGTGTTAATTACTACTGCCATGACAATACTCCTTTTCTTTTTGTCTATCTATCCATGAACACTTTCATGCAACCGGCGGTTAAAAAATAAAATGGCAATATTTATTATCTAACCTTGTCAAAAGTTCATTAATCCTCTTGACACTGTTATGTTAACCTTTTTGACAATCCAATAGAATTATAGTAAAGTTAGAACTTTCTATATCTAAAGTATAAATTTTGTGATAAAATCATGAACAAATAAGATTGGAATGGTTATGGCATTTAAAGCACCAACTAAAACAACAACTCCTATAAAACATATTCCGCCTCATAATTTAGAGGCAGAAGGTGCGGTATTGGGTGCAATTTTAATAAACCCCGAAAGTATGAACAGGGTTGTTGAAATTTTAGATGCTGAATATTTTTATTCACCTCAAAATAAACTGATATATGAAGCAATTTTCAATTTATATAATCAAAATAAACCGATTGACGGACTATCACTTACCGAATATTTTCGCTCGAGAAACAAACTGGATGATATCGGTGGAGTTGAATATTTAAGTGAATTAGGACTTGACACCGTTTTATCATCCAATATTGAATATTATGCTGAAATAGTTAAAGAAAATGCCCTAAAAAGAAAATTAATTAATGCGGGAACAATAATAATCGAAGAAGTTTTTAAAAACCCTGAAGCAAATGTAAGTCTTGAAGTAGCAGAAAAAACTATTTTTGAAATCGCTCAACAAAAAACTTCACAAGATGTTCAACTAATTTCAAATTTATTAATGGAAACGGTTGAGCAACTTGAATACAGATACAATAACAAAGGTTCTTATACGGGTATTCCCAGCGGATATTACGATCTTGATGCCCTACTTGCAGGTTTTCAAAAATCTGATTTAATTATTCTTGCAGCACGTCCTTCAATGGGAAAAACCGCCTTTGCTCTTAATGTTGCTCAAAATATAGGTATCATCCAAAAAGTACCTGTTTTAATATTTTCACTTGAAATGTCAGCAGCACAACTTACACAACGTATTTTATGCTCAGAAGCTGAGATTGATGCTCAAAGAGCAAGAACGGGCGAATTAAATGCAAACGAATGGGAAAAAATAGCAGATGTTATGAATAAACTTCATGAAGCACCAATTTTAATAGATGATTCGTCAGGTATAACTTTATCCGATATAAGAGCAAAAGCAAGAAGAGTCAAGACAAAATATCCTGATTTGGGATTGATTATAATTGATTATTTACAATTAATAGAAGATAAAACAATGCTTGACAGAAATCAAGTAATTTCAGGTATTTCAAGGGGTTTAAAATCATTAGCACGTGAATTGAATGTACCAATTATATCTTTATCTCAATTATCCCGTAAAGTAGAAGACAGAACTGATAAACGTCCGATGTTATCTGACTTAAGAGAATCGGGTGCGATAGAGCAGGATGCCGATGTTGTTATGTTTGTTCACAGAGAAGAGTATTACGATAAAGAAAACCCTGAACTGAAAAATAAGGCATCAATTATTGTAGCTAAACAACGTAACGGTCCAACAGGAAACGTAGATTTGTTGTTCTTTGGAGCTACAACTAAATTCAAAAATAAAATGAAACCAGTTGTTGAAATGTAATTTTAAAGTTCAATTCTGCCTTCTAATGCTTTTAAAAGCGTCATTTCATCAGCATACTCAAGCTCAGAACCCATTGGAAGCCCAAAAGCTATTCTTGAAACTTTTATATTAAAAGGTTTTAAAAGTTTTGTTAAATATAAGCTTGTTGCCTCTCCTTCAACAGAAGGATTAAGGGCAAGAATTACCTCTGATACGTTATTTTGATTAACTCTGAATAAAAGTTCTTTAATTCTTATATCATCGGGGCCAATACCATCTATAGGCGAAATCAAGCCTTGCAGAACATGGTATACTCCGTTATACTCATTTGTTTTTTCAATAGCCATTAAATCTTTTGTTTCTGCTACAACGCAAATTATTTTTTTGTTTCTTGAAGAATTTGAACATATTTCACAAGGGTTAGTTGATGACATATTAAAACAAATATCACAATATGAAATCGTTGTTTTTGCTTCAATTAAAGCATTTGCAAAATTTTTAACTTCATTTTCCGGCATTTTTATAACATGCAAAGCAAGCCTTTGAGCTGTCTTTGGTCCAATCGAAGGTAATTTTTGAAAATATTCAATTAATCTTGCTAGAGGTCTTGTGTATTCCATCTTTAATTCTAAAATAAACCGGGGATTGAAATTCCGCCAGTAATAGATTTCATTTTAGCTTCCATTTGACTGTTTGCTTTATTCGTAGCATCAACCATGGCTTCAGTTATTAAATCTTCAAGCATTTCAATAGTATCGGAATCAACACTCGAAGGGTCGGTCGGATTGATTGCTTCTGCGGTCAATTTTATTGATTTAAATTTTCCTTGTCCGTTTAAAATAGCCGTAACTGCACCATTTCCTGATTTTGAGGTAACTTCTATATTTTCAAGTTCACTTTGAGTTTCTTTAAATTTCTTTTGCATCTTTTGAGCTTGCTGCATAACCTGCATCATATTCATCATAATAATTAATTTCTCCCTAAAGTCTGTTCTTTTAGTACTATTATATGCTATTATATTTTTATATGCAAACTATTACTTATTTAAACAATTGTTTTAGTAAAGGTAAATTGTCCAGATGGCCGGATAATGTTATGCCTTTAAAGGTTTATATCGGAAAATTTAATTGGTATAAATCAAAAGGCAACAGTTCCGACGAATATAAATATACCCAAATGATAATCGATGGATTTAACACTTGGGAAAATCTTTCAGGCGGATTAGTTTCATTTGAAAGAGCAATGAATTTATATGATTCAAATATTAATATCGACTGGAAAAGAGTAGATAGAAAATCTTTAGGTTCCTGTACTTTCAATTACGATAAACTTGGAAGATATTATTCTGCTGAACTTTCAATCGGATTATCAGACGGAATTATTCATCACCAATACATGGATGAAAACGAAGTTTTCCATACAATTTTACACGAAATAGGTCATGCAATAGGTTTGGGACATTCACAAACCAAAGGAGACATAATGTATGTACCGCACGAATACGGAGTGGTAAATATTTCACAAAATGACCTTAAAACTCTTCAATGGTTATACAAACTTCCTACAGGAAAAACAGAAAAAGAAATACTTGCAATGTACCCTCAAAATACAGCTTCCGATATTGATAGTTTAATTAAAAAAATATCAGAGGATAAAACAGAATTTGAAAAAATAAAAGATTTACTTCTTGAAAATACACCTCAAAAAGATTTACTTCAGGAAAATGAAAATATTGGCGATTTAAAGAAATATTTAATGCAACTAAACAATATTAAAATAAACTTTAAATCTAAATAATTTTAATTTAAACCTGCATAAACGGGATTTGTTGCAATAAGCTTTTGCACTCCCATAATGCCGCCCTTAGCTCTTATTTTTGCTATATAATTTTCTCTTTTTGCCAAGGGTTCATTTGATAAAGCAAGGGTTTTATTTCTTTTAATAAATTCGTTCCAAGCTTGACTTTCGGATATCCAAGCTCTGAGCTCTTCCTGTTTCGAATTTGTAAAAGTATGATGTTGAGATTCATGTGCTATTAAACATGCAATACACTCGGGACTTGCACCTTTGTGTTCGGAACTTATATATATAACAAGACCATTGCTTTTAGTTTTAACTGTTAAAGCTTCACAATCCTGATATCCATATATTGCCAAATCTCTAAACATTACCCTAATTGGTCTTCTTGTTGCATTATGTCCGTTTAAAATTGCTATAACGTCTTTTCTGTTTATACTTTCAAGAGCCGCAAGAGCCGAAACAATTTTTTGATTACCAGAAATTTTTGAATAATCTATTGCAAACGAATCTTGTATGCCAAAAATTAAGCTAAATATTATACAGAATGCTATTAAAACTTTCTTCATACCACACCGTATTTATATTCTATTGTCCTTTGTAAGTAATATATTAGGGTTAACGGCACTTTGGGCTTGTACTTTAAAAATTTTTTAAAATATTAATTATTTTTTTACAAAAGTTAATACTAAACTTATTTTTTAATTAACAGGTTAATATTTAACTTTCTAAAATGAGCTATATTGCAATATAAAACAATATAACCGCAGCTAAAATGACTAAACATATAAAATTTCAAATAGTATATTGCATAATTTATGCAGTAATTTTTTATTCAATATTTTTACCTCTTGCAAGTTATTGTTATGAACCTGTGCAAACTGTTACAATAACTAAAGAAGATATAATGAACGCTAAACCTGTTTCACCTTATAAAGTAAATTTTTCCCCTAAAGATTTGAAAGCTATAGAAATAATGGAAAAAAGACATTTTCCAAGAACATACCCCGAATTTAGCGACGAAGAAAGAATTAAAAATCTTGAATACGAATTAATGGGCAGAGTTTGGGAATTTAGTCCCCAAGAAGAACGTATAAGAAGATTAAAGTTAGCATCCTCTAATACTGCCATAATTGGAACTGCCTTACCTGCTTCTATAAGCTCCAAGCGAAATGCCAAAAGAATGCGAAATGATATGATTGAACTGAGACAACGTGATAATGTAGGTTTAATAGATGGATTTTTAAGGCTTGTCAGTCCCGAAAAATATGAAAAATACAGAAAATACAGTGATGAAATGTATTATAAATACGAATATTAATTCTCTTGCATGTAAAATTTTCTCATTGTAATATAAAATTATAGGAGATAATTATGAGTCAAATTACAAAAATTGCATGGGATTTAAATGAAAAAGCCCCAAACAGGTATCAATTGGTTTATGAATTGATTGAACTTGCCAAAAGATTGGTTGATGAATCTCAAATGAAAAAACCAAGAGATGATTTTGGTTTTGATGTTGAAATTCCTTTTGATTCAAATGTAAAAAAAGAAAAACCCGTGCAACATGCTATAATGGTTAAAGCATCAGAATCTGATGATGATGGTCTTGTCGGTTAATCATTAATATAAAGTTTATGGAAAAAATAAAAGAAACGCTCAACTACCTAAATGCCAAAATTGGCAATTTCGAGCCTGAAATTGCAATTATTCTTGGCTCGGGTTTGAGCGTTTTTTGTGATAATTTAGAAGGAATTTCAATAAAATACGAAGATATTCCGAACTTTCCAATAACAAATGTTGCAGGACACAAAGGAGAACTGCTTTATTGCAATATTGAAGGAAAAAATTGTGCAATAATGCAGGGTCGTTTTCATTTTTATGAAGGAAACTCAATGCAAGATTGCACATTTGCAATAAAAGTTCTCAAAATGGCAGGTATCAAAACCTTAATTATAACAAATGCCGCAGGAGGAATAAATAAAAGTTTCAATATCGGAGATATTATTTTAATCAAAGATCATATTAATTTTATGGGAACAAACCCTTTAATCGGTAAAAATGACAATAAACTGGGCGAACGTTTTCCTGACATGAGCAATGTCTACAATATAAATTTAAGAAATACGGCAAAAAAATGTGCGAACGAACTAAATATAAATATAAAAGAAGGTGTATACATCGCAACAACAGGTCCAAGTTATGAAACTGCAGCGGAAATAAAGGCTTTTTCAATCTTAGGTGCTGATGTAGTAGGGATGTCAAGCGTTCCGGAAGCTATTGTATCTAATTATCTTAAAATTAATACTTTAGCTTTTAGTATAGTAACCAACTATGCAACCGGCATTTCAAACAATAAACTTTCACACGAGGAAGTTCTTGAAACAGGTAAAAAAGCGGGCTTAAAATTAAGCTCGCTAATTAAAAAAATTATATCTAAAATCAATTAACCTATAACAGGAGCAACAAATGTTCTTGCTGCAAGCTCCTTATCCAAAGCTAAAAGTCCGTTTTTATCTTCTCCAATCATTTCTAATTGAGCTAAAACACCGCTTACATTAGCTTCTTCTTCTACCTGCTCTTTTAAATACCAATTCAAAAAAGCCAAAGCAGCCCTGTCTTTTGTTTCTTCAGCCACATCCATAAGAGCATTAATTCTTGAAGTAATATATTCTTCGTGTTTTAAAACAGCTTTAAAAACATCCAAGGGGCTTGTCCAATTACTTTCGGGTTTGTCAATTTTTTCCAATACAACTTTTCCACCACGTTCCAATAAATAATCAAACATACCCATGGCGTGTGCTCTTTCTTCTTGAACTTGAACATCCATCCAATTAACAAATCCGACTAAATTCAAATTTGCAAAATATGCTTTCATTGATAAATACAAATATTCAGAAAATAATTCCGCATTAATTTGTTCTTGAAAAGCTTTTTCCATTTTTTCATTTATCATAATTTTTCCTTTCATTTTCATATTTCATTTTAAATCATAAAACTTAAAAAATACAACATATATCTTATATACTGAAGAATAAAAAAAATTATATGATATAATTACTTTAAAGAGGTATTTTATGGATTTAAAATTTAAAAAAAGAACAAAAATAATTGCAACAATCGGTCCCGCCGTTGATTCTAAAGAAGGTATAAAAAAACTTCTTAAAGCAGGTGTTAATGTTTTTAGATTAAATACGTCCCACGGAACCATGCAAGACCATCTTGAAAAATTTAAAACCATAAGACTGGTTTGTAAGGAATTTGATTATAATGCAGCAATAATGATAGATCTTCAGGGTCCTAAAATAAGAGTTGGCAATTTAAAAAAAGATATTGAATTAAAAACCGGACAAAAAGCTATATTTGCCCATAATTCCAAGGAAAATAATATTATTCCCGTTGATTACGAAGGGATTGCAAACGATGTAGTCAAGGGAAACAAGATATTATTAGATGACGGAAAAATTCAAGCCATTGTTGAAGAAGTTAAAGATAATAAAGTCTACGTAAAAATAACAAACGGCGGTATTTTAAAATCAAGAAAAGGTTTAAACATTCCCGGCAGCACAAACAGTTTAAATGCCGTTACTAAAAGAGATATAGAATTTATTAAATTCGCAATAGAAAATAAAGCAGACTACATTGCACTTTCTTTTGTAAGGCAAAAAGAAGACGTTTTATTGGCAAAAAAATATATAAATGATTTAAAATCCGATATACCTGTTGTTTCAAAACTTGAAAAACCGCAAGCAATAGAAAACCTTGAAAGTATTGTTTCAGTTTCTGATTGCATTATGGTAGCAAGGGGTGATCTTGGGATTGAACTTTCCCCTGTTGAAGTTCCAATCTGCCAAAAGAAAATAATAGAAGAATGTAATAAACAGAAAAAACCTGTCATAGTAGCAACTCAAATGCTGGAATCAATGATAAATGAACCCATACCAACAAGAGCAGAAAGCTCTGACGTTGCAAATGCTATATTAGATGGTACAGATGCCGTTATGTTAAGCGGAGAAACATCCGTCGGAAAGTTTGCAGTTGAAGCCGTTGAAACAATGACAAAAATAGCTAAAACTGTTGAAAATAGTAAATTTTATACATTTGATAACGATTTTAAAATATCTGAAGAAATGGCAATAACCCGCCAAGCTATTGCTTTTGGAGCCGACAAAATGTTGAAATATGTAAATGCAAAAGCACTTTTGAGTTTTTCACATTTCGGATATTCCACCCGTCTGATGTCAAAATTAAAGCCCTCTGTTCCCATAATTATGATAACTGATATAGAAGAAACCCAAAGAAGAATGGCACTAAATTGGGGAGTTTTTGCTTTTTGTAAAAAATGGGATGATGTTTTAAATTCTGAATTACTTATAAATATTGATGATTTTTTAATAAATGAAATCGGACTCAAAAAAGGCGATTACGTTATTATAACAGGTTCTGCTCCCAAATTAATTACGGGACGCACCAATTTTATAAGAGTTCATAAAATCGGAACATAACCTAAGCTTCTTTTTTGTTTTCTTTTAAAGAAGAAATAAATGCAAAACTTATAAATACGAGCCCTATTAAACCTGTTATTATTTCGCTTACTTCATGTACAGCCGATATAAACATAATGGCAGCAAGTGCTCCTATTGCCCAATGAGCACCATGTTCTAAATATCTGTATTGTTTTAAAGTTTTCTTTTCAACAAGCATAATTGTTAAAGACCTAACAAACATAGCACCGATTGACAACCCTATTGTTATAATCACAATATCCTTACTTAGTGCAAAAGCACCCAAAACTCCATCTAAGGAAAATGAGGCATCAATCAATTCAAGGTACAAAAAGTTAATAAAGCAGGAATTTTTCAAACTAAAACCGGTAGAACAAGAATTGCCTTCAATTTTATGATGTTCGAGCATGTGACTAAAACCATCTATTACAAGATAGGTAATAATACCTGCAACTCCAGCTATTAAAATTTCATACTTATCATCCAAATGAGCTAAATATTGAGTTAAACAGACTAAAATCAAGGTTATCGTTATGCCTATACTTTTAAAATGGCCTAAAGTTGCCATTTTTTCTTCTATTTTTTTAATCCAGTGGATATCTTTTTCATGATTAAAAAAGTAAGAAAAAAATAACATTATTAAAAAAGCACCACCAAAAGTTATAATCGGCGGATGCGAAACATGAAGGTAATATGCATATTTATCGGCATTATTTAATGCCATATCAATAACATCTAAAAAGCCGACTTTAGCGAAAATAGAAACTATACATATCGGAAATAAAAATCTCATACCAAAAACGGCAATCCAAATACCCCAAGTCAAAAACCTATGCTGCCACTTGGGGGACATTTTTTCCAATTTTCCCGCATTAATTACTGCATTGTCAAATGAAAGACTAACTTCTAATACACTAAGCACAAATACAATAAATAATGAAGCTAACCCGCTTCCTAAATGTATATGCTCAGCCCAAAAATACGCAAGAATAAAACTTGCTAACGTAAAAATATATGACCCTGTAAAATATTTAAGCATCCATTTTCTCCTAAATCATGAACATTTTAGCAGAGTCAAAATAATTTTTATTCATCCTTTTAAAGTAAAACGGGGCAATTTACCCCGTTTTCATAATTATTTTACCGTTAATTTTTTCTTATTCTCATTTTCTATTATCTTTTTCGGTGCTTCGATTTTTAAAATACCATGTTCAAGTTTTGCTTCCGTTTTATCAACATCAATCTCTTCAGGAAAATAAACTGTTCTCGAAAATTCACCGTATCTAAATTCAGTTTTAGTGTAAGACTTGTCCTTTTCTTCCTTTTCTTCTGTCTTTTTAGCATTAATTATTGCATAATTTGAATCTATATCAATATCTAAATCTTCTTTTTTAACTCCCGGAAGTTCTGCCTTTAATTCGTATTTTTGACCTTTATCAGAAATTTCAACAGGCATTGAATACTTACCTTCGACATCATCCCAATAACTTGCTTCAGGAAAATAACTGTCAAAATGTCTGTTTAATAAAGAGCTGATTTCATCATTTACAGTTCTAATAAAATTTTCCGGTGCTTTTCTAACTAAGAATTTCATAAGACTGCTCCTTTCAATTTTTATTCTTACTGCTTCTTACAGTCTTATTATCACTCTTTTTTTGAAAAAATCGTTTTTTTTAATTAAAAATTAATTATTGAATTCAATATAACTTTCAGAACTTGAGTTAGAATTTTCGGAAGTTACTTTACAATGTTGATATTGAGCTGTCAAATTTTCTTTTTCTTTTTTAGTTGTAATTGTATAACAATTTGCATTTTTTGAAATTTCATATTTATAATTTAAACCTTTTTTAATTTTAACATTTTCAATTTTTTCAGGGTATTTTCCATTTTTAATTTGATAATCTTCAACATAATTTATAATAGGTTGAATATCTTTAATTTTAGGACTCTTATTTCCAATTGTATCAATATCTGCTTTTGCAAAACTTGAAAGACCTATAAATGCTCCCGCTACGAGTAATATTTGCATTAAAAATAAAACACCCAATATAATAAAAAACCATTTTAGTACATTTAAAAATCTTTCTTTCATAATTAAATCCTTTTATAACTTTTAAACCATTATACAATTTTTATAAAAAAGTTCAATTAATAAGATGATTATAAACTTTCATAGTAATCTTTTAAAATTTTTGTATCAATTTCAATATTAGGACTTTCACACACAAGTACCCCTTTAATATCAAATTTTTTCATAGCTTTAAGTAAATCTTTATAATTAAAATCACTTTCTTCAAAAATTAAATGTTTTTTTTCACCCTTTGCACCGTATTCAATTCCTGCGACGTGTCCATGAAAATTATTAAGTGCAGTTTCTCCAAGATTATTGCCTAACTTTTCTAAAATATGACAAAATTCGTTATATGTATTAAATTTTCCGTCTTCTCTTGCATGAATATGAGCAAAATCAATACAAGGTAATACTTTTTTAAAATTTTTCGACAACTCAATTATCTCATCCAACGTACCCCATTGGCTTTTTTTACCTGTGGTTTCAGGTCTTATCCAAGTTTTTAAATTTTCCTTTTCTGCAATTTCAATAATTTCCTTATGACAATCTATAAGCTTTTTAGTTACAGTGCTTGAATCTTCCCCCAAATAAAAAGCTGCATGATACGTTATAGAATATGCCCCAAGGTCTTCTGCTGCTCTTATTGTATCTAAAACTCTTTTTATACTCGCTTCTTTTTTATCTTGTTCTTTAGCATTCAAATTTATGTAGTATGGCCCGTGATGGGTAATTAAAAAATTTCCCCTATTTAATATTGCCTCTCTTGTTTTTTCGCTATACCTTACTCCATGCACAAATTCAACTTCAAGCCCGTCAAGCCCTATGCTATCTAAAACATCAAAAGCATTAGTATAATCGCTCGCTTTTGTGGGTATCCCAGCTGTTAAAAAATTTAATTTTTCCATTATTGTTTTCCTTAAATCAAATATTCATCAGTTTTTGGACTAAAAGTATAATAAAAATCTTTTGGTATAAAACATCCCCAAGTTCCAACCTGTATAACTTCTATCGATAAAGCACCCTCTTTTGCTGCGACAATAAGGCATTTTTCATTTGCCTTAATAATTCGTCCAAATTCAAAATTATGTTTGATTTTAATGGCTGACGCTTTTATTATTTTTACACATACACCTCTAAAATCAGTTAAAACATTGTAAAAAGGATTACTTGCCCTTATCAATCGTTCAATTTCAAATACATTTGAGGTTTTCCACCTTATTTTAAAATTACCGTCAACCTTTGGTGCAGTTTTAAAAATACCATCCTTTTGAGAAATTCTTTCTATTTCTCCCGTTTTTTGAATTTCATTTAAAACTTCTATTAAAGCATCAGAAATCATATAGGTGGTTCTATTAAACAACGTACCCATTGTTTCAGATGGCATAAGCTCAAATTCCTTTTGATAAATTATATCTCCCGTATCAAAAGTCTCATCCATAAAATGCAAAGTAATACCCGATTTTTTTTCTCCATTATATATAATGTTAAAATATGGATTTGGTCCTCTGTAATCAGGTAAAAGTGATGGATGGCAATTAATATAACCCATTTTTGTTGTATTTAAAAACTCTTTAGATAAAAGATTATTATACGAACAAACAACCCCGACATCTGCCTCAAGTGCTTTGATTTTTTCCAAACAATCATTATCATTCGGACTTTTTTCAAATTCAATAAAATTTAAATTTTTATCTAAAACAATTTTTTTAAAAAAACTATAAGTTTCATGGTTTTTTTTAGGCGGAACAACCCCTACAATATTAAATTTAGAGGCTAATAAGTTACTTAAACAAATTGTTGCCATATCAGGAATGCCTACAAAAATTATTCTTAATTTCTCCATTTTAATTTTTCCATAAATCCTTATTTAAAATTGCAAGAAAAGGTATTATTTCAAGACGTCCTATTAACATCAAAAATATTAAAATCCATTTAGAGCCAATATGCAGAGTAAAAAAACTATCCATAGGACCAATAATATTATACCCCGGGCCAACATTTCCAATGGCAGTTACAGAAGTACTTATAGCTAATATTGAATTTTTCTCTATTATTGCTATTAAAAATGCACCAAAAGCAAGGATTACAAAATAAAAAACTACAAACGCAATCATTTGGCTTATAATATCTGCATTTATAACACTATTTTCAAGTTTTAGAGGATAAACTCCTTTGGGGTGTAAAATTTTATTTAATTCTCTCTTTAAATATTTAAATATAAATACCCATCTTATTATTTTTATACCGCCTGATGTTGACGTGGCACAGCCACCGGTAAAAAAAGCCAAAAATAAAATTACTTTTGATGCAGTATCCCAATTGATATAATTATCTATTGCAAAGCCGGTTGTTGTCATTGTTGATACAATTTCAAAAGTTGAATTTAAAATAGCAGTTCTAAATTCATAATTTGAATTTATACAAAGACTTAAAGTTAAGCAAAGACTTAAAATAAGAATTAAACCGGTATAAACTTTAAATTCTTCACTTCTGAATAACGATGCAAAGCTTTTATTTTTTATTGTTCTATATATTAAAATATAATTTATACCGGCTATATACATAAAAATCATTACACAAACACTCACAGCCGTGCTGTTATAGCCAAGTATACTATTAGGCAATAGCGACAAGCCTCCCGTTGCAATAGTTGATAAAGAAGTAACCGTTGCATTATAAAAATCAAGTCCCAAAAATTTTAAAACAATAGTTTCAACAGTAGTAAATGCTAAATACAAACCCCAAAGCCAACTTGCAGTATAGCGTATTCTTGGAGTTGCCTTATCTTCAGTGGGAACAGGAGCTTCCGCATAAAACATCTGTCTTCCGGCAACTGAAATTTTAGGAAGAACGGCAATAAAAAGTACAACAATCCCCATTCCACCTATCCATTGAATTAAAGAACGATAAAAATAAAAAGTTTTAGGATATAAGCTAAAATCTTGTATAACGCTTCCGCCTGTTGTTGTAACTCCAGAAACCGCCTCAAAACAAGCATTAGTAAAACTAAATCCATAAAATAAATATGGTATAGAGCAGATTAAACTAAATAATAACCAAGCAAATAAAACCGTTACGAGCGATTCTGTTTTTTTAATATTATCTATATCTTTTTTATCAGCGTCATTCAATGAAAAAATAAAACCTATTATAATTGAAACAAAAGCTGTAACAATAAATGGTATAATTTCTTTGTTTTCGTGCAACAAAAAAGCAGCAACAACAGGTATTAAAAATAAAATCCCTATATATTTTAAAGTCATTGAAAGAATATTAAAAATAAGATTATACCGCATTACTTAAATATTCCTTAACCTTAATAATATCATCAGTTTTAGTAAAAATAAGGAGAATATCTCCTGCTTTAATAACAGTTTGCCCTTTTGGTATAATCACTTTTGAGCCTCTCCTTATTATTGCTATAACGCAAGGGGTTGGCATTTTAATTTCTGCAAGAGTTTTTGATTGAAAATTTTTATTTAATTGGATTTCAAGAATCTCCCCTTGTCCTCTTTCAACTGTCGCAATTATACCTTCTCGAGATTCAATAATTCTATTTTTAATTTCATTTACACAGGCTTCTCTTTGTGAAATAGCGACATCAACACCGACATGTTCAAATAAATTTGCCGTTATTCCCTGTGAAACTCTTGTTATAACTTTTTTTGCTCCGAGTTGCTTGGTTAGTAACGAACACAAAAGATTTTTTTCATCATTATTTGTAATTGCAATAACTACATCAGATTTTCCAATTTCTTCCTGCTCCAATAATTCAAGGCTCGTTCCAGATTCATTTAAAATTAAAGTTTTCTTCAAATTCTGAGAAAGCATTTCACATCTTTCATAATCATTTTCAACTAATTTTAAATTCATTGCAGTTTTTTCAAGAGCTGAGGCCAATTCAAAACCAACAGAACCGCCGCCTATAATTGCAATTTTTTTAACTCTTCCTTTTGATTCAAAAAGCTCACTCGCTGCTATATCAAGCCCGATAGGTGTCCCCATTAGAATAGCCTTATCATTTAACATAAATTCACTATTGCCATTTGGAATAAAAAGTTCATCATCTCTTACAATTCCAACTACAAGAACTTCCGAATTAAAATAACAATCTTTTAATTTTTTATTTAATAATTCCGAATCCTCTTTAATTCTGTACTCGAACAATCTAGCTCGACCATGAGCAAAATTTTCAACGTCCACCGCGTTCGGAACGGCAATTATTTTAAAAATTTCTTGTGCCAATAAACCTTGTGGCCAAATAACATTATCTATACAATTAGCATAAGAAGTCTTATATTCATCTTTTAAAGAATTAACCGACTCCATAGATTCTTTTTTACTTACAAAGCAAATTGTTTGAGCATCAGAAACTTGCTTTGCCATAAGACAGGCAATAATATTTATCTCATCATCTTCCGTTAAAGCTACGAAAGCATCCATACTTTCTATATCTGCATTTTTTAATGTATTTATGTTTAAAGCATCGGCACAAATAAGTCCTATATCCAATCTTGAAAAGCTATCTAATTTTTTTTGACAAGGATCTATTATAATAACGTCATGGTCTTCAAATAAATCCGCAGCTATTGCAGAGGCCATTTCATTTGCACCGTATATTACAATCTTCATAAAATTCTTTCCTTATTAAAATGGAAACTTAGGAGGCATAATAGGCATTTTACCTTTTTTACCCTTAAATTGATTCTTTATACCCCCAAGACCTTTCATCATTTTTCTCATAGTTTCAAATTGTGCTATAAAGTTATTTAATTCATTAATATCCATGCCCGAACCTGCTGCAATTCTTTTTTTGCGTGAAGCGTTCAGGATATTCGGATTTTTTCTTTCTTCAGGTGTCATAGATTGAATAAATACTTCAATTTTTTTAAACTGTTTTTCCCCTTCATGAGAAATTTTTTCTGTATCATTTTTAGAAATTCCCAATGGAAGCATAGATAAAATACCGCCAAAAGACCCAAGGGCTTTAATTTGCTTTTGAATTTTTAAAAAATCTTCAAAGCTAAACTCAGCTTTTAACATTTTCTTTTCAAGTTCTTTAGCTTCTTTAACATCAATGTTTTTCTGAGCTTTTTCGACGAGCGAAACAATATCACCCATGCCAAGAATTCTATTTGCCATTCTATCGGGATAAAAATCTTCCAAAGGCTCAATTTTTTCACCCGCACCTATTAGCTTAATAGGTTTATTTGTAGCATATACTATACTTAAAGCACAACCACCTTTGGTATCTCCGTCTAATTTTGTTAAAATAACTCCGTCAAGCCCTAATTGTTCATTAAAATTAACGGCAACTTCGACTGCTGCTTGACCTATCATTGAATCCACAACAAGCAATTTTTCATTAATATTAAAGCTGTGGTTAATAAGCATTAATTCAGCCATCATATCAGAATCTATTTGCAATCTTCCGGCTGTATCAAAAATCAAAATTGTATTATTGTGTTCTTTTGCAAACTCCAAAGATTTTTTTGCAATTTTAATAACATCTTTTTCTTCCTCTATTGCAAAAAAATCAATTTTATTTTCATTTGCTAAAGTTTTTAATTGTAATATTGCAGCCGGACGATATACATCAAGTGCAACCAAAAGAGGTGTTTTCCCTTCTTTTTTTAATTTTAGTGCAAGTTTTGCAGCACTTGTTGTTTTACCTGAACCTTGCAGTCCGAGCATCATAATAATTGAAGGATTAGTATTTAAATTAAGAGGTGATTGTTTCTCACCCAAAAGTTTGGTTAACTCGTCATTTACAATTTTAATTAAAGTTTGTGAAGGATTAGTCGATTGAACAACATTTTCACCTTCCGCTTTATCCTTAATTGATGAGATAAAAGATTTAACAACATTCAAAGAAACATCCGCACCCAATAAAGCACGTCTTATTTCTCTTAGTGCATCTTGCATATTTTCCTCTGTTAAAGTTGCATTTGCACTTGTTTTTCTTATTATTTCCTGTAATCTTTCGGATAAATTATCAAACATAAGTTTATTCTACTACAAAAATTTCTTATTTAAAAAATTAAAACGCAAAAAAAATTATTTTCGATATTTATATTTATACAAACCAAAGAGAAGAAAAATGGCCATAGGAAAAATAATCGCATTTGATACATTAAAAAATCGTTCACTAGACCCTGCAAAAGAAATAAAGCAACCAGAAAATAATACAGTTATTAACGGTTCTAATCAACAAAATGCAGAAATTATTCCCTTGCAATTTTTACAAACCAAAAGTATGCTTTTTAATCTTGAGCTTGATTCAAAAAAACTTATGGAATTTTGTATTGAAAATGATATAAAAGCAACCCCAAATCAAATTAGACAAAGTATTTTAAATTACTACATCAGTGCAAGAAAATTAAAAGATATCCCTAAAAGAGCTTTAGAAATTGCTAAATCTTTTGAAAAAGATTTTAATTCGGTTGATTTTGGAAGTTTAACAAACATAAGAAACTTTTTTCGCGACGGACTTATAGACGAGAAAAAGGTCTTAAAGCATGAATTATTAGAAGATTATGATTATTTTAATACCGATTATGAAAAATCAAAAGAAACAATGTCTCCTTTGGTTCAAGCTTATGCTAAATGTATAATGGAACAATTACCGGAATATAGGGTGGCCATATCAAAAACAAAAAATCAAGAAGGCAAAAAGGTTTGCGAATACATTGACATAAATAAAGGAAATTATACTATATCATTTTCACCGCAAGATTTTCTATATTCCATGTTAAATAAAAAATTAACCGGTGATTTTATTATAACATTTCCTGCAGAAGATGGTTTTGAATATTCTTATACTTCAGAAAGTAGTTTTATACAAAAAAACGATACTAAAACAGATTTAATTGAAGAAAGTATTTGTGATTACTATAACTCACAAGGAAATCCGATTTTTTATATTGATCCTACAGGATTAAGCGGTCCTGTTTTTTATTTATCAAAATTACTGGACTCGAACCTACACTCCTTAAGATCAAATGAAATGACAATTAAATTTATTGAAAATACTGATGAAAGTACATTAAATACTCTTGCGAGATTTTTAGAAAATGACAAAGAAGCAAGCGAATTGTTAAAAAACGGTTTTCCCTTAGAAATGATTTTAAACTGTGTCAGAAATGGTGTCTTTAACATGAATGTTGCAGAGGCAATAACCTATATTTTAGAACAAACTAAAGATTGGACATTTGAACTTTTAAATCCTGAATATTTAAACAATATAATTAATTTAATAGATACCGAAGACCATTATTTTGAAGAAGATATGCTTGATTTAGTTCGATTTTTAATTCAAAAAGAGCATGACAGTCTTGAAGATAAACATGAAAAAATATATGAAATTTTAAGTTTTGCTCAATCAAATTATAATGAAAAAAATATAAAAATACTCCAAAAGATGGCAGCTTTTAAATTTATATCTTTTGATGAAATTGAAAAATTGTTAGATGTTTTATTACATTTTATAGAAAATGATAACAAGAAAGCCATGGAAAAAATAGATAAAATTGCACAAGAATATAAAGAAAAGTATGATGGATCAGAAAAAGCAAAAAGAATATTTTTAAGCTTTTTTGAACCATATTTAAAAAATAATTTCAAATAGATATAAAGATTGTATAAGGAAATCGAAAAAAAAGTTTTTTATCTTGTATACTTTAAAAAGCAAACAGGAAAATTGAGGAAAAATAATGCAAGCTGTTATTGATTCAAATTTAAATGTTAAACAAGATAATATCTCTGAAAAATTAGACTTTTTACTTTCAGATGTCGATTCAACAACAAAAAATGATGTTGAAAATTCAATTGTTGCAATGGGTGCACGTGCAGTCAATGCTCTTATTGAAAAACTGATAACTTTAACGGGGATTCAAAGAGGAATTGTTGCAATGAGTTTAATCAGAATCGGAGAAAGTGCTGTTGTTCCTCTTAAAGCTCTTGCTACTGAAAATAGTGAATATCAGTGGATGGCAGATTACCTATTATCTGAAATATAATAATTAGCAATTTAGATAACCTTTTATGGTAATGAATACAAACTTAATAGAACGCATAATTTTAGAATAAAATTGTGCGTTTTATTTTGTCTTTAAAACAAAATGCAAATTTTACGAAGCATAGTCTATTTGTAAAAAAATGCAACATAAAAGGAGGAAAGATGACTATCAAAAGAAAACTATTAAAAAGTGCCACAATCAGCTTATGTGCATTAGCCTTAACTGTTCCTATGACATTTGCTGCTTGTCCTGTTGCAGAAGATTGCGGTTGCAACAATAATTCTGAAATTGTAACCCCCGATAATGCAACTTGTTCAAAATGTAAAAAAGCTGATTGTGATTGCAAAAAGAAAAAAAGCAAATGCGATCCTTGCGAAACACAAAAAAATGATTGCGGATGTGAAGAACAAAAATCCGATTGCGGTTGCCCGACAGGCGGAGCTGCACCATGCGTAGAATGTAAACCAATGAATCAACAAACTTACGCTTACCCAAATGCAATTTATTCTAACTCCAACCAAGCACAAGTCGGAGAAAGCAATAACAACGCTCAAATTAACGATTCACTATTAAAACCTTGCTACAAAGGCGTTCCCGTTGATTGCGGATGTCCGACAGGCGGAGCTGCACCTGTTATTGATGCAGATGCAATGCCAAAATACGATTGCGACGCTGCTCCAAATGTACATTCCACAACCACTATGGATATCATCAAAAAAACAACGGAACCTTGTGCATGTTTAGGTTTTACAGGTGCTGCTGCTGATATTACCGCTCAACAATATCCGGATGTATTTGACAGTTATTGGGCAAGCTCGGATATTAACCGTTTAACAGAAGCATGTGTTCTTGAAGGATACCCTGACGGCTTATTCAAACCCAACAGAAAAGTATCAAGAGCCGAAATGGCAACTATGATTGTTAAAGGATACAACCTTGATATGACATCAGGTTGCGATAATTTAACATTTAAAGATGTTCCCGAAAACCACTGGGCACACAGCTATATATCAAAAGGCGTATCTGAAAATATGATAGCAGGCAAAGGTAATGATATGTTTAAACCTAACGAAAACATTTCAAGAACAGAAGCATTAACCATCATGTCAAAAGGCCTAAGCTGTCCAATGGATGAAACAAAAGCAAATGAAATATTGTCAAAATATAAAGACGGTTCTCAAGTACCATGCTGGGCAAGAGAATGTGTTGCAAAAGCTATTGACAATGGTGCTTTAAAAAACGAAAGAAACCAAGATTATATTCGACCTAACGATAAAACAACTCGTGCAGAAGCAAGTGCTATGTTGCAAAATATAAGAGTCGCAGGCGGATATGATAAATCAACAAAAACCGCGTCTCAAGACCTTGGCGGAAAAACATTTATGGAAAGAGAAACAAGGGTAACAATTCCTACACTTCAATTATCTATGAATGATATAATCAACGCAAAGCATGCCAACGTTGGAGAACAGTTTAGTGCTACTACATTAAATGAAATTACAATTAACGGTCAAACCTTCCCTTGTGGTTCAACTGTAAGAGGTAAAGTAACAGAAGTTACTCGTCCTTCTAAAAACGAACAAGGTTCGCTAAAACTTTCATTCAATGAAATTATTAATTGTGATGGCTGTAAAGCACAACTTCCACAACAAATTCTAACAGCACGTGTTGAAAGACAAAAAGAAATCAACGGTCTTTTAAGGCTTGTTCAAATGCCATTTACTTGGACAGGTTCTTTAATAGGTACTGCAGGAAGAACAATAGGTGGTGCCGCTATAGGTATTTCAAATGCTGCGGAAGCATTGCTTGATCAAACCGGTGTCGGTACGTCCGAACTTCTTTCGGGTAAATTTAAAGCTGCGGGAAGAAGCTATCAAGATGGTTTAAAAACCGTTGTTAAGGCTCCCGTTGACTTAACAAGAACAGCATTATCAGGCACAATGGGCTTATTCCAAACAACAGGTGATGAAATTGCTTATCTTGTTGACCCGACAGGAAATCCTATTTCAAAAGTTAACCCAAAAGAAAAAGTTACAATTGCTTTTGGTCAATAAAATCATATCTTGATTTTAAAGCTGCAAACTAAAAGTTTGCAGCTTTTTTAATATATTTTATATTTTGCTTAGCTTTTCTAAAAATGTCTTATCCAATAATCCTCTTCTTTTGAGCATTTTGTATATGCTTTTTTCATTACGCTCAATATTTTTCAAAAGATTAATGATATAAAGCACTTTTTCTTTATCCGGATAATATTCTTTATTGTTAAAACATATCTTAACTGTTTCCATATTTTTAATATAACACACTAATTTTTTAAATACGTTATATAACATATAATAAATATAATAACTTTTCATTCTAATAATACTATATTAATAGAATATTATATTTAAAAAGTTCGCTAAATTAAATTATAAAATAAATTATAATTTGAATAAAAAATATAAAATTAAAAAAATGACAAAGAGTAATTTTTGCTATATTATAATATTTATATAATAACTAACCGGAGGTAAGATAATGGGATATGAAATTTTATATAAAAAAGAATTATGCAAAAATCAGTATGAAATAAGGGTTAAAGCCCCATTTATAACAAAAAATGCAAAAGCAGGTCAATTTATAATTTTAAGAACAGATAAAAATTCTGAGCGTATTCCTCTAACAATAGCCGACTATGACAGAAAAAATGAAATTTTAACAATAGTATATATGGCGGTTGGTTATACAACAAAAAAACTTGCTTCGCTCGAAGTTGGCGACTGTATAGAAGATATTGTAGGCCCCTTAGGTGTCCCTACTCATATTGAAAAATACGGTACAGTTATCTGCGTTGCAGGTGGCTACGGTGCAGCACCATGTTATCTAATTGCAAAAGCATTCAAAGAAGCAGGAAATAAAGTTCACATGGTCATGGGTGCAAGAACAAAAGATTTAATTTTTTGGGAAGATAAAATGAAAAATGCAGTAAGTGAACTGCATATAACAACAGATGACGGAAGTTACGGAATTAAAGGATTCACAACAAATGTCGCACAAGAAATCATAAACAATGAGAAAGTTGACTATGTTATAGCGGTTGGTCCAATGCCAATGATGAGAGCTGTTGCAGAATTAACTCGTCCATACAAAATTAAAACGGAAGCATCTATGAATCCGATTATGGTAGATGGCACTGGTATGTGCGGAGCATGCAGAGTAACGGTCGGCGGAAAAGTTAAGTTTGCTTGCGTTGACGGTCCGGATTTTGATGCTCACTTAATTGACTTTGATGAAGTTATAAATCGTTCAAAAATTTATAAAGATGAAGAAAAAAGATGTGATGAAACAAAATGTAATCTTATAAAAAAAGGTATAGAATTAGAAAAAACGAGGGTTTAATATGGTTGAAATGAACACACCAAAAAAGAAAATACCGTTTTGTCCTTTGCTGTCAGCAGGCAATAATGATTATAGAATATGTTTACAGGAAAATTGTGCCTGGTACGTTTCAAGCACTAAAACATGTGTAGCGTATGTAATAGGACATAATAACGTTCTGGATATTAAATTAAAACAAGGAAAATAAGATGCAAACCAATCACCCAATGACAATTACGGAAAAAATTTTTGCACTTCATTGCGGCAAAGAATATGTTAAAGCGGGTGATTTGATTGAAGCAAAAATAGATATTACACTTGCAAACGATATAACAGGCCCCATTGCAATAGATGTTTTTAATAAAATCGGTACCAAAAATGTATTTAATAAGGCAGGTGTTGTACTAATACCCGATCATTTCGTACCAAATAAAGATATCAAATCGGCACAACAAGCAAAAATATTAAGAGACTTCATTAAATCAAAAAATTTAACCCATAAATTTGATGTTGGCACAATGGGAATAGAGCATGCTTTATTACCTGAAAAAGGAATAGTAACAGCCGGAGACTTGATTATTGGTGCAGACTCACATACTTGTACTTATGGGGCGTTGGGTGCTTTTTCAACAGGAGTAGGCTCAACTGACCTTGGTTGTGCCATGGCTTCTGGTTCTACTTGGTTTAAAATTCCCTCTGCCATTAAGGTAATATTTTACGGAAAACTTAAAAAATACGTTACGGCCAAAGATTTAATTTTACATTTAATAGGTGATATTGGTGTTGATGGTGCTTTATACAAAACACTTGAATTTTGTGGCGATACAATTAAATCTATGGATATGGACGGACGTTTTACTATATGTAATATGGCAATCGAAGCTGGGGCTAAAAACGGAATTATAGAACCGGATGATACCACTATGGATTATATTAATAGTTTTCCTGAAGCAAATTATATCAGAAAACCGATTATTTTAAAAAGTGATAAAGATGCTATATATGAACGTATAATTGAATATGATGTATCAAAAATAGAACCGACAGTCGCTTATCCTCATTTGCCGGAAAATACTCATTCAATAAATGAAGCAATCAAGGACAATATTAAAATAGATCAAGCTATAATCGGGAGCTGCACGAACGGAAGATTAGAAGATATAAAAGCAGCAGCGGAAATCCTGAAAAATAGAAAAGTGCATCCCGATGTCCGTTTGATTATTTTTCCCGCTACACAAGAAATAATATTAAAATCAATAGAACTGGGTTATTATCAAACATTAATTAAAGCAGGAGCAGCTATTTCAACCCCAACCTGTGGCCCTTGTCTTGGCGGTCATTGCGGTATATTGGCCGAAGGTGAAATTTGTATATCCACAACAAACAGAAATTTTGTCGGACGCATGGGGCATGTTAATTCAAAAATATATTTAGCAAGTCCATATATAGCAGCAGCAAGTGCTGTCTTAGGAAGAATTGGAAGTCCCGAGGAGTTATAAATTGAAAAAAATTATCCTATATATATTTATATCGCTTTTTATAAGTATGCCGATTTTTGCAAATGAAATACAAAAACATATAAAACAATCCGGTTTTGGTACATCTTCTACAGTTGGCATATATATAATTAAAAAAAATTCAGATAAAGTTCTATACAAAAGGAATGAACAAAAACTTCTTAATCCGGCAAGCACAATGAAAGTTTTAACATTTGGTGCAAGCTATTTAGAGTTAGGAAAAGATTATCGCTTTGAAACAGCCGTCTACAAAGATTCAAAAAATCATTTATATTTAAAACTTGGTGCAGATCCTTTACTTAGCCAAAATGATTTAAATAATCTTTTTAAAGAACTAAAATCAAAAATTGATACATCCAAAATTCAAGGCATATACATAGATGACACAATTATAGATAAAGTGCCATATCCTGATGGTTGGATGTCAGGTGATATGTGGCCAAACTCAAGACCTCACAGTCCTTATATAATTGATAAAAACTACATTGACATAACAATAAATCGCTCAAGCCTTGCAACTAAAGTTGATATAATTCAAAATGACGATTATAAATTACCTGTAATAAACGAACTTGAACTCGCACCCGCAGATTCAAACGTACAAGAAATTAAAATAAAAAAGATGTACGGTGAAAATTCTTCCATTATAAATTTCCAAGGAACAATTTCAAAAGATGAAACAATAAAATTACCTGTTCCTGACCCTGAACTCAACTTTAACATAAAATTACTAAAGGCAATTTCAAAAAATGAAATAAGCTATGATAAAAAAATAAAAAGAAAAAAACTGCCAAAAGATGCAGAAAAAATCGTTACCATATCTCATTCAATCGAAGATGTATCAAAAGAAGTCTTGATTCAATCCGATAACTTTACTTCGGAAACAGTCTTTAAAGTCGCCGCAGCAAAATATATAAATTACAAACACCCTGCAACATTAGATGACGCAATTGATATGTTTAAAGAAAAATTTGAAAAATTTTATACTGATGGAATAACAATTAAAGACGGCAGCGGTGTCTCAAGGTATAATCTGGTAAATGCCGAATTTTGTGCCAAGGTATTAAAAGAATTGTGCAAAGATGAAAACTTTAAAAATCTTATGGCGACTCCTAAAAAAGGAACCTTAAAAAACAGGCTTTTATTTTTAGAAAATAATTTAAGAGCAAAAACCGGTACACTTTCTCAAATTTCTTGCATAACAGGAACCATGAAAACAAAGAAAAAAAGAGATGTTGTTTTTTCAATAATGATTCAAAACTCTCCCAAAAGAATGGCGATAATAAAGAACTTTGAAAATGGTCTTATAGGAATAATTTATAAGAACTACTAATTTAATTCCGTCATTTTTAAAGCTGTTATTTTAATAATTTCAAGTATTTCTTTTGACATTTTTTCTTTGTTGATACTTATTGCCGTTTTAAAACCCAAAATGCTAACTGACTTGTAATTTCTCATAAATTCATTTTTAAAATCGATTATCATTTGAAAAATCTTGGAATCAAGGTACTGTTTTTCTTCACATAAAAAAACAAACAACTCACAAAGCTTCAAATAAGAATTAACTATATTCCTTTTATTAAATTCTTTCTGAAAACTGTTTAAATATTTAAACAGTTTTTCATACTTTATAAATAACTTTTTCTTTTTTTCGGGAAAGAAAGTCTTAAAATAATTATTTGTAGTTTCATACCCGACATCAAATAACTCTTTTTTCTTTTCTTTTGGAATTAAAAAATCAACAACAGAAACATCTTTGGTATTTATTTTTATATAATCAAACTTATCCTTTTCTCTGTACAAATCAACGATATAATCAGTTGCAAATCCGCAAATAGCATTATATACACGATTAATATATTCAAGAGAATTTGTTATCTTTTTAGGAGATTCATTATCTTCTAATCTAAATTCTAAAATTCTTTCCTCTAAATTTTTAATTGAATTAGTAACTCTCCACAAAGGCATTGATTTTAATAAATCACCATCTACGATTAAATTACCTTCATACTCCAAAGGCACAAAAAGTCCCGGCATAGAAACACTTGCTCTTATGGCTGAAGCAATTTCAAAATCAGGCGTTTTTTCTTTAGAAAATTCAAAAAATTTTAAATTTGTTAAATCAACCGAATAAATAATCAATTTTGATTTAATATCACCAAATTTAACAGGCGGCATCTTTCCTTTTTGATAATCTTCTCTGTAAAACTTTTTTTCAATTTTTTCTCTCATCCAATCAAGAAAAATTTTTCCTTTGGATAATGCTAATTCTTTTTTAAAATCAATATTTATATCAATAAACATTTCAAATCCGGTATTTGACAAAATATCATAAATTTCATCATAAGAATAATCAATTGCAAGCAAGCTTGCAAACACAGCACCGATTGAACTGCCTGCAAATCCGGTTAAACTTATATTATTTTCAACTAAAGCCTTATACGCACCGCAATATGCTATTCCTCTTATCCCGCCACCGCCAAAAACTGCAAAATAATTACTTTTTGTCATTATTTTGCTCCATAAAATCAGGTTTTATACCGTCATGTGTATAATTTTCTTTTTTTATCGAATCCAATCTTTCATTTTCATTTTCGTATTGATCGGTTAGATCTATAACATTTTGCAACAATTCTCTATCATTTCCGACAAGACCTTCGATAGCTTTTGAGGGTTGTTTTTGAATCTTAGCTCTTTTTTGATCAATTTGAACTTCTTTTATAATTTCTTGCATATTCTTTTTTGATAAGTGTTTATTTTTATTTCTTAAAATAATTATTTCAACACGTCTGTTTTTTGCCTTATTTTGAATTGTAGTATTTGAAACAATTGGAATAGTATCAGCAAGACCTGTTGCAATAAATAATTTAGGATTAAAACCTTGTGAATTAATTAAATATCTTACAACTCTGGAAGCTCTTGCACTAGACAATTCCCAATTTGAAGGATACTTAGGATTTGAAATCGGATCTGAATCCGTATGCCCTTCAACTTGTATATAATGAATTGAAAATTTATCTTTAATAATTTTTGCTACTTTATTAAGCGTTTCATAAGATTTTTGTGTTAATTCAGCACCGCCGGGTGCAAATTGAATTGCATGCTCATTTAATCTTATAACAAGACCTCTGTCATCTATTTCCGCACTGACACCGTCTTCTTTCAATTTTTCGATTTCATCTTTTATATCTTCATAAGAACTTTGTTCATATTTGGTACTCATATATTCAAGCATTAATGGATTCATTGCTCCTTGATTGCCTTCTAAAATAGAATCTTGCCCTTCCATTATATTTGTATTGTCATTAAATATACTTTGACTAAAGGCTTTTCTTAAAGCTTCTTCAATACCTTTAAAAGAATTTACATCTGATTGAGCTAAAGCATACAAAACAACGAACGTTGCAAAAAGTAACGTCATAAAGTCAGCGTAAGAAACCAGCCAACGCTCCAGATTTTCATGTTCTTCTGCCGGTTTTTTCTTTGCCATTAAGCGTCATTTCCTTTTTTAGATTTTTTATCAACTATATAACATTCAAGTTTTCTTTCAATTAAAGCAGGAGATTCACCGGCTTGAATTGATAAAATTCCTTCAATCATAAGTTCCATGGAAGTGAATATTCTCGCATATTTCCTTTTTGTTCTTGTTGAATAAGGTATTGTAATAAGGTTAGCTACAACAAGACCATATATTGTTGCAACGAACGCAACTGCAATACCGGCCCCCAACTTTGAAGGGTCGGAAAGATTTTGCATAACCTGAATTAAGCCCAATACAGCACCAATAATACCCAATGTCGGAGAATAACCGCCGGCTGACTCCAAAACTTTTGCACCGGCAGCAATTTTTTCTTGCAGTTGAGATAATTGAGTTTCCATCATATCTTTAACTAAAGTAGGATCAGCACCATCTGCAACTGCTTCTAAACCTAGTTTTAAAAGAGGATGTGAAGCATTTTTTGCTTCTTTTTCAAGAACAATAACCCCTTCTTTACGGGCTTTTTGAGCATAACCTATAATTTCTTGAATTAAGGTTTCCAATTTCGGTGCTTTTCCGAAATAAACAACTCCGATACATTCTCCTGCAATTTTAAAATCTTCAACAGGAAAACTCAAAAAAACTGCCCCTGCTGTACCGCCAACTACAATAAAAGCTGCTGTAATTTGAAGTAATTGACCAATATTACCGCCTTCAAGTGCTTGTCCGGCCAGTATAAAACCTATACCTAAAAATGTACCAATTAACGCTGCTATATCCATAAGTTATAAAACTCCTAATTTATTGCTTTATTATCATAAAAAACAAGGCATTTGTTATCATATAATTAAACGAAAAATAACTATCTTTTAAAGCTTTTTTGTTTTATAATTCAGTAAGGAAGTTATAGGGTTAATTATGGGACAAACTTTAGCTCAAAAAATATTATCATCTCACGCAGGGCATAATGTAAAATTTAAAGAACTAATTGTAGCAAATATTGATGTTTGTGCCACTCAAGATGGCACCGGTCCATTAGCTATTAAAGAGTTTAAAAAATTAAATAAAAAATTATTTAATCCAAAAAGAACAATTCTTTTTATTGACCATGCTGCACCTTCTCCAAGAAAAGAACTATCAAATGCTCACAATATAATACGCGATTTTGCAAATGAATATGGTGCCGTTTTATCAGACATAGGCTGCGGGGTTTGCCACCAAAGATTAGTTGAAGACTTTGTAAATCCCGGTGAAATTCTTGTTGGAGCAGACTCTCATACTTGTACATCAGGTGCATTGGGTGCGTTTGCAACCGGCATGGGCTCAACCGATATTGCCGTTTCGATGGCCTTTGGAAAAACCTGGTTTAAGGTTCCGGAATCATTTAAAATCGAAGTCAACGGAAAATTTAAAGAAAACGTATATGCTAAAGATTTAATGTTATATCTAATTGGCTTAATCGGAGCAGATGGAGCTACCTATAAAGCATTAGAATTTTGCGGTGAAACAATTAAAAATATGAAAATGTCTGAACGTTTTACGTTGGCAAATATGGCAGTTGAGGCAGGTGCAAAAGCAGGACTTTTTGAAACGGATGAAAAAACAAAAAAATACTTAATTTCAAGAGGCAGAGGCGACAAATATAAAGAAATTAAGATGGATGATGATGCCATTTACGAAAAAATTATTAAAATTGATGCTTCAATGATTGAACCCATGGTAGCATGCCCGCATACAGTCGATAACGTTAAAGAAATTTCTAAATTAGAAAAAATTAAAATAAATCAAGTATTTATAGGAACTTGTACCAATGGCAGAATTGAAGATTTAAGGATTGCAGCTAATGTACTAAAAAATAAACAAGTAGCACCAAATGTAAGGCTTATTATTGCTCCTGCAAGTAAAGAAATCTATATCCAAGCTGCAAAAGAAGGGCTGTTGGAAATATTTTTAAATGCTGGAGCTAATTTAATTCCTGCGGGTTGCGGACCTTGCGTTGGAGTTCATGGCGGAATTTTAGGAGACGGGGAAATTTGCCTTACAACCCAAAACAGAAATTTTCAAGGACGTATGGGAAACACAAACGGATTTATATATCTTTCAAGCCCCTATACAGCGGCAAAATCAGCAATAGCCGGATACATTTGTAATAATGACTGGGATTAATTAAAATGAATAAAAATATATTTTCTTTAATAGAAGATAAAATAAAAGGTTATAAAATATATAAACTTTTAAATTTATTTTCAATTTTTAAAGAAAGGATACCCATTATTAAAGAAAACACTTTTTTAGTTTGGGAGCCATGCTCAAAAAGCCATGCTGAAGTTGTCCCCGGCTTTTGTAAATATTTATTGGATTTAGGATATCACGTTAGTGTTTTGATTACTCCCGATAGATATAAAGAAGGCTTATTTTCAAGATTTAATAATAACGAAAATATTTCATTTAATAAATTAAGTCAAAAACAAATAAGAAAATATTTTAAAAATTCTGATTTATCAAATGTCAAAGGACTTTTGGTTACTACAGTTGGAAAGTTATATGATGAAGTTAATTATGATGAAATCTACAATACTTTTAACCAAAATGTTGATAAATCAAAAATATTCTTTGTTGAACATGAAGCAAAATATGCTGTTGATAAAGGAATTTGGAAAGACAACCTAATTACTCTTAGAGAGCTAAATTACAAAGGTGCAAAATCGATTGTAATTAATCCTCATTATTTTGGTGAAATAAAAATCACTCCCAAAAACCAAGATATAACAAACTTTGTAACAGTTGGTGCTATAAGAGATAAAAGAAAAAATAATGAGCAAATCATAAATTCTATTGAAGAATTATACAAAAAAGGCTATAAAAATTTTAAAGTAACGGTTATTGGAAAGGGTACTTTGAAAGCATTTGATAAGGAATTAAGACCCTATATAGATATAAAAGGCAGATTACCTTTTGATAAAATGTATGATGAAATTGAAAAAGCTGATTTTATGCTAACATCATATAACGCTGATAATCCCGCTCATCAAAGATATAATACAACAGGAACAAGCGGAAATTTTCAACTTGTTTATGGTTTTTTAAAACCTTGTATAATTTTAGATAGCTTTGCACCTATCAATGGCTTTGGCGATAACAACTCAATTTTATACAATAAAGACAATGAATATCCTCTTGCAATGGAAAAAGCTATAAATATGTCGCAGGATGAATATTTAAAATTACAAGAAAATTTAAAAGTATACACCAATGATTTTTACAATCGTTCGCTAGATAATTTAAGAGGATTAATTAATGACTAATATTCCTGTTGTTTTTTGTTTCGATTCAAGAATAATTTTAGGAGCGTCCGTTGCAATTAAAAGTTTGATTGATTGTGCTAAAAATACCACAACTTATGATATTAGAATACTTCATTCCGATATCAATCTAAAAGACCAAATGAATATCTCTAAATTAGCAGAAAACACAAGACACAACATCGCTTTTCATTATATTAATCCCGATATATTTAAAAACACACCTAAAAATAAAGGGTCTTGGACAGAAATTGTCTATTATCGATTGTTAATCCCCGAAATCTTAAAAGAATACGATAAAGTTATTTATTCTGATGTTGATGTTTTATTTAGGGGGGATTTAGAAGAAGTATTCAATACAAACCTTGATAATTATGAGGCGGCAGCAGTGCCAACTTGCACAGTAGAATGTCTAAAAGAATTGCAACCTGAAAGATACTTTAAAGAGAATAAAAATAAATTAAACTTTGTTTCTGGTTTCATTATTTTTAATAATAAAAAAGCTTCAGAAGAAAATTTAGTTAAAAAAATTTTTGAAACTATCAAAATTTTTAACAAAAGACTTATATATTTCGATATGGATGTTTTTAATTTAACATATACAAAAATCAAAGAATTGCCACTTAATTATTGTGCATTTGAAACATTGTATGAATATACAAATATAAAAGATATACCTGAATATAAAAAATTAAAGACTATGTATTCTGATGAGGAGTTAATTATTGCTAAAAATAATCCTACTATAATACATTATGCAGGAAAGCTTGGAAAACCGTGGCAAAGAAAATGGGTTCCTGATATTTACCAAGAATATATTGATAGATTGCCGAAAAATTTAATAAAATATACCTTAAGAGATATTAGAAAAAAGTACTTTACCAAAAATAAATACCCAAAACAATTTTATGATGTAGGGATAGTTAATTTTTATTTCACTCAAAACTATGGAGCTTGTTTGACTGCTTATGCCCTGCAAGAAATTATAAAATCTTTTGGTTTAAAACCGGCTTTTGTCAATGAATTTAATATAAAAAATAAATATAAAACTTCATTTAGCAAAAAATTTGCTAATAGATTTTTAAAATTAATGCCTAAGTTTAATTCCTTAAAAGAAGCAGGAAAAAGAGCGAAAAATTTTATATCTGGTTCAGATCAAGTTTTGCGACCTAAATATTTATCAAAAAAGAATTATGCAGACATTTTTTTGCTTAAATTTACAAATAAAAATGTTAAAAAGATTGCACTAAGTGCAAGTTTTGGAATTGACAACTTGGAACAAGAAAAGAAATATAAAAAAACCATCAATAAAATCAAAAAAGAACTAAAAGGTTTTGATTTTGTGTCTTCAAGGGAACTATCGGGTGTTGAAATTTGCAAAAATAATTTTGAGATATATGCAGAGCAAGTATTAGACCCCGTGTTTTTAGCAGATAAAAATATTTTTATAAAGTTGGCAAAAAATTCAAGCTATATAGATTGTAAAGATAAAATAGTTTCATATATTTTAGACAAAAATAAAATTTTAGATGATTGTTTAAATGGTCTGCAATTAAAAAATAAAAAAAAGATTATTAATTTAGCAAATAGTGGTGTTTCTGTTGAAACTTGGCTAAAATGCTTTATTGAGGCAAAATATATAATAACAGATTCATATCATGGCGTTTGTTTTGCTATTCTTTTTAATAAACCATTTTTAGCTTTAAGTAACAATAAAAGAGGAAAAACAAGGTTTGAAACATTAAAACAATTAATCGATAAAGAATTACCTATTTTCGAGGAAGCAAGCGAGTTAATCAAAAACGATTTTCAGAATTTAAATTGGGAAAAAATCAACAATAAAATTGCTGAATTGAAAAAAGAAGCTTTGAATACATTAGAATACGAGCTAAAAACAAAAAGAAAAAATTTTATTACGGATAATTGTTCGGGTTGTTCTGCTTGCTATAATGTTTGCCCAAATAATGCCATTACAATGAAAGAAAATTTTGAAGGTTTCTTGTATCCTGTTGTGGATTCTGCCCTTTGCACAAATTGCAATTTATGTAAAAAGACTTGTCCAAATAATATATGCAACAATAAAAATAAAAAAACGCCAACTTGCTACGCAGTAATGGCAAATAATGAAGTAAGATATACATCCTCCTCTGGTGGTGCGTCCTATGTGATGATGGATAATTTCATAAAAAATGGGGGTTATATAGTTGGTGCGGTATATGACGAAGAATGGAAAATTGTTCATAAAATTTCAGATAACGAAAAAGACCTCGATAGTTTCAAAGGTTCAAAATATTATCAAAGTAATACTTTAAATGTATATCAAGAAATTAAAAAATTATTAAATGAGGATAAAAAAGTCTTATTTGTTGGTACTCCTTGTCAAGTTGCAGGTTTGAACTGCTATCTTAAAAAGGACTATAAAAATTTAATTGTAGTTGATATTGTTTGTCATGGAGTTCCATCTTATAAAGTTTTTAAAAAATTTTTAGATACAATTGTTGATAAAAATGAAAAAATATTGTCAATTAATTTTAGAAGTAAGAAACAAGGATGGTCTTCTGAGTTACTATTTTCACTTAAGACAAATTCAAATGAATATTATATTGAAAGTAGCAAAAATTCATTTATGAGGGCTTTTTTAAAAAATTTTTCATTAAGAAAATCCTGTTTTTCATGTAAATTTCAAAAAATACCAAGACAAGGAGATATAACGATTGGTGACTTTTGGAAAATTCAGAAATTTGAAAAAAAATTAGATGATAAAAAAGGAACATCACTATTGCTTATAAACAATAAAAAGGGTGAAGAATTTTTTGAAAAAATAAAATCAGAACTTATTCTTATAAAAAAAGTTCCTATGAAATACGCAATCAAAGGAAATAAAACTTTAGTAAAACCTACGAAATATAATAAAAAGAGAGAATCTTATATGTTAAATATTGATAAAAATCTTGAATTAAAGGGAGATATAAATGAATAGCAAGAAAATATTATATGTATATGGGCATTCACGTTCACCATTTAAGTGGGGGTTGGTTGGTGAAGTTTTAAAGCGACTGCTTGAAAATAAAGAAAATGAAATTTACATACTAGATTGCAATAACAAAATAAAAGGATGGTGCGGTTTAAATCGTAGAAATCATATCGGGTATTGCAATAAATGTAATAAAGTTTGTCAAAAAATCGCAAATATTGCAGGAATTAGCTCGGCTAAAATTTTAAAAATGGAAAAAATAAAATGTCCAAAATTTCCAAATTTTACGACAATACAAGATGCGATAAATTATGAAATCGAAGGTTATAATTTAGGACTTGGCCCTATAAGTTGCATAATGACTTTAACAAGAGATTATGACTTTGATATTAAAAAATGGAATAAAGATATTAAAAAATTTTTTGAAACAGAATATATAATATTAAAAAATATTGAAAAGTTTCATAATGAAATAAAATTTGATGAAATCCATACTTTTAACGGAAGAATGCCGTCTCTATACCCTGCTGTTTCCTTTGCAAAAAGACATAATATTCCTTATGTGGTATATGAAAGAGGAGCAAACATAAATAAATTAAGAACAATAATAGGCAGTGTTCCTCATGATTTCAACAATTGGAGAAAGGAAGTAAGCGAGTATTGGCAAAAAGATGATGAAAATAAAATCGAATTAGCAAACAAATGGTTCAAAGATAGACGTGCAGGAAAATTTCAAGCACTAGAATCTTATACAAAAGACCAAATAAAAGATTCTTTACCTAAAAATTGGGATGAGACCAAGGAAAATATTGTTTTCTTTAATTCATCCATTGATGAGGTTTATGCTTTTGATAGCTGGAAACATCCGTTTGCAAAAAATGAAAATGAAATTTTGAAAAATTTATTTGAACACTATAAAAATGATGAAACAAAACATTTTTATTTAAGAATTCATCCTAATTTAACCAAAGCAAAAAAGAAAAAAGCTACTCAAATTAGAGAAATAAACGAATTTAAAAAATTATATAAAAATTTAACTGTAATTGAACCTGACGAAAAAATCGATACTTATGCTTTAATTGAAGCTGCATCTAAAGTTATAACTTCATTTTCAACAATAGGCTGCGAAGCAACTTATTGGGGCAAGGTATCAATTTTAGCAGGAAAAGCTCCTTATGATGATTTCGATTGTGTTTATAATGCACACTCAATGGAAGAATTGTATAAATTAATAGATAATAAAAATTTAACACCAAAACCAAAAGAAGAAGCATATCCTTACGGATATTATAATGAAGTTTATGGGGATAATTATAAATATTACCATGCAAAATCTCATAACGAAGGAGAATTTTTAGGATTGAAATTAAGAAAATAAAAAGATGAAATTTTTAAGACTGGAATCAAGAAGGTAAAATATGAAATTTTTTGAAAAAGTAAAAGATGGTCAACTAAGAACAATAAAAATATTAGGTTTTTCTTATACTTATGATAGAAACAAGTTTAAACGAAATAAAATAAGTATTTTTGCAAAAATTAAAAATACAAAATTATTAGGCGGAAATAAAATTGATAAAAATACTAAAATATTTGCCAAAGTTAAAGATGGATGCATCATAGGCAGAGGAACAGATATCGGTGAAAACAACCAAATTATTGCAAGTTACCCTGAAAATAAAATTATTATTGGTGACAATTGTTGTATTGGCCACGATAACGTAATTGTTGGAGGGGGAAATATAACAATTGGAAATGGTGCTCTTCTTGCAAGTTATATAAAAATCCTTGCTTCTAATCATAATTATTCTGATATTTCTCAACCTGTTAAATTTCAGGGAAATACTTCAAAAGATATTATAATTGGTGATAACGGCTGGATTGGAGATAATGTAATTATTCTTGCGGGAGTAAAAATAGGTAATCATTGCATTATAGGCGGAGGAAGTGTTGTAACAAAAGATATTCCCAGCTATTCCGTTGCTGTCGGCAATCCTGCAAGAGTTGTCAAAAGATACAATTTTGAAACAAAAGAATGGGAAAGATGTTAAAAAAATAATTAAAATTATACATTTAGATAATAGTAAGGTAGTTATATGAGATAATTGTTGTATAGGTAAATTGGTGATATAATGAAACGAAAAGATATGGAAATAAACAGTGATACCAAGTTATAAAGTAATATTGAGTTTTTGCTAACACATTTTGATAATAAAATTGGGAAGTTGAAAAGATGTTAAAAAATAAAAAAGTTTTAATTACAGGTGCAGATGGTTTTATAGGTTCTCATTTGACCGAAAGATTAGCTAAAGAAGGAGCTATTGTTAAAGCTTTATCTCAATATAATTCGTTTAATAATTGGGGCTGGCTTGAAGATGTTGATTGCAAAGATGACATTGAAATTTTATCCGGTGATGTGAGAGACCCTAATTATATCAGAGAAATTACTAAAGGAGTTGATATAATTTTTCATCTTGCGGCTTTAATTGCGATACCTTATTCTTACGTTGCTCCGGATAGTTATATAGATACCAATATCAAAGGTACATTGAATGTTTGCCAGGCTGCAAAAGATAATAATGTTTCAAAAACAATAATAACTTCAACAAGTGAAGTATATGGAACGGCAAAATATGTTCCTATTGATGAAAATCATCCGAAACAACCCCAATCGCCATATAGTGCAACAAAAATCGGTGCTGATGCTATTGCAAAAAGTTTTTATAACGCATTTGAATTGCCTGTTGTTATAGCTCGTCCTTTTAATACTTACGGGCCAAGGCAATCGGCAAGAGCAATTATACCTACAATTATTACTCAAATTGCATCAGGTAAAAAAGAAATAAAATTAGGCGATTTAACCCCTACAAGAGATTTTAATTATGTTAAAGATACTTGCGAAGGCTTTGTTAAAATTGCAAATTGTGAAAATATTAACGGTGAAGAAATTAATATAGGTTCAAATTATGAAATTTCAATGAAAGATACATTGGAATTAATTAAAAAAATAATGAATAGTGACGTTGAATTTGTCGTTGATAGTCAACGTATAAGACCTAAAAATTCTGAAGTTAACCGCTTGTGGTGCGATAATACAAAAATTCAAAAATTAACGGGCTTTAAACCAAAATACACTATTGAAGAAGGTTTAAAAGAAACCGTTGAATGGTTCAAAGATATAAATAACCTCAAAAAATATAAACCAAATATTTATAACTTATAGGAGAAAAAATGATTAAATACTGCAAAAAGTGCGTTATGCCAAACTCAAGACCAGGAATAGTGTTTGGCAGTAACGGGGTTTGTTCTGCTTGCCAAACCTACGAAAAAAGAAAAACCATAGATTGGGATAAAAGATACAAAGAATTAGAAGCTTTATGCGATAAATACAGAGGCTCTAACGGAAACAGTTATGATTGTGCTATTGCCGTTTCCGGTGGAAAAGATTCACATTATCAAGTTGATTTAATGAAAAATAAATTAGGAATGAATCCAATATTATTTTCTGTTGAAGATAATTTCCCGATGACTGAAGCCAGCAAACACAATATTAAAAATATATCAGAGGCTTTTGGTTGCGATGTAATTTCTCTAAAACCGAACATCAGAGCTCAAAAAAAATAATGAGATACACTTTCGAAAAATACGGAAAACCCACTTGGTATATTGATAGATTAATTTATACATATCCTTTATTAATGGCTAAAAAATTCAATACTCCGCTTTTGGTATACGGTGAAAATGTTAGCTATGAATATGGCGGAAGTGATAGTTTTGACACATATTCAGCAAGAGGTATATTAAAAAACGGTGTAGCATCCGACATGGATTTAGATGAATTAATCAAAAATACTGGAGTTTCAAGAAAAGAACTTGAATTAACGGTTGCACTATCCGAAAAAGAATTAGATGAGATTGATCCTATATATATTTCATATTTTATTCCTTGGGATAGTTTTAAAAATTATGAAGTAGCAAAAAAATTTGGATTTAAAGATTTAGAAGATGAATGGAGAAGGTCTCATCATATTGAAGATTTTGACCAAGTAGATTCAAGAGCTTATCTTGTTCATTCTTGGCTAAAATATCCTAAATTTGCTCACCAATTTGCGACAGATTATGCTTCAAGAATGGTAAGATATGGTCTAATTACAAGAGATGAAGCAATTGAACTTGTAAGACACCATGATGCGTATTTAGATCCATTGTGCGTTAGAGATTTTTGTGAATTTTTAGGTTATACTAAAGAAGAATTTTGGTCAATCATTGACAAATTATATAATAAGGATTATTTTGAAAAGGTAAGAGGTAGCTGGAGACTCAAAAATCCAATCTGGGAGAGTGAATGTACAAAGGAACCGTTGACTTTATAAGAAAAATTTATAACACTGAAGATTTTATAGCACTTCACGAGCCGTTTTTTGATAATCGAGAAAAAGAAATGACTGCCGAATGCATTGATTCAACTTTTGTTTCAAGCGTTGGTAAGTTCGTAACGGAATTTGAAGAAAAAATTGCATCTTTTTGTAAAGTTAAAAGAGCTGTTGCTTGTGTTAATGGTACTAATGCACTTCATTTAGGCTTAAAATTAGCAGGTGTTAAAGAAGGTGATAAAGTTATAACTCAGCCTTTAACATTTATTGCAACAGCTAATGCTATTAGATATTGTAATGCTGAACCTGTTTTTGTAGATGTCGACAGAGATACTCTCGGTTTAAGCCCTGAAAAACTTGAAGATTATCTTAAAAAACATAATGACATAAAAGCGGTTGTGCCTATGCATACATTTGGACATCCCTGCAGAATTGATGAAATTAAACGAGTTTGTGATAAATACAATGTAAAACTTGTCGAAGATTGTGCAGAAAGCCTTGGAAGTTTATATAAAGGTACTCATACCGGCAATTGGGCAGAGGGAAGCGCTATAAGTTTTAATGGTAATAAAATAATTACAACAGGCGGTGGTGGAATGCTGCTATTTAATGATGAAAAATTGGCTGATTATGCAAAACATTTAACAACTCAAGCAAAAATTCCTCATAGATGGGAATTTAGACATTCTGAAACAGGCTATAATTATAGAATGCCTAATATTAATGCTGCACTTGGCTTGGCTCAGTTTGAAAAATTAAATAAATTTTTAGAAAAGAAAAGAGAACTAGCAAAAAAATATGAAGCATTTTTTGGTGATAGTTTTGTAAAAGAACCAAAAAACGCCCGTTCTAACTATTGGCTTCAAGCAATAATGTTAGAAAACAGAGCTCAAAGAGATGAATTTTTGAAATATACAAATGATAATAATGTTATGACAAGACCTTGTTGGTGTTTGATGAACGAGCTTGAAATGTTTAAAAATTGCGAATGCGGTGATTTATCAAATGCTAAATGGATTGAAGAAAGGTTAGTTAATATCCCGAGCGGAGTTAAATTATGAATATAGGTTATTTTGCTGATGGTATATGGGGGCATAATGCTTTTAAATTAATTAATTCTGATAAAGATTTTAATATAAAATTTATATGTCCTAGATTTGATACAACTGATTTAACGCTACAAAATTTTGCATATGAAAACTCGATTGATTATATAAAAAATAGAAATATTAATTCTGAAGAATTTTTGGAACAAATCGAGAAATATAATTGTGATATATTGGTTTCTATGTCTTTTAATCAAATTTTTAAAGCGCCTATTTTATCAAAGTATCATGTAATCAATTGCCATGCCGGTAAACTGCCATTGTATCGTGGACGTAATATTTTAAATTGGGTCTTGATTAATGATGAAAAAGAGTTCGGAATTACTGTTCATTATGTTGATGAAGGTATTGATACAGGTGACATTATTTTACAAAAAATATTTTCTATAACAGATAATGACAATTACGCAACACTATTGGAGCTCGCGCATAAAGAGTGTGCCTTTTTGTTGCATGAAGCATTAATTCAAATAAAAAACAATACAGCAAAAAGAATTAAGCAAGATACTATTGATCCTGTTGGGATGTATTGCGGAAAAAGAATGGTTGGCGACGAATATATTAATTGGAATCAGACTTCAAGAGAGTTATTTAATTTTATACGTGCTATATCAAAGCCAGGACCTATGGCTAAAACAAGTATAAATAATATTCCTTTTTATATTAATAAAGCTGAAATGATAAAAAATGCACCAATTTACAAAGGTATAGAAGGTCAAATATTGAAAAAAGATAATGATGGCTTTATAGTTAAAACAAAAGATTCGATATTAAGAGTTACTGAATATTATTTTAACGGTAAATTTTGTGTTGGTTCAAGATTAAAATAATTAAAACGAGGAAAGATGGCAAATATATTTATAATAGCAGAAATCGGTGTAAATCATAATGGTTCAGTTGAGCTTGCTAAAAAAATGGTTGATGTTATTGCTTCATCAGGGTGTAATTGTGCTAAATTTCAAACTTTTAAGAGCGAAGAATTGGTTAATAAAAATGCTCAAATGGCACAATATCAAAAAGAAAATCTTAAAAAAAATTCAACTCAATTAGAAATGCTTAAAAAACTTGAATTGAAAAAAGATGATTTTATAGAATTAAAAAAATATTGCGAAAGCAAAAATGTAATGTTTTTATCTACACCTTTTGACCTTGAAAGCTGCGATTTCTTAAATTCATTGGGTATGGAAATTTTTAAAATTCCATCAGGTGAGATAACTAATCTGCCTTATCTAAGAAAAATTAATTCATTTAAAAAAGATATTATTTTATCGACAGGCATGGCAAATCTTGAAGAAATTAAAAATGCTCTTAAAGTTTTAAAAGATTGCAAAGTATCCCTTTTGCATTGCACAACTCAATATCCAACACCTTATGAAGATGTTAATTTAAAAGCAATGGAAACATTAAAAAAAGAATTTAATCTGCCTGTTGGATATTCTGATCATACGCAAGGGTTAGAAATTCCAATTGCAGCAGTTGCAATGGGTGCTGAAATAATTGAAAAACATTTTACTTTGGATAAAAATATGGAAGGACCCGACCATAAGGCGAGCTTAGAGCCTGATGAATTGGCTCAAATGGTAAAATCAATAAGAAATATTGAAAAAGCTCTTGGTAATGGTATCAAAGAACCTAAAAAGAGTGAAATATCAAATATTGAAATAGTAAGAAAATCAATAGTTGCAAAATGTGATATTAAAAAAGGCGAAATATTCACTGAAAATAATTTAACCGCAAAACGCCCCGGAAATGGAATTTCACCTATGAAATGGGATGAAATTATAGGCAAGATTGCTACAAAAGATTATTTAGAGGATGAAATAATATGCGAAAAATAGCGCTTGTAACTTCAACCAGAGCTGAATACGGCATAATGTCAAGATTAATTGATTTGCTTGATAAAGATTCTGATGTTGATTTTTATTTGTTTGTTACAGGCATGCATTTATCAGAAAAATTTGGTTTAACTAAAAACGAAATTAAACAAAAAATATATAAAGAAATTGATATTGAAATAGAAGCGCATCCAGCACATTCTCTAGCTTTAACTATTGAAAAATTCAGTTGTGCTTTTAGGGAATTAAAGCCTGATATTGTTGTTTTATTGGGTGACAGATATGAAATTATGGGTGTAGCTCAAGCAGCAATGTTAAATAATATTCCTATTGCGCATTTATATGGCGGAGATACTACGCAAGGGGCTATTGATGAAGCTATAAGACATTCTATAACCAAAATGAGTCATTTGCATTTTGTATCTTGTGAACAATCTAAAAAAAGAGTAATTCAACTAGGAGAAAATCCTTCTAGGGTGTTTAATGTTGGAGCGTTGGCACTAGAGAATATAAAATATATTGATTTATTAAAGAAAGATGAACTTGAAAAATCCCTTGATTTTAAATTTAATAAAAAGAATTTACTTATTACTTTTCATCCTGTAACACTAGAAGGTGATACCAAAGGGCAGATAAAAGAATTATTAGATGCTTTGAGTGAGCTAAAAGATACTAATTTTATTATTACTTGTCCTAATTCTGATAGCGGGAATGAAGAAATATTTAATCAAATTATTGAATTTGAGAAAAAAAATAAAAATGCTAAAGTTTATAAATCATTGGGAATGTTGAGGTATTTATCTGCTATGCAATATGTTGATGCTGTTGTAGGTAATTCATCAAGCGGAATATATGAAGCTCCATCTTTTAATATTGCAACAGTAAATATTGGAAATAGGCAAAAAGGAAGAAAACAGGCAAGTTCAATTATAAATTGTAATCCTCAAAAAAATGATATACTGTCTGCAATTAATAAAATATACATAGAGGATTTTTCAAAAACAATTAATCCATACAAAAAAGAAAACACTGCTCTTAATATTTTAAATAAAATAAAAAATTATAATTTGGATAATATATTAAACAAAGAATTTTATAATATAGAGGTTAAATAATGAAAGTAGTATTTGTCGGAACAGTAGAATTTTCAAAAAAAAATCCTTGAATGTCTAATTAATATTAAAGCTGAAATCGCAGGTGTTGTTACAAAAGAATTTTCAAAGTTTAATTCTGATTTTGCCGATTTAACTCCGCTATGCAAGGAAAATACAATTCCTTATCACTATACAAAAGATATTAATTCGCCAGAAACCATATCATGGATTAAAGATTTATCAGCTGATGTAATTTTTTGTTTCGGTTGGTCAAGTTTAATTAAAAAAGAATTACTAAATTTATGTCCGCTCGGAATAATTGGATTTCATCCCGCTAAATTGCCGCAAAATAGAGGTCGTCATCCTTTAATTTGGGCTTTGGCATTGGGATTAAAAGAAAGTGCTTCAACATTTTTCTTTATGGATGAAGGTGCGGACAGCGGCGATATTTTATCGCAAGAAGTTTTTGAAATAACTCATGACGATGATGCTTTTACTTTATATAACAAAGTTGTTGAAATTGCTAAAAAACAAGTTTCCAAATTTTATTTTGATTTAAAAAACGGTACCTATAAAAGAATTCCTCAAAATCATAATTTAGCAAATACTTGGAAAAAAAGAAATCAAATTGATGGAATTATAGATTTTAAGATGAATTCAGAAACAATATATAATCTTACAAGAGCATTAACCGGACCGTATATCGGAGCTGAGATTAAATATAAAGATAAAAATATTAAAATTTGGAAAACAGAAATTACCAAGTGCGATTTGGATAACATTGAATATGGTAAAATTATAAATGTTAAAAATAATATAATAACAGTTAAAACTCCTGATGGGGCGATTAATCTTGTTGAACATGAATTCGATACATTGCCAAGTATAGGAGAATATTTATAAATATGTTAAAATAATTGATGTCTGGTAAAATTATAAATTAATAAATGTTTGGAAGATATTTATGAAAAATATTGTAGTAATCGCACCTCATCCCGATGACGAAACTTTAGGCTGCGGCGGGACTTTGTTGAAACATAAATCTAAAGGAGATAAGGTTTTTTGTGTGTTTGTTACAAATGTTATAAATTCTTGCAAATATTCGAAAGAATTTATTGAAAAAAGGCAAGAGCAAATAAAACTTGTTTCTAAAGAATATAAGTTTGATAAATATTTTTGTTTAAACTATCCTGCTGCAAAATTAACACAAAATGATGTTTCATCACTCATTAGGGATTTTTCTTGTATTTTTAATGAAATAACTCCAGAGATAATTTATTTACCGTTTTATGGAGATATTCATTCGGATCACAGGATTATTTTTGAAGCAGCATCAGCTTGTACTAAAACATTCAGATACAATTTTATAAAACAAATTTTATGTTATGAAACAATTTCCGAAACAAGTTATTCTCTATTTGATAAATTTATACCTAATTATTTTAATGATATTTCTGATTTTATGAATGACAAATTAAAAATAATAAAAATTTATGAAAGCGAAATACAAAATAATCCTCTGCCAAGAAGTATAGAAAAAATTAAAGCACAAGCCTCATTTAACGGTGCAAGCATTTGTTGTGATTATGCAGAAGTTTTTTTAATTTTAAAATATATAAATAAGTAATTTTATGTATAATAATACATATATGCAAAATTCAAAATACACAATTTTAGAAAACAAAACAATAAAATATGCTCTTGAAAAAATAAACAGTTTTCAAACGGGCATGCCCTTAATTTTATTTGTTATCAATTCAAAAGCTCAAGTTGTAGCTTCCGTTACCGATGGAGATATTAGAAGAGGGCTTGTAAATGGTGTAAGCTTAGATGATTGTATTTTAACAATAGCGAATAAAAATTTTAAATATATTACAAATTTAACTGATTATAAAAAAATTAATGAATATAAAAAATTGGATTTAAAAATTGTTCCTTATGTAAATGATAATTTTGAATTGATTGATTTTATCGATTTAACTAAATTAAAAGCACTTTTGCCAATTGATGCTGTTATTATGGCAGGTGGCAAAGGGTTAAGATTAAAGCCATATACAAATGATATTCCAAAACCTATGCTTGAATTAGCAGGAAAACCAATTATAGCTCATAATGTGGATAGATTAATAAGTTATGGCATTAAAAACATCTATATTTCCGTTAATCACCTTAAAGAACATATAATCAATTATCTTAAGGAAAATTATTCTAACTATAATATTCAATTTATCGAAGAAAATTCTCCATTAGGAACAATAGGTTCAATCGGGCTTGTTGATGATTTTATAAATAACGATATTCTTGTTATGAATGCCGATGTTTTAACTAATATTGATTTTTACGATTTTTATTTAAACTATAAAAATCATAACGATAATATGTCTATCGCTACATTTAATATAAGAATTAACATACCTTATGCTGTTTTAGATACAACCGACAAGAAAATTAATTCTTTGATTGAAAAACCGTCATATACTTATTATTCAAATGCAGGTATTTATTTAATTCAAAAAGAAATGTTGAATTATATTCCAAAAAATCAAAAATATGATTCAACAGATTTAATGGATAAATTAATCGAAGAAAATAAAAAAGTTACACATTTCCCAATACGTGGTTATTGGCTTGATATCGGAAATGCGCAAAATTATGCTAAAGCACAGGATGATATCAGATATATTAAGTTTTAGGGAGAGAATATGCTAAAAGATAAAGTTATAATTGTATTTGGCGGTTGCGGTTTAATAGGTAGGGAAATAGTTAAAGATATTGAAAAAAAGAACGGAATTGCAATAAACGCCGATATTAATTCTGAAGCTTATCCGACAGATATAACAAATGAAGATTCCATAAAAAACTTATTAAAAAACATATATGAAAAATATAAAAAAATAGACGGCATTGTTCATTGTGCTTATCCGAGAACGAAAGATTGGGGAAATAAATTTGAAGATATAAATTTTAATTCTTGGAAAAAAAATGTTGACATGCAATTAAATCCTATTCTTGTTATATCTCAAGAAGGTGTTAAATATATGAAAAAAGGCTCTTCGTTTGTATTTTTCGGCTCTATATATGGTGTTAGAGGAAACGATTTTACAATATATGAAGGTACAGGCGGAACTTCTCCTGCTGCTTATCCTGCAATAAAAGGCGGAATTATAAATTTCACTAAATATTTAGCCTCTTACATCGGACACAAAGGTATTAGAGCAAATTGTGTATCTCCTGGCGGAGTAATTGACAGAAAACAACAACATCCTAAATTTATTGAAAATTATTCACATCGTTCTCCTTTAAAGCGTCTTGCGCAACCCTATGAAATTGCCCCTGCTGTTAGTTTTTTATTGTCAGATGAAGCAAGTTATATAACAGGGCATAACCTTATGGTTGATGGGGGTTGGAGTGCAATATAAGATTTTATTTACAGGGTTAGGATCAATCGGGCAAAAACACTTAAATAATGTTATAAAAATATTAAAAGAAAGAAAAATAGATTGTCAAATAGACGCTCTAAGAACAAAAAACGAACCTTTCAAAGGAATTGATAATGTTTATTTAAATTATAGTGATGTTCCTTGTGATTATGATATTGTTTTTGTTACAAATCCTACAACATTACACATAGAAGCAATTAAAAATTTAAGTGCTAAAACAAAAAATTTTTTCATCGAAAAGCCGATTTTTGAAAAAAAATATGATTGTGAATTTTCAAAAGGCATAAATTATGTAGCATGCCCTCTTAGGTTTAATTCAAGCATTATTGAATTAAAAGAATACATAGAAAAAAATAAAATATATTCCTTTAGAGCAATTTGTTCATCTTATTTGCCTGATTGGCGAAAAAATAGTGATTATACAAAATGTTATAGTGCAAAAAGTTCTATGGGCGGCGGTGTAGAGCTTGATTTAATACATGAAATAGATTATATAAAGTGGTTATTTGGGCCGTTTGATAAGGTTAAAAGAATTTCTGCCAAAAAATCTAATCTTCAAATTACTTCAAATGATGTTGCAGAATATATTTTAGAAAATAACAGTGTAATCGGTTCATTGCACATAGATTATTTCGGAAGAAAAACAATTAGAGAAATAGAAGTATTTGGCGAAAATGAAACAAAAGTTTTTGATTTGTTAAAATCCGATACATCTAAAATGTATTACAGGGAAATGAATTACTTTTTTGATTTAATAGAACAAAAACCAAAATTGTATTACAATATGCCGCAAGAAGCCCTTAAAAGTGTCGAATTAGCATTAATTAACTAAGAGGTATATAAAATGAATATTTTATTTACAATATGTGCAAGAAAAGGTTCAAAAGGTCTAAAAAATAAAAATATTTCTAACTTTTGCAACTATCCTATTTCATATTTTACTTTATCAGCTTATCAATTATTTAAAGAAAAATATTCTTATAACTGTGATTTAGCAATAAATACAGATAGCGAAGAATTATTAAAACAAGTAAAACTGACTAAAATTAATTTTACCCATATTGAAAGAACCGAAGAATTAGCAGGTGATATTGTAGGAAAAATTGATGTTATAAAAGATACATACAAGAAAATGGGCAAAACTTATGATTTTATAATTGATTTAGACTTAACTTCACCTTTAAGAACGCCGGAGGATATAAAAGGAACATTGGATGAGCTTATAAATAACCCTGAAGCAAATTTATGCGTTTCCGTCACCGACTCAAGACGTTCCCCATATTTTAACCAAATTCAAATAAACGAACAAGGATATTATAAACCTGTAATCAACAGAGGAGTTACAGCAAGACAACAAGCCCCAATTGTATATGATATGAACGCTTCTATTTATGTTTACAGACCAAATTTCTTAATAAACAGCAAAGGCAAGTTATTCGATGGAAATATCAAAATATATAAAATGAAAGATAGTGCGGTAATTGATATAGATAATCCCGAAGATAGTGATTTAATGCAAATTATAGCTGAATATTTTTATAAAAAATATTCAAATTACAATTTAGTATTTAAAAATATAAAAAACATTTTGAAATAATATTATTCAAATTCAAAATATATTTCATAAATTTTACCTGGTTTAAGTTTGGCATGTCCGCCTCTTATTGGCATAACAACAAAACCGGCATAAAAAAGCGAGCTAAGAATATATTTTAAAGGATAAATCCAATAATAACGCTTTGCACCCACAATTTTTAATTGCCCAAATAATTTATATTTATTGTCAATTACAAAATTATCAATTATCATATCAGCAGGGATGCCATATATATCATTTTTAGAAACTGTTTCAACCCTTCCTCTAATAAAAGTATCTTTATTTATTTTTATAATTTCATCATTAACATCTTGAATAACTCTAAAATCAACATATTGCCCTTCTTGTGCATTATTCTTAGTGGATAAATATTCAACAGGTGAAACTTTAATTAAAAATCTATTAATATTTTCAAAATGCAAAAAATTTTGTTCATGTTTTGAAATTTTTAAATTAGAATCCAAGGTTTTAAGTGCAAAATCATCATAAATTGGCTTAATAAATCTTTTTTGTATTTTTAAATTAGAATCCAAGGTTTTAAGTGCAAAATCATCAATTAACGGTTTTTGCTTTTTTATATTTATGCTTAAATTTTTATCTAAAGTCAAATTGGCAAACTCATCTTCTATGATTTCACCATAAATACTACAAGGAGAAATAATAAAACCTAAACATAAAAATAAAGAAATAAGTCTTTTCATAGTTTGTTTTTACAAATATCTAACTTGTTTTTTAGAATTATTCTTAATTTTTTCCTGAAATTTTCGCCTATTTTCCTTAGAAGTCAAAAGAAAATTTTGATAATAAACATTATCTTTATACTTATTTTGGACCAAATATTCGGGATATTTCATATAGATATATTCGTATGCTGCCATAAGTCTTCTTGATGTTAAAGGATGCATACTTAACATATCATAACGAAACTGCGTTCCAACTTTATTCATCATAACTATGAAAGCTAAAGGATTGTAATTCGCATTCACCATATAGTCAATAGCTCGCTTATCTGCTAAATAATCATATTTTTTAGGAGCAAGAATACTCGCTACTAAAGAAAAATATCCCCTAAAGATACCATTATATGAATCGACTACATGTGAAATTTCATGTGCAATAATCGCGGCAAGTTCTTCTTCGCTATCAGCATAGGTTATAATTCCGCCATATATAACAATTTGTCTATCTAAAAGATTTGTATGAGCACTTGTCATCTTCTTTTCAGGTCTTGCATAAAATACCATTCTATGATGTATATTATTTGCATTCAAAATTCTAAAACCAATTTTATACACTAACGCTTGCTGAGAACCATCTGTAGTATAGTCAATCATAAGTGCAAAGCAAGGCATAATACACAACACATAAATAGCTATAAGTAATTTTTTCATTAATAAACCCTTAAAATCCAAACATAATTTTATGTTAACAAAGTTAATTAACAAGTCAAGTATATTATAAATATTTTTTAAATTGCAAATAACAACAAATTAAACTTCTAATTAAAAAGACTCCTTTTGAAGAAGTCTTTTTATGGTGGAGAATAGGAGACTCGAACTCCTAACCCCCTGCGTGCAAAGCAGGTGCTCTACCAATTGAGCTAATTCCCCATATTTGATTTTCATGCTCACGCACTTTGCTAACCAGCGTCCTTGAGCAATTATGATAGTATATTAAACAAAAAAAATAATCAAGCATTTTTTTATAATCATGTTAAGATTATTCTATGACAATAAAGAATAGCGTATTAAAAAAACCAAAAATATCTATAATAATAACCTATTATAATCTTGGAGAATATATTTTTGATTGTGTTTTAAGCATTTTAAAACAAGAATACACAAATTGGGAACTATTTATTGTAAATGACGGTTCAGATAAAGAAAATTCAAAAATTGTAAACAGAATATCCCACGAAAAAATTAAAATTATTAATTTAAAAGAAAACCAAGGTCAACTTATTGCCTTTATGAAGGGTTTAAGTTATGCAAAAGGCGAATTTATATGTATGGTAGATGCAGATGACATATTGCTTCCAAATTATTTAAGCACTCTGCTATACATACATCTAAGAAATAATGCAGCTTTTGTTTCATCATCTTGCGGAGAAATTAATGATAAAAACGAAGTAGTTTCTCTAAATTATGTAAACAATCCAATAAAAGAAATTGAAACCGAAATTTCCGATAATGAAATACAAAACATATTTCAGGCAAATAAAAATTTTATAATTAAATATTTAAATATAAAAAAATGTCCTTTTGGACTTTGGGGATGGAATCCTTCAACTTCAGCCATGTTTAGAAAAACATCACTTGAAATATTAAAATATTATCCGGATAAAAGCTATTGGAAAACAGGAGCAGACAAAGTTCTATTTTCATTAGCACATTTAATCGGCGGTTCGATAAACACATCAGCTGTATGTTACTTATACAGACATCATAAAAAAAATAATTCTAAAACAACATTAACAACCGGACATAAAAAATATCTAAATGAAGAATATATAAACACATTAATAAACTGGAATAAAAAATTAAGATTAGACACTATTTATATGTTCATATCTCACAAAAAAGATTTTATTAAAAAATACAATAAATTAAATTATATTAAAATGTTTTATCACGTAATTTTTTGTATAAATTTAAAAATATGTGCAAAAGTTATAAAAACCCTTGCACATAAATTAATTAAAATTTAACAACACAAATTATGCGATGACATCAAGTTTTTGACCACCTTGCATAGGAATTTGATTTTTTACTTGGTTGCCAATATTACTTGTTGATACACCGTTTTGTCCTTGTGCGATTTTAATATTTTCGTCTAATTCAGCTTTATAAGCATCTCTCACTGACATAGAGTCATTTGCTTTAAAACTTAAAGAAGACAAATTCACCTTGGAAATCATTGAAGCATTCTCCTTACAACACACAATTAACAAAACAACTGAAAAGCAAAAATTGCTTTTACATAAGCATTATATCACATAAAAATAAAAAAACAAAATAAGTCATATAGACTAGTTCAAATATGCAAATAACATGTTAATAAAAGATATTTAATAACATATTTAAATTATATACATAAAAAAGAACTCGGAAAATATCCGAGTTCTTTTTGGTAAATTTAGAGC